>JBJOGP010000022.1:0-22675 GCA_046048175.1 Bacteroidota bacterium
ATTTGCAAATTATACACCATTACCTCGACTAAAGATTAGGGCTAGATATATGCAAGTACGCAAAGGAGAGCAAGGCACATTGGATCAGCAGTATTTTCAACAGCCTCAGCCTCCTTTTTTATTCGGTTATCAAATTTCTTCTAAGGAGTATTCGCTCCAAGGTCAATATGAATATATTCCCCGTTTATACTTGACGGCATCATTTAGACGGTTTGATCAAACCAACTTACTGAGCATTGGGATGAACTATGGGCTTTGATTTTGACTATCTTGCGTTGAGCCATTTCTTATGCAAAGAGGTCCTAGAATCAACTATTTTCTCCGATTAGGGTTAGACGGGTTTTTATTAACCCTATTCTTGTGGGTTGCTTCTCATCAATTTAGAAACGATCAAACTTTATGTTTAACAGGAAACTGTGGCTGGTTACTTGCCTTTAATTTATTAATCTGGTACATAGCGGCAAGGGTCTTTCATTTTTATACCAGCATTACCCTTTTTTCGTTTTCCCAAGAATTGACTCTGTTGCTTCGAGTGATTGCCCTGCATTTGCTCGTATTTGTTTTTTTCTTGGCACTACTATTCCCTAGTTTTTATTACTTGCGATTTCAAATTTTGCAGTACTACCTGTTGATTTTAATTGCATTTCCTTTCATAAAATATTTTTACCGCGTCGCTGTTGCCTTTATTCGAAGTCATTATCAATACGTCAGAAAAATATTGATAGTTGGCGACCTGGGTCCTGGAACAAATTTATTTCGCTCAGGCATGCTCATCAATAATTTGAGGTATACAATAGTTGGTTTTGTGGGTGAAGCAAATCATAATGGCTTAGGGATTAATAAACTGGGAAGTTTGGAAGATTTACCTTCTATTTTTCAACGACAAACAATTGATGAAGTTTTTCTGATGTTACCCTCTACACAGGTGACAGAAATTGGGTACGTAATTGATGTTTGTGAAAATGCGAAAGTGCAAGTTAATGTTATCAATGATTTTAATCGGATGGGAACTACCTCTTATAATTTGACAAATTATGCGGGGTTCCCCGTTGTGGGCATACGCTATTTTCCACTCGACGATCCGGAGAACCGAGTATTTAAAAGAAGTTTCGATATCGTTTTCTCTTTTCTTTTCTTGATTTTAATTTTTAGCTGGCTGGCTCCAATCTTAGCGGTACTGATTAAGTTAGATTCCAGGGGTCCTATATTTTTTAAACAAGACCGTTGGGGTTTGAATAACAAGAAAATCAGTTGTTATAAATTCCGAACGATGTTTAGGGGTTCTCCCACACATACTGGAGAAGGTGATTTTTCACAGACAATGGAAAATGACACGCGTGTTACTCGGTTAGGTCGTTTTTTACGTAAGACAAGCTTGGATGAGTTGCCGCAATTTTTAAATGTTCTAATGGGTAGTATGTCTGTGGTAGGGCCTCGCCCGCATCCCATTCCACTTTCAGTAGAGTCAAAGGATATTGTTCAGCATTATATGTTCCGCCATTTAGTAAAGCCGGGAATTACTGGTTGGGCGCAGGTTAGTGGAAGTAGAGGGGCAATACGTTCTACGGACGAAATGACGAAGCGAGTTGCTTTCGATCTATGGTATATTGAAAATTGGAGTTTTTGGCTGGATTGTCAGATTATCTTTCAAACTATAATCAACTTAATAAAGGGAGATGAAAAGGCTTATTGAGCTTTCGGAGCAAGATCGCTTGCATCTTTCCTCTTCTTCCATTGCTATTTGTGGTCTGGCCCGTAATTGTGCTCGTTCACTTCCTGACAATATAAAATTTATTGAACGCCTTCGAGGACTGTTTGCCGATTCTGTAGTTGTGGTTGTTGAAAATGATAGCACGGATAAAACACGAATGCTGCTGGATCAATGGGCGAATCAGTCCAATGGCGTGGATATTATTGATGGCGATAAAGAGAGAGTAAAGCATGTCACTAGCAACCCAAATGTTAATCCCTATTACTCTAGATCAAGAGTTACTCGGCTCGCTCATTTCAGAAATCAATATTTGAGTAAAATTTTCGGTTCAGGAAAATCATTTGATTACTTGTTAGTGATTGACTGGGATGTAGATAAAATCAGCTGGGATGGGGTCATTGATTCCTTTATAAAAAGAAACCATTGGGATATTGTAACTGCATATGGGTACTCTATTTCACCTAAACTGACTGAGCGATATTATGATACCTATGCACTCGTTTTACTTGGTGACGAGGCCAAGCCACAGACTGAAAAATCAATTAAGCTTTTACAGCATAATTCAAATTTGAAAGGCAGGCAGCACGAAATGCTAAATGTGTATTCGGCTTTTGGGGGCTTTGCGATTTATAAATTTTCAGCTATTCAAGATTTGTTCTATGGTGTCTTAGATAATCAGGACAGTCGGGTAGAAGTCCGTTGTGAGCACTTTTCCCTTTTCCAAGCTATCCACGAAAAAATAAAAGATGTTCGAGTGCTCGTAAATCCGGCTATGCGTTTACGATTTGATAGGTTCTCAAATATTCTTTTACGAAAGTTCTCTGATGTTTTTAATTGATTGTTAATGCTTTACACTTACTGACTCACTAGAATATTTTTGTCAAGAACGTTTTTTTGACCAATCTTTGTAAAACCTTATGCTACCGAAAATCAATATTGTTCCTCGTTGGATAATATTCCTAATTGATATTTTCTTTTGTAACCTTTCATTGATTTTCGCTTACTTGATTGGGCACAATCTCAATCCTGAATTAATTAGTTTTAGAGAATTAGGATCTAACTTAATTATTATCTCTGCGATTAATGCAATAATATTCTACGCTTTCAAAACCTATGCAGGTATTGTGCGCTATACGGGCGTGCAAGATGCAATGCGAGTAAGCTTTTCATTACTGGCCGGTTTTGTTGTTGTTGGGTTGTTCAGTGCATTGTCAATGGTTAATAATCAAACCTTCATTGCACTTCCATTAGTGACCTTACTGATATATGCACTGCTCAGTTTTCTCTCGCTAA
The DNA here is from genome assembly GCA_046048175.1 of Bacteroidota bacterium. Classification (GTDB taxonomy): domain Bacteria; phylum Bacteroidota; class Bacteroidia; order Chitinophagales; family Chitinophagaceae; genus JJ008. The sequence goes on from JBJOGP010000022.1 coordinate 3,005, forward strand.
TTACTTACCGTGTTGGCATTAAGTATTTTTTTAGCTACTACCGCAATGCTAAAATGAACCCTCGTTATGTAATTATCTACGGAGCGGGTGAAGCGGGATTTGCTACTAAGCGAGTGCTGGAGCATGACCCAACCTCTAAAGTGAAAGTGGTTGCGTACATCGATGATAACCCACGTAAGTCTGAAAAGATAGTAGATGGTGTTAGAATTTATGCTTTTGAGGACCTTGAGTTACTATTTCAATTACACGAGGTTGATGAGATCATTATTTCCAGTTTCTCTATCCCTGCTAGTCGCCGAGCACAGTTAGTAGAGATTTGTTTAGAGAAAAATGTAACAGTTCTAAATGTTCCCCCGCTTGATAAATGGATCAATGGGCAGTTCACCAAAAAGCAGCTTCAGTCTATCAAAATTGAACAGCTACTCGAGCGTGATCCCATTCAGCTCAATCACCAGGAATTGGATAATCAGCTAGCAGGAAGAAGAGTGTTGGTTACGGGTGGAGCGGGATCTATTGGAAGTGAGATTGTCCGTCAACTCATTAAATACCATCCTTCTACCATCATCATAGTTGATCAGGCAGAAACACCTTTGCATGATTTAGAGTTAGAATTGACTGCTACAAGAAATGGTACTAAGCTTATTTTCTTTTTAGGGGATGTGCGGAATGAAAACCGGATGGAAGAGTTATTCTCTACTTTTCATCCTCAGATTGTTTATCATGCTGCAGCTTATAAGCATGTACCCATGATGGAAATCTCTCCCTCCGAAGCGATCTTGACAAATGTGGGGGGAACAAAAATGATTGCGGATCTATCTTTAAAGTACAAGGTTAGTCGCTTTGTGATGGTCTCTACCGATAAAGCTGTTAACCCTACGAATGTGATGGGTGCTTCCAAGCGACTTGCAGAGATTTATGTGCAGCAGTTGGCCTCTACTGCTCAACACCAGACAAAGTTTATCACTACTCGTTTTGGTAATGTGCTGGGGTCAAATGGATCAGTCATTTTGCGTTTCAAAGATCAAATTGCAAAGGGGGGACCTGTTACAGTAACGCATCCCAATATTATTCGTTATTTCATGACCATTCCTGAGGCAACGCAGTTGGTACTGGAAGCAGGCTCTATGGGTAATGGGGGAGAGATCTTTGTTTTTGACATGGGTAAGCCTGTACCCATTGTAGATCTTGCACGAAAAATGATTCGCCTTTCTGGTTTGGTGCCCAATGTGGACATTGAGATCAAGTATACTGGTCTTCGCCCAGGTGAAAAATTATATGAGGAATTATTGAGTGATGCAGAAAATACATTGCCAACGCATCATGAAAAAATATTGATTGCTAAAGTGCGAAATGAAAGCATCTCTGATTTAAATGAATCTTTCTCTTTATTGTTCCAATACGCTACAAAACCGGGCAGTGTAATGGCCATGGTTGCAAAAATGAAAGAGTTGGTTCCTGAATTTGTAAGTAACAATTCAATCTTTGAATCACTTGATCAGGACAAGGCGGCTGTTATCTCTATTAATAAGGTGGGGTAGTTAGCCATCTCCGCCCCCGCTTGGGGTTATCTTTAAAAACAGCTCTTCATTACTAATCAGTCTGAGATAATTCTCCATCTCTTCCTCCCTTATCTTTTTCACATTCACCTCAATTATGGTTGGCGTTTCCCAGGGCTTTTTGTCCATTGAGTAGGTATTTTCACCCATTTTGTCATTTATTTTCTACAAAATTCTACATTAAAAAGATAGAATAAAGTAAGTAAATAAGCATATAAATGCCAAATAATTGATTTGCGGCCGTCATACGGCTCCACTTTGTTTAAAAATTTTAATAAAATATTAAACAATTTTCATGGAAGGGAGGGTTAATCTGTTTAATTTTACAGTCCAATAAATTAAACAACATGTCCATCATAGAATTCAATCAGCTCCTAGTTAACCACGCAGACTTCCTTCGTCCCTTCGCCATTAACCTCACAAGGGACTCTGATGCAGCCAATGATCTCTACCAAGAAACCCTCTATAAAGCACTCGCTAATCGCGAAAAGTATAATGCGGGCACTAATATTAAAGCCTGGCTCTTTACCATCATGCGTAATATTTTTATCAATAATTACCGCAGAAAGGCTAAGCAGCGTACCATTTTTGATAATACCCCCAACGAGTTTTTATTAAATAGCCAGTCGTCTACGGTGGGTAACAACGGCGAGAGCAGCCTGCGTATCAAAGAAATTAAAACGGCTATCCGTCAACTCCCTGATATTTTTAAAATTCCGTTTCAACTGTATTTCGACGGGTATCATTATAACGAGATTGCCGAAGCACTTAACGAGCCGCTCGGTACCATCAAGAGTCGTATTCACTTTGCCAGAAAATTATTAAAGGAACAACTCCAGCATTCCTAACTTCATCGAATGTCTCAACCTACTGCGCTGGTCATAGGATCGGGTTTTGCCGGTCTGTCTGCGGCTTCCTTTTTAGCTAAGGCAGGTTTTAAGGTTACGGTACTGGAAAAAAATACCACACCCGGGGGTCGTGCCCGCCAATTAGTAGAAAATGGTTTTACGTTTGACCTGGGTCCTAGTTTTTACTGGATGCCCGAGGTGTTTGAAAACTATTTTGCTGCTTTTGGTAAAAAGGTCTCAGATTACTACGGGTTAAAACGTCTCGACCCTTCTTACCGCGTATACTGGAAAGACGGCTTTACCGATATGCCGGCCAGCTATGAAGATTTGCAAAAAGTATTTGAAGAACTCGAGCCGGGTAGTGGCGCTAAACTCGATAAATTCTTAAAAGAAGCGGCTATTAAATACGAGGTAGGGATGGGCCGCTTTGTACAAAAGCCCGGTCTTTCCATTACCGAGTTCATGAATTGGGAAACGATCAGTGGAGCACTCAAGCTTCAACTGCTCACCAATATCAGCAAACATATTGCTCATCACTTTTCGCATCCTAAGCTTCGTCAGCTGATGGAGTTTCCCGTCCTTTTTTTAGGAGCGTTGCCAGAAGAAACACCTGCATTGTATAGTTTAATGAACTACGCTGATATCAAAGGGGGTACCTGGTATCCCGAAGGTGGAATGTATGCGGTAGTGGAAGCGATGGTAAAAGTAGCAATGGAATTGGGGGTGCAGTTTCAATACAATGAGCCCGTGCTAGCTTTTCAACTAGAGCCGAATGCAACTCCCTTAATGTGGCGCGCTCCCTACACAGGCACAGGACGCATAAATTCAGTGCGTACTTCAAAAAAAACGTATGTAGCCGATGTGATTGTTAGTGGAGCGGATTACCAGTTTACAGAAATGCAATTACTTCCTTCTGATTATCGTACTTACTCTGCCTCTTATTGGGACAAACGCGTCATGGCTCCTTCTTGTCTCATGTATTATGTAGGGCTCAATAAAAAATTAAAAGCGCCTATTCATCACTGCTTATTTTTTGATGAACCCTTTGGTCCACATGGACAAGAAATCTATAAAGATCCCAAGTGGCCCACCGCACCATTATTTTATGTAAGCGTTGCTTCTGCTACAGATCCTGCTGTTGCTCCTGCAGGGTGTGAGAATATTGTCTTTTTAATTCCCGTTGCATCTGGTTTAACAGGTGATACCGATGAATTGCGGGACTATTATTTTGATCTCATCGTTCGCCGAATGGAATCACATTTGGGAGAAGAAATTCGTTCGGCAGTTATCTATAAAAAGACCATGGCCGTTTCTGATTTTCAAAAAGAGTATAACTCTTTTAAAGGCAATGCCTATGGTCTAGCCAATACACTCATGCAGACAGCCATTTTTAGACCGGCCTGCAAGAGTAAAAAAGTTTCCAATTTGTTTTATACCGGTCAGTTGACGGTGCCGGGTCCAGGCGTTCCTCCTTCACTCATTAGTGGAGAAGTAGTGGCACGAGAAGTGCAAAAACAGTTTCAAAAAGGGGCGTTTAAACCTTTTTAAAAATTCTTTGTAACTTAAAGGTCATGATCGAGCTTTTTCATCAGTCTAGTGAGCAGTGCAGTGCGGTGGTGACCCGTCGCTATAGCACTTCGTTTGCTTCGGCTATTCGGCTGCTTCACCAAGATTTACGCACTCCCATCTGCAATATTTATGGGTTTGTGCGGCTAGCCGATGAGATTGTGGATACCTTTCATGGGCATAATAAGGAGCAACTACTCGCCGATTTTAAGGCGGAGACCTATGCGGCAATTGCGCAAGGCATTAGTCTCAACCCCATTTTACATAGCTTTCAGCGGACGGTTAATCAATACCAAATCGATCATCATTTGATTGATGCGTTTTTTCACTCTATGGAGATGGACCTCTCCCGCACCGCCTATGACCAGCGCGGCTATCAAGAATATATCTATGGTTCTGCCGAAGTGGTAGGGCTGATGTGTTTGCATGTATTCTGTGAAGGAGATAAGACCTTGTATGCAAAACTGGAATCACCGGCAAGGGCACTAGGTGCTGCTTTTCAGAAAGTGAATTTTTTACGCGATATCCGTGCCGACTATCAAGGACTTTCAAGAGTATATTTTCCGGGGTGTGACTTTTCTAATTTCACCCGGGATGATAAACGCGCCATTGAAAAAGATATATTAGAAGATTTTCGGGCAGCCTATGCAGGTATTCAACAGTTGCCATTGAAAGCACGTTTTGGCGTGTATGTAGCTTATAAGTATTATCTGTCTTTATTTAAAAAAATCCGTGGACTCGAGCCTGCTTCCGTATTACAGGCGCGTATCCGCATCCCCAATATTCAAAAAGCTTACATCGTGTTACGGGCCGGTGTCAAAAATCAATTGCGACTTATTTAATGGGCACCACTTTAGTAGAAACTACTCATTTGATTTTGGTAGACGAGCAGGATCAACCTGTAGGCACTTGCGAAAAAATGGAAGCCCATCAAAAGGGTCTCTTACACCGCGCTTTTAGTGTGTTTTTATTTGACCGCGCTGGTCGTATGCTATTGCAACAGCGTGCGCTCCATAAATATCATAGCGGTGGACTTTGGACGAATGCCTGTTGCAGTCATCCCTATCCCGACGAGGATACGTTAGCTGCTGCTACTCGTCGTTTACAAGAGGAGATGGGCTTTGTCGCTCCAATAGAAAAGGCTTTTGATTTTACGTACCGCGCTGAGTTGGATAATGGTCTTACGGAGCACGAGTTCGATCACGTTTTTGTCGGTATTTACGAAGGAGAGGTAACGCCGAATGCGCAGGAGGTGATGGATTATTGTTACTTGTCACTCTCAGAAATTGAAAAACAGCTAGACGTTCGCTCCGAGCGCTATACTGAATGGTTTAAAATTGCTTTTCCACGGATTAAAGAGTGGTGGAGTGCACAGGCTCTCTCACAAACTCACGTGGCGCATTAATCGGTGCCTTAATTTTGCAACCAATGGAAATCGTTTACTATATCGCTGTTTTAGTTGGAACCTTTTTATTAATGGAAGGGATTACTTGGTGCACACATAAATATGTGATGCATGGATTTTTGTGGGTACTGCACCGCGATCATCACCAGGTAGAACCCGGTTTTTTTGAAAAGAACGATGCCTTCTTTGTCATCTTTGCGGTTCCCAGTATGTTCCTGATTGGATTTGGAACTTACAATGCAGTGTGGTGGATGCAAGCGATTGGCTTTGGTATTATGGCTTATGGCTTTGCTTATTTTTTAGTGCATGATGTGATTATTCACCAGCGTTTCAAATGGTTTACACGCAGTAATAATACCTATGTACGCGCTATTCGCTGGGCGCATAAAATGCACCATAAACATTTAGGTAAAGAAGACGGTGAATGTTTTGGCATGCTATACGTGCATAAAATGTATTGGGATAAAATCCGTCGCGATAAAAAGCTAATGGCGGGTAAGGCGCGTGTTGAATATGCGCCACAAAACGATTGATCCTTTAATTTTTTTACATGACTTTACCGGCTTCCCGCTATGACATTGTCTTTTTGGGAGGAGGTGCAGCTACGCTTAGTTTACTCATGCGACTCGTTCGCTCAGGATCTTGTGCAGGTCAGCGGTTTTTAGTGATTGACTCTTCCGATAAAACAGCAAATGATCGTACCTGGTGTTATTGGGAAAAGGGTGCCGGATATTTTGAAGACGTAGTTCACCGCAGGTGGAGTGGACTTGCTGTAAAAAATGTGGGTGTTGATTTGGATTTAGACCTAGAGGGTTATGAATACAAAATGATCCGGGGGCAAGATTTTTATAACTATTGTCATCGGGAGTTGCAGGCAAGTGGCCAGATTGATTTTTATCAGGCTACTGTTTTAGATGCTTCGTTTGATTTGGTGCAGTTGCAATTAGTATTGAAAGGGTTTTCTGAGCCGGTTTTGATTGCAACCGAGTTGGTGTTTAATTCCATTGCGCCTGATCTTTCTGCGTTGGGTTCTCAAAAGAAGGGATTCATCAATATTCTGCAGCATTTTAAGGGGATAACTATTGAATCATCTGAATTGAACTTTGATACCTCTCGTGCGACGCTAATGGATTTTTGTACGCCTCAAACACACGGCACTAGTTTTTTTTATGTGATGCCATTAGAAAAACATAAGGCCTTAGTGGAGTATACGCTTTTTACACCTTCGTTATTGTCACCTCAGGAATATGACCTTGGATTAAAAAAATACATAGGCGAAGAGCTCGGTGTATCCAATTATCAGGTGGTGGAAGAAGAATTTGGCGTCATACCTATGACTAATTATCCCTTTAAATTATATGACCGAGGGCTCTTTAATATCGGCACCGCAGGGGGTCAAACTAAAGGGTCCAGCGGGTATACCTTCCGCTTTATCCAAAAGCGTTCCGATGAGATTGCACGAATTCTTTGTAGTGAATCTAAGGGTTCGGATGTAGTAAAAAAACTACAAGCCCTTTCCAAAACACCTGCCCGTTTCCATTTTTACGATAATGTGCTACTAAACGTTCTTTGGCACCATTACCACCCCGGCGATCAGGTGTTCACTCGATTATTTCAACGCAATAAGGCATCTCAGGTATTTCGATTTTTGGATAATGAAACCTCTCTACCCGAGGAGATCCGGATTATTTCTAGTTTGCCGACCGGTCCATTTCTAAAAGCGGCACTCCATTCGATGGGGTGAGGGGTTGACTTTTGACGTAAGTCAACTTATACTTAGGTTGTCACCTCTCCATTAATTCAGAAAAATGTCTTATATTTATGGACAATTGTCTAACCCCATATTTTATGGATACAGCTGAAATTGCCAGTAAACTGGGAAAGGAGATCACTTCTTTAGTGAAGCGCTCAAAACTAGAATATCTTGCCATTCGTAAAAAAGGAGCAATTACCTATGACGACTTTTTGGCGGATAAAATGCTCATGCGTTTTGTTATCCAAGAGGGCGTTCCTTACAATGTATTTAGGTTAATACAGGATATCACACCTTTAACGGAGGAAAACTGGGCTGATTTGTTGGACCTCTCCACAAAATCTATGCATCGATATAAACAGCAGTCAAAAGTTTTCAGACCCATCCAGTCCGAAAAAATTATTGAGATGGCGGAGGTTACAAAAATTGGAATTGATTTTTTTGGAGACCGGGAAAAATTTAAAACCTGGTTGCTGATTCCAAATTTTGCATTAGGTAATACTCGGCCCATTGATTTATTGAAGGACTCCTACGGTAAAGAAATGGTGGTGGCAGAATTGACGCGCGTTGCTCATGGAATCTTTATTTAATGGAGGTATTTCGTTTAGTGCAAAGTGAATTTGTCGGGAAATTAACTGGCAAAGGTGCAGCCATTAAAGGAGGTCGCTGGAATTCCATTGGAATTGAGATGATTTATACTGCTGGTAATCGATCCCTGGCCATGGCGGAGGTGGCCGTACATTTTTCATTGGGGACACTGCCTTCCAATTTTAAAATGATGACTATAGAAATCCCATCCACTGTTTCTGTGATGTCATTGTCAGAGAAAAAACTACCTGAGGGCTGGAATAGTTTTCCATCTCCAGTGAATACTTGGCAATTTGGAGACCGGTTTATCCTAGAAAATGGAGTAGCAGTGTTGAAAGTTCCCTCCGTAGTCACGCCAGGCGATTTTAATTATTTGATTAATCCTTTTCATAAGGACATGTCAAAAATTCGAATTGTCTCCGTTGAAGATTTTCTTTTTGATAAAAGGTTGTTTAGCTGAGCTCTTCTTTTTTTCTAAGTAAAATTCGGATAGGTCGAATAAAGATATAAAGCCAGCTTAGTAAAAAAGGTAACTTGATGACGGCTTTATCTCCTGGCTGTGGTTGAATGACATTGGTCCAGTATTTCCAAATGAATTGCTGTTTGTCTTTATTATTCTTAATGAATTGCGTGCGATTGGAAACAGTCCTTTTGTAATGCAGCAGTAAACTAAATATGCGATGTCGTTTGTATTTGCCAATGGTAGACGTAAGATTATAATCGATGATGTTTGATGCTATTTTTTCTTCTTGATCCGTTGCGGCTCCGATGGCTATTGTGTTAATTCCAAATAATTGAGTAATTGCATTTCCAATAGCAGGAGTGTGATAATATTCGCGAGTTGATTTTAAATGCGTCGCCAATTGATTCGTTTCTCTTTTTTGATCCATCGATACAATGGCTTGCGCGAGGTCAACCACTGTTTTTAAATATTCTATACCGTCATGCACCATGTGGTGAAGTAGTGTGGCTCGGAAATGTTCCACGTGGTTTAATTGATTGGAGGGCAGATCAAAACAATTTATTGGAAGCGGTGCTCCGTAACGGGGATGCGTAATCATCCAATGCAACTCGATATGCCAATTGTGTTGTTCTGTTTTTTTATCAAAACAGAGGTCTTTACTTTCGATAAAGTAGGATTCCTTGCCGTTAGGAGGCAGTTGAAGATAAGAAATGGCAAATCCGTCCTCTTCAAATAACTGAATAGCGTTTGTCACCTTTTCTTTATCAATGATGAAGTCAATATCACTTGACTCCCGCATAGAAATATCTCCATAAAATTGGTTGGAAAAAGCTACTCCCTTGTAAGGAATAACGGCTATGTCATGTGCTTGAAGTCGGTTTACGATGCGTTGGGTTTCCTGGGCAATAGCAAAGTTGTGTAAGGTGATGGCGTGTAGTTCGTTTTTCAACTGCTCTTTTATTTGAGCTGGGATGTTAGTTTCAAGTAGGACTCTATAAACAATAGGTCTTATTCGGTGTAAGCGACTAAGTAATGCAACTTTTGAATGGGCTTCGGGCGCAGTATTTAAAAGTTGATTTAACTCATGAATACTTGCCGTTCCAAAATGAACCCGACAGGCCTGTATTACAATCGCCATGTCTATGCCATATTGATCAGCAATTGCTGAGATATGCATGGCATTACTTTTAGATTCAGGGTTCATTGCGCTAAAATTAGTCATTTGAATTATCTTTAGCACTATGTCTGCAATACGATATCAACGCGTCGATACTAATTTGCTGGTTAGTCAACTCTCCGGAGAAATGGTTTTAATGAACACAGTAACTGGTGATTATTTTGGAATCAACACAGTGGGTACTAAAATCTGGAATTTATTAACAGCGCCAGCTACGATTACTTCTTTAGTTGAATCACTGGTGGCCAGCTATGATATTTCGTCGGAGCAATGTGAAAACGAGGTCAATGTATTTTTAAAAAATCTTGAAAGTCGAAAACTACTTATAATTGTATAGACGACTTCTTACTCTACTAGATTTTTTTGAAGCAATTGCTGTTTCTGCAATCGTTCGTTTTACGTTAAGTTATTTGCCTGCTTCATTTCGTCTGCGTTGGATGGGAAAATCAATTCCGTCTGATTCTGTCATGCTGACTTCAATTTCTGAAAATGATATTTCAATGCAATGCCGAGAAAAATTATTACGTGTTAAAACGGCAGTTGCGCGGTGTAATCGCTACGCCCCTTGGAATACTGAATGTCTAACGCAGGCACTCACTGCAACACAAATGCTTAAGAGACGCGAGATAAACTCACTTTTAATCATTGGCTTTAGAAAAGATGCTGAAGGAGAGATTGGCGGACATGCTTGGTTAAAAGTTGGTCCTTATTTTATTACTGGATATAGGCCTGATTTAGATGAGTATGTGATTAATGGCCAATTTGGTTCTCAATAAGACCTTTGATTTTCTCTAGTGTATTTATTGAGCTAGGTCTTGTAATCTGATAAACTTCCGCTTTTTCGATCAGTTTGTTTATCAACGTAAAGGCTAGTTCGTTTTTCACAGGAGTATTTAGCTGTGCAGTTCGATATAGCTGAAGGTGTACTGCATTAAACGCTTCAAATCCTAGTAAATGATTTATTATAGGTTCTTGAATGATCTCATCTTTTTGTAATTGAAATAGTGCATATATCGGTTGAGCCGCTGTACTGAATTCTTCCTGGATACTCAGACGATATTTTGATACATGCTCACGTAGTTTTTGTTCATCGGAAACAGTTTCAATTCCTAGCTTTTCAAAACTATCGTCCCATAATTTTAAAACAGGGTAAGAGGCAAAGGCTTTGATTGTTGCGTTTTCAGTCTCTTCCAATACTAATACATCATCTGCAAATACTTTATATCCGTGTTGGCGTAAATATTGTAAGGTGGTGGACTTGCCAGCGCCAGACTGCCCGCATATAACAGCCAGTCCTTTTTCTGTATGAATAGCTCCAGCGTGTAGTAGTACTTTATTACGCTGATGTAATATAGCCGCGAGTCCGTTTGTTAAAAGAAAGAGACGCATTGATTTTTCGTCTGATTTATCTTTGATGTCTAAAATGATTTCCTTTCCTTCTCTAGCGTAATACCTGCAGTTAGGTAAGTCGAGTAAAAACTCCGAAGGGCTAATTTGAATTTTTCCTTTATCTAATGAGCCCGGTCCTGTTAATTTTTCAGGCGCATTTCCAATTCGAATTTCACAATCAACTTGCTCTGCCTCATACGGAAGTAATTCGGGTAATTCAATTTCCGATGCAATTCGTAAACCATATGCCCAGTAATGTAACATTTTTCGAAAGTAATTTAACAAATTGAACTTGCATAATGTTCCTTGACCAATTAATTTAGTCAAGGTGAATCCAACCTTATATATCATTGCCGGTTGTAATGGAGCGGGTAAGACTACTGCTTCTTTTTCGTTGCTTCCTTCAATTTTGAATTGTGAGATTTTTATAAACGCAGATGAAATTGCTCGCGAAATAGCACCTGGAGAAGTCGAAAAAGTAGCTTTCGAAGCCGGGAGGCAAATGATAGAGCAGATCAATGCAAGAATCAGAGAGCGGGAAACATTTGCTTTTGAAACCACTTTATCCGCCCGGTCATATCGCGAAACTATTCTATTTGCCCAGGCTTTGGGATATCATGTTACGCTATTATTTTTCTGGTTAGAATCAGTTGAAATGGCGATTGATCGAGTTGCAAGACGGGTTAAAGAAGGCGGGCATAACATTGAAACTGAAGTGATAAGGCGGCGATACAATCGCGGCATTAAAAATCTTTTTGAAATTTATATACCTTTAGTGAATCAAACGTTGATTTTTGACAACACCTTTATAGATGTAGAGAAAATCGCTGTAATTGAACAAGAAAATTGGTTTCAAATATTCAACACTCAAAAATGGGAAAAACTAAAGCTTCTAGGCCAGAGATGAAATTTGAGCTAAGCGATAATGTAAAGAAAATAATTGATGGAATGGAAAAAGTGAAGCAAGACCTCCTTGCTTTCAAGCGCTCTAAAAACAGTCCAATTGTTGTAATGCGGGAGGGTCGTATTGTCAATTTGGATCCTTTTACATTACAAGAGATAAAAGGGGAGGTAGAGTAATTAACTATGAAGCGCTACTTTAATTTTACTCTCTTTATTTCATTATTGATTCTTTCTTGTTCAAAAAAAGAAGTACTCAAGGTTCCGGAGTCAGCCTTTATCACTTACGTGATTCCTAAGGACCAGCATTATTCCACTAATTCTACCTACAAGCCAATTACTAATTTAAGTTCACAAGTGTTTTTGGTTTGGTTTGATAGCTCAGCAAAGTATTCAACTGTAAATCCAAATAATCAGTCTGATATAAATAAGTTGTATGGATTTTCAGATAATAATAGTTCGCATCACGCTTTTAGCGCACGAATTGGTTGGAGATGGCTTAATAATAAATTAGAGTTGTTGGGTTACGTATATAATGATAGCATAATGAGCTATCGCTTGATTGGTGATTATCCAATCAATTCTGAATTGCGGTGTGAAATTCAAGTAAAAAATAGTCAATATTTATTCTCCGTAAATGGGAATTCTATAAGCTTGCCTCGCACTTCTTCAACGCCTAGTGCCATTGGATACCAGTTGTATCCTTATTTTGGTGGGGATGAAACTGCTCCACATGATATCAAAATAAAAATCAAGGATCTTTAGTTCTCAACCAGACTATATCCTTTTTATCTTTTCCAGCGGCCATCTCTTTGCTAGTTCATCCACAATCTTATCCAGATAACTTTTTGTTGGAAGTCATGTAGCCTCGACAGGAATCGAACCTGTATCTGGAGCTTCGGAAACTCTTATACTATCCATTGTACTACGAGGCCGGCCTTTACCGAATCATTCCTGCTGCATTACTAGCAAAAATTTTCACAGCAATAGCTAACAAAATTACACCAAAAAATTTACGCACGGCCATCAGTCCTGCCTTACCAAGCAGTCGTTCTATCCAGGCTAAGGAGCGTAGCACAATAAATATGACAATGAGATTGACAAGAATGGCGAGTAAAATCATGAATTCATTCTTGTCACTGCGCTCAAAAGTTGCTTTCAGTGACATAATCGTAGTGAGCGTTCCACTTCCAGCAATCAACGGAAAAGCAATAGGCACAACTGTTGTCGTAGCATCATTATTGTCGGATTTGAAAAACTCAATACCCAGCACCATCTCTAACCCTAAAATAAAAATCACAACCGAACCTGCTACTGCAAAGGAGCGAATATCTACTCCTAAAATGTTCAACAAGGGCTTTCCTATGAAAAAGAATATGACCATCAGCCCACCAGAAATGAGTGTCACACGTAGTGGATGAATATCACCTAATTTCTTTTTTAAACTGATCAGCATGGGAACTGATCCCACAATATCGATCACCGCAAATAGGGTGAAGCTGAGGGTCAAAAATTCTTTGAGGTTAAATACCATAATGCTGACTTTCCAGCAAAAGTAGGCAAAGCCTAACGCCCAACCAGTATTCCTACTAATACATTAAATCCACGAGTGGTATAGCCTCTTATTTCTTCATAACGAGTATTGGTTAGGTTGCGCAGATCAGCAAACACGCGCAGTCCTTGTTTGGTAAACTGATACTCGCCATACAAATCAAATGTGGCATAACCGGGCATTGAGAGCGGAGCAGCGCCGTATACAAATTCTTCACGAGCACTAGCAACGCGGCCTGATAGATGAAACACCCAATTGTTTTTTGCATAGCTCCCTCTCCAATTCAATGCATGTTTGGGGATACGATATAAATTGTAATAGCTACTATCTTTTCCTATGGGTGCGCCGGTGCCATCATAGCGGCTGGTTGTTTTTCCATTGGTAAATGCATAGTTGGCAGAAAAACTAAATTCTTTTTTGGTCCAGCGTAGTTCTGTTTCAAAACCATAATCTTTTTGATTACTTGCATTTAAATAGCCGCCTGCAAAACTGGTGGGATCGTAGGTGTAAATGATGGTTTGCTTGCTGGACCGGTTAAAGGCTACAACTCTTCCGCGTAAATTTCGAGAGGTAGTAAAATCAATTCCTAGTTCTTGAATCAATCCTTTTTCGGGTGTTAAAGAATCATTACCGGAGTAGGGATCAAATAATTGATAAAGTGTCGGTGTTTTAAATGCGGAGTAGATATTCCCAAATGCACGCACCTCTTTGGATAAACGATAGGCAGGGTTAAAGGTGAAAGTTGCATTATTGCCATATTCACTATGCTTATTGATGCGACCCCCCAATTCTACCGTGAGGTCATTTTTTTTATAGACGGCAGAACCAAAACCGCTGAGTTGTGCCATCCACGCTTTTAGCGTAGGACTGGTGTAAGGTCCCCAAGCGCCTGTGGAATAGTAATCTTGTGTGGTGCTGTTATGACGAAAATCAATTCCTGCTAATAATTCCAAATTGGAAAAAATCTTGCTAGCATTGATTTCTGCAAAATGTGTGCGTCCGATATAATTACTTTTTGAATAGGTGGTAAATATATTACTGACATACGCAGAGTCATCTAAATAATTTCTTTCTACCCAATTGTATTGATAGAGAAGGTTGATGTCACCAGTTGCGGTATTTTTTTTCCAACTCGCATTTACTTGTTTATTGGTATTTGTCGCTACAAAGTCTTTTTCATCTTCAAATGCTGCAGCATCTAAATCTGTTTTGTAACGACTATATAATACACCTGCATTGAGCGTTGAGTTTGCACTTGTTTTGTAGCCTACCTGTGCGCGAGCGGTATTTTGTTCGTAGTTGTCCTTATCAAAGCCACGAGTACCCAAGGTGTCAGCGGCTGCAGAGAATCCGCGTGATTGAATGGTAGAAAACTGAGTGAGATAGGTTAGCTTATCTAGTTTGCCATTTAGTCCTGCGCTGCTTCGAAGGGTATTAAAACTACCTCCTGCAACGGAAGCATTTATAGTTGGCTTGGTAGATTGACTAGTTATTTTTCTGGAAATAATATTTACAACACCCGCTACTGCGTCTGATCCGTACAACGTGGATTGTCCGCCTTTTAAAATCTCAATGCGTTCAATTTGATCGATGCTGAGTAGGTTGATGTCAAAATAATTGCTGATCACGGAGGGATCATTCACCGGTACGCCATCTAACAGAATCAAAGCATTGCCCGCAGATGCGCCGCGGATGCTGATGGTTTGATTACTTCCCAGATTATTATTGGCGCCGGGTACTGTAACACCCGCCACTTGGTTGAGTAATTCTCCAATAGAACGGCCTCCACTTTGACGAAGCTGTTCTCGGTTAATCACTGAAACCACCTTAGCGGTTTGGGATTGTTTTTTTTCATACTTGTTAGCCGTTACAACGACTTCTTGTAGAAAACTTGTGTCCTGTTGGGCACAGAGTGCGCTGCTCATGAACAGAGCAGTCAACACGAAAAGTTGTTTTTGCATGGTGCAAAATTTTTGTGTGACTGCTTCCGTAGTTAAAGTAGAAAATAAAAAGGTGCCCTTACACCTTTCAATCTTCAAGCCTTTCACCCGAAAGCTGAATAAATAAATAATGATGCGGCAGGTCTTCTGGCTCATCCTCGTTAAAGGCCTTCCCGATGGTTCAGTGGCTCTTTCTTTAACGTTGCCTAGTGGCAGGATTCACAGCTACGGGGATAGCACCGGATTCATTTGCATTACACCGGATTTCCCTTTTCATTCCTTTCGGAAACCGTATCAAAACAAAATTATACTCTTTTTCAAGTGCAAGGGCTTCAAGTTATTAACCTATTGTGAAGAACATAAATTTGTAACTTACGCACAACTTAAAACCATCTCATGTCCAATGTAAAAAAGCTGAGCTTATTTGATATAAGCCTAATCGTGGTAAGCTTGGTAATTGGTATGGGTATCTTTCGGGTTCCTGCTTCCGTGGCAGCTACATCTGGAACAGAAACTATTTTTTTTGGTGTTTGGATAGCTGGAGGATTTATAGCTTTTTGCGGGGCCCTTACCTATGCAGAAATTGGGCAACGTCTTCCAGCCATGGGGGGTTATTATAAACTATTTGCTGAATGCTATCATCCGGCAATTGGGTTTTCAGTAAACGCAATCATTTTGATTAGTAATGCTGCGTCGCTTGCAATCGTTGCTTTGATTGGCGCAGATTATGTCAGTGATTTGCTCTATGGCCATCCAAGTGGAACTCTATTTAATACCTTGGTAGCTGTTGTTGCTGTTGGTATCTTTTATGTTGTAAATCTGTCCGGTTTAAAAACGAGTAGCCGTACCCAGAATATTCTGACTATCGTAAAGCTATCCATGATAGTCATTTTGATTGCTAGTATTATCAAGGGTGTAGTGATTGTTCCCCATGGCTATAACGTTGACGACCCTGTATTTACGTTACAAGATAAAAGTCCATGGGTATTATTTTTAATATCGCTCATTCCAGTTTCATTTGCTTTTGGCGGTTATCAGCAAACAATCAATTTTGGAGCAGAGGCGGAGAAGCCTACTGGAATTCCGAAAGGGATTTTGATTGGAATAATTATTGTAACGCTTCTTTATTTAGCAATCAACTATGCTTATACCCAAGTAATTGGATATGAGCCTATGAAAAATGCAACTGCAATTGGCGCTCTGCTTTGTGAAGCTTGGTTTGGAAAAGCTGGAGCTAAAGTTTTTGACGGGTTAATGTTTGTTTCAGTAATGGCCTATGTGAATGTTATTTTATTGAGTAATCCCCGGGTTATGTATGCAATGAGCAAAGACGGTGTTTTCCCAAAAATGTTTGGTTATAGAAATGAAAAAACAGGCGCTATTACAACCAGTCTAACTGTATTTGCACTTACTACTATCCTAGTTAGTTTTTTTGGTAAAGGGGTCGATCCCATTTTGAATTTTAGCATGTTTTTAGATAGTATAGGAATGGCTACTTCGGCTGCTGCACTTTTTATTCTTCGAAAAAGAAACGTAGGAACTGCAAGCAGCTGGTCTAGATATACTCCTGTTATCGCAGTCATATTTGTGCTTGCCTACATTGCCATTGCTACAGGGGTTTTTATGAAAGATTTAAATGCAGCATTAACGGGTACCGGTTTATTGGTACTATTTCTAATTATATACCGAATATTCTATCATAAGTGATGGGAATAAGAGCTTGGCTTATTGAACACAAAAGATATATTTCTAACCTTGGAACTACTTTTATTTCACAAGGTGTAACGGCTTTGTCTTTATTGTTTCTGACCCCTTTGTTAGTAACACGGTTGGGCGAGTCGGAATTTAGTATGTATGGGGTGTTATTGAATGTTATTGTTATCGCTTCCATATTTGATTTGGGATTGAATGCGGGGTTATGTCACCGTTTAATACAAGAACCTGAGCGTAGAAATTTATTGATTAATGCCGTTTTCTTTTATAGCCCAATTGTTTTTTTAATTGGTATACCCGTTTTCTTTTTAATTTTTTATTTAGGATGGGTTAATGTATCCAGTTCATATTGGCTCTTAGCAATAATAGTAGCCTTGGCTGTTTCGCAAAACATGCTGGCTTTGCAGTTTGAATCTATTTTACAATCCGTCAATAAAATTTATGTGGCCAAGTTGCTTCGCATGAGTAAAACTATTGTCGAATCGGTTTTATTTTATTTGATTAGTGCAGGCGGCCAACTGGAATTTTTATTAATGGCAACTGTTGGCGTAAATTTCTTATTTCTGCTCGCGTTGTATCTTTTTGCAAAAAAGCAATTGAATTTTAATCTTAGCTGGTCATTCTTTAACTGGATTGCGTTGGGCAGTCAACTAAAGTATAGCTTTTGGTATTTTCAGAGCATGCTTGCAACAGTAATTGCTTATAATGTTCAAATTGTGGTAATGAGTCATTATTTGACATCAACGCAGATGGCGATCTTTTTGATGGTGTTTCGGTTTTACGAAGTGCTACGGCTTGGAATGACCAATTTCACACAAATTTTATTTCCCTCCATTTCATCTTTACAAGCACGAGGTGAATGGGGTCTTTTGTTCAGTAAGTTTAAAGAAGTATGGCTACGTGTATTGATCTTTTCGTTGTTAGTTTTTGCTGCGTTGCTAGTTTGGGGAAATCAGATTTTTGTATGGTGGAGTAAATATGATTCTAGTGAAAGTCGGCTCTTGTTTGTTAGCTATGCTATCTATTTATTTCTTCTTGTAATAGATCATGTATCCGTTATTTTTCTTTTAGGATTAAAGTTTAATAGAACGCCCTCCATTGTTTCAACCATCCAGAGTTTCATTTCTATTCTTGTGACTGTTTTTTTTATAAAAATATGGGGACTTCCAGGAGTTGTTTGGGCTTCGATGCTTCTTTTTGTTACAACTAGTCTTATATTTAACCCGGTTTATTTGATTCGTAAGTTAAAAGAACGTCAGCCCGTTTTATGAGTACAACTATTTTGAGTGAGCAGTATAAAGATTTAACTACAGTTGCAAAGCAATTTAAGTCGGCGTATGGGAATGCCAATCCATTTCCTCATATCACATTTTCAGATTTTTTTAATAGCGACTTTTTAAGTCTGGTTCGAAACGAATTCCCAGATCTTTCAAAACAGGACACCCTTCGCTATAATAATCCAAATGAAAAAAAATTTGCCTCCAAAGGAGAGTCTATCATGGGGCCTTATACTAGGCAGTTAATACATTTTCTTCAGTCTGAGCCATTTTTGGTTTTTCTGCAGGAATTAACATCCATACAAGAGACATTGGTGGGGGATCCTTATTTGATTGGTGGCGGTTTGCATGAGATCAAGCGAGGTGGATTATTAAAAGTGCATGCTGATTTTAATAAGCATGCTATGACTGGCTTGGATAGAAGATTAAATATTTTAGTTTATTTGAATAAAGAGTGGAAGGAAGAATATGGAGGTCATTTTGAACTTTGGGACAAGGAAATGAAGAAAGCGGAGAAAAGAATCCTTCCTACATTCAATACACTCGCCATGTTTAGTACTACTGATACCTCCTTTCATGGCCATCCAGACCCACTAACCTGTCCCGAAGGTGATAGTAGAAAATCTATCGCTCTTTATTACTACTCTAATGGGCGACCTGCTCATGAAATAGATGTAAATCAGCTAAATCATTCAACTTTATTCCGGGCAAGAAGTGGCCACGAAAATGAGGTGGTTAATAGTGGGCAAGGGTTAAAGAGCAAGATTAAACTGTTTATCCCGCCAATAATCTTCAAGATTTTAGGTAAGTAAAGCCTCTGCCAACTTCCTCAGACCGCTTGTAAAAAATCATTCCCTTCGCTGGAGATTCGCGCTACCTTTGCGGCCTATGAAAAGGAACCTTCTTTTTCTTCTGGCATTAATTATTTCAGGGCTGGCTGGTGCTCAAAATAAATGGGACCTCCGTCAATGTGTGGATTATGCCATTCAGAATAATATTTCGGTGCGTCAAACCGATTTGCAGGCTCGATTTTCCGAGTTGAATTTTACGCAGAGTAAAGCCAGTCAATTGCCTACGCTTTCGTTGGGGGGTAACAGCGGTTTTCGATTAGGCCGCTCCGAAAACCCTACTACGGGTGTGCTCGAGGATAATAACTTTTTCAACCTCGGGATGCAAATGCAGTCGGGTGTCAGTTTATTCAACTGGTTTGCCTTGAAAAATAATAGGGAATCTTCTCGTCTTACCTGGGAAGCCGACAAAGCACAAACGCGTAAGGTGATGGATGATATTTCGCTTAATGTGGCTGTTTCTTATCTCCAAACCTTACTAGCTCGTGAGCAGGTGAAGGTGGCGCAGGTGCAAGTAGAGCAAGTGCGTGCGCAGTTACGTGATACACGTAAACGGGTAGATGCAGGAATTTTACCTGAACTCAATGCAGCGGAGTTAGAAGCGCAATTAGCACGTGACAGTGCTTCGCTTATTACAGCCACTACTTCTGCACAGCAATTGTTATTGCAATTAAAAGCCTTACTCAATTTGGATGC
>JBJOGP010000023.1:0-22021 GCA_046048175.1 Bacteroidota bacterium
CAATCGAAAAAGCAACTCTAATTTCAGCTGAACCATCCAGCTAAAAAGATAAATACCATCCAAATGAATCGCATGCAGCAAGTATTTATTTCTGTTGTACACACGCTGCACTTCTTTTTTACGACTCGCTATACCAAGCGTAGAAGAAGTGCGATGGCGGCAAACAGAACGGTGTTCATAATAACTGGCATATCCCAATCGCCACGCCCGTAAACATAACTCTGTGTCTTCAATATAAAAAGGTGAGAACAATTCATTGAATCCGCCAATTTTCAAAAAGACAGATCGATTCAAAAAAGCGTTTGCTCCTGATAAATAAAAACAAGGAAAGGAGGCAGTAGTTGTGACAGGTTCAATTGGTATAAAGTCGTAACTGGTTTTGATTTTAGTTCCCTGAAATAGGGGATATTTTCCACCATCCTGTATGGTTTCGTCGTTCCATCCAACAATTCGCGCAGTGACACCTAAGCAGTTTGTTTGCGCAGCATAAGGAAGTAATTGTTCAAAATAGTTTGGAGTCAATTTTACATCACTGTTGAGTAAGAGTACCCATGGATAGCTGGCAGCTTGTATTCCTCGATTAGCTGTTTTTGAAAATCCTCCATTGCGTGAGATTGATTCAATCTTAACGGAAGGAAATTTTTGTTGCAACAAGGAAATCGATAGATCAGTGGAGGCGTCATCTGCTACAATAATTTCAAACGGCAATCGCGTTGCCTGAAGCGCCACTTCAGCAGCAGGCAGGATCTGCGGCAATAAGTCAACCCCGTTATAATTGGGAATGACCACCGAAATTCCTGTTACAGGTTGCATGGGTTAAAATTAGGGCGTTTCCCGCTTACCTTTGAAAGGAAGAACCGATAAGCAATGAATGCGTCTGTCCAATTAGAGCAAATTAAATCGGGAGATAGAAAAACCTTAGCTCGTCTTATTTCTATTATTGAGAACGAACAAGAGGGGTATGAAGATCTTTTAAAGATTTTACCAGCCGGAACAACCCCTGTAATTGGCATTACCGGACCTCCCGGCGCTGGAAAAAGCACCTTACTAGACAAATTAATTGGGCACGCAGTAGATGCGGGGAAAAAAGTAGCCGTGCTCTGTGTTGATCCTTCTTCTCCTTTTCATCAAGGCGCCATATTAGGAGATCGCGTTCGGTTAACATCATGGTATACTCATCCCGATGTATATATCCGTTCGCTAGCGACAAGAGGATCACTGGGTGGCCTGCATCCAAAAATTATTGAAATCAACGAGCTATTACAACAAGCGGGCTTTGATTTTATCATCATTGAAACGGTGGGAGTGGGACAGAGTGAAATAGAAATTGCTGCGTTGGCAGATGTAACTGCGGTTGTGCTGGTTCCAGAAGGAGGTGACGAAATTCAAACCATGAAAGCAGGTCTCATGGAAATTGCAGATCTTTTTATTGTCAACAAATCAGATCGTCCCGATGCCACTCGCTTTGTCAATCATTTAAAAGGAATGTTGGCTCCTGCATTTAGTAGACAACAAGAAATTCCAATCCTTCAAACAACAGCAACCAGCAATGAAGGAGTAGCACAGGTGTATACAACACTTTGTGAACTGTCTGGCACTCCAAAAGAAAGTGAAAAAAGAAACAGGCTTTTAGCAGAGAGGGCTTACCGTTTAATTGAAGCCAAACGAATGAAAGAAGTCAATCGTGATCTTTTGTTTGAAAAAATAAAAGCAGAAAAAGAGAAAGGTGATTTTAATCTGTACCAGTTCGCCAATCGCTTTTGATCAATTGTGCTGATTATTTTTCCACCACCGATAGCCGATATATCCTACTATAGCAAAGGGTGCAAATGCGAGGTAAAGAATTCCTGTATTCATTCCCTGTGCAGGGCCCTCTCCTAATTGTTGAGCCGTTTTTGTACAAATTGAACATTGCGCCCATAAAATAGGAGTCGTATAAAAAAACAGCAGAAATGCAATTCCTTTTTTCATACCTGTTCAACTACAAAATTAGGAAGCTTCTGCTTCCATTCTCTTTTGTACCTTTTTACGCTCTTCTTCATTCAATACTACTTTACGCATACGAATAAAGTTGGGGGTCACTTCGATACACTCGTCTTGTTGAATATATTCCATACACTCCTCCAGCGTCATCAAGGTTTTAGGTGCAATACGTGTTGCGTCGTCACTTCCGCTGGCACGGTGGTTAGTTAATTTTTTAGCTTCAGTTACATTCACCACCAGGTCACCAGGTTTGATATTTTCAGCTACAATCTGACCTGCATAAACTTCTTCTCCCGGTTCAATAAAGAAAGTACCACGGTCTTGTAACTTATCAATAGAATACCCAGTAGAGCGCTCTTGAAACTTAGAGATCAATACACCATTGTTTCGTCCAGGGATTGGGCCTTTCCAAGGTTTGTATTCGCTGAAGCGATGCGCCATTACAGCTTCTCCGGTAGTAGCTGTCAACATTTGTGTTCTCAATCCTATCAATCCACGTGAAGGAATATCAAATTCCAAGTGCTGCATCTCTCCTTTTGTTTCCATCACCAACATTTCTCCTTTACGACGACTCACCAGATCAATTACTTTCGAAGCAAATTCTTGCGGTACGTCTACCACTAAGGTTTCATACGGTTCGGATTTTTTGCCATTGATCTCTTTCACAATCACCTGTGGTTGACCTACTGTCAACTCATATCCTTCCCGACGCATCGTTTCGATCAAAATACCTAAATGCAGAATTCCCCTTCCATAAACTAAAAAGCTATCACCTTCATCTGTATCCTGCACTTTCAAAGCAAGATTTTTTTCCATTTCCTTCATCAGACGATCGCGCAGGTGTCGAGAGGTTACAAATTTTCCATCCTTTCCAAAGAAGGGAGAGTTATTGATGGAAAACAACATATTCATCGTGGGTTCATCCACACTAATCACTGGCAATGCCTCAGGGTTTTCTGCATCAGCAATGGTGTCACCGATATTAAAATCTTCAACACCCACTACCGCACAAAGATCGCCGGCCATTACCTCAGTAACTCTTTTCTTGCCCATTCCTTCAAACACGTATAATTCTCTAACACGAGATTTTTTTATAGAGCCATCAGCCTGCATTAACGCAATGGGCTGATTTTCTTTGATAGAACCACGACTTACTTTTCCCACAGCAATACGCCCTAAGAAAGAAGAGTAATCCAATGAAGTGATCTGCATTTGCAAAGGACCTTCTGCTACTTTAGGAGCAGGCACATGCTTAAGGATACCGTCCATCAGAGGAAGAATGTTATCAGTGGGTTCCAATGAATCATTGAACCATCCGTTTTTGCCGCTTCCGTAATAGGTAGGGAAATGTAACTGCTCCTCTGTAGCGTCCAAATTGAAGAACAATTCAAAAACCGCATCATGCACTTCGTCGGGACGACAATTCGGCTTATCTACTTTATTAATTACAACGATGGGGTGCAAATTCAACTGCAACGCTTTTTGCAATACAAAACGAGTTTGAGGCATGGGCCCTTCAAAAGCATCTACCAACAATATGACCCCGTCCGCCATTTTTAAAACGCGCTCAACCTCACCACCAAAATCGGCGTGACCAGGCGTATCGATTACATTAATTTTTACATCATTATACGTAACAGCGGCGTTTTTACTGAAAATGGTGATTCCACGTTCACGCTCCAGGTCGTTACTATCCATGATCAATTCGCCAGTTTCCTGGTTATCGCGAAAGACCTTGGTCGCATGAAGAATTTTGTCCACGAGTGTGGTTTTTCCGTGGTCTACGTGTGCGATGATAGCTATGTTCCTGATTTTCATGAGCGCTTTTTAAAGACGCGCAAAGGTAGCTTAAATCCAGGCAATAAAGGGTTATTTTTATGTGTAAATAGTACTAATGAAAGCTTCATCCATTATACGAATCATCATTATTGTCTTGATTGCTGGCTATCTGGCAGGGCCACAACCCTCTACACCTAAGTATTCTACAACAATTCCTGCGATTCCCATGCAATCTGACTCGCTGGAACAATATGTGTTGCAACAAGAAAAAGCGCATGCATTAAAACCTGGGAATGAAGCACAAATAGTTTGGAACAATGATTCCTTAAAAACACAAACGGAATATGCCATTGTCTATTTACATGGATTTTCTGCTTCGCAAATGGAGGGAGACCCTGTACATCGACAAATTGCTAAACGATTTGGCTGCAATTTGTATTTAAGCAGACTGCAAGCACATGGAATTGATACCAGTGCACCGCTTGGAAATTTTACAGCAGAAGGAATTTGGAATTCTGCAGTAGAGGCGGTAGCAATTGGAAAAAGATTAGGAAAAAAAGTAATACTGATGTCTACTTCTACCGGAGGGACATTAGCTTTAAAATTAGCAGCTACCTACCCAGACATTGCAGGTTTGTTTTTATTCTCCCCCAACATTGAGATCAATGATAATAAAGCCTGGCTCTTAAACAATCCTTGGGGTTTGCAGATCGCTAAAAGTATTGTGGGAGATATGAGAACTGTTCCCGATACTACTGCTATTTATGCCCGCTACTGGAATAATAAGTACAAAACAAGTTCAGTCGTTCAATTACAAGAATTACTAGAAACCACAATGAAAGCTTCGGTTTTTGAAAAAGTTACGCAGCCTACGCTACTACTTTACTATTATAAAAATGAAAAAGAACAGGACCCCGTAGTAAAAGTATCGGCTATGAAAAGAATGTTTCGTCAATTAGGAACACCCGACTCGTTAAAAAGAGCCGTTGCTCTTCCCCTTGCAGGTGATCACGTATTAGCTTCACCCATCAAATCAAAAGATGTAGCAGGTGTAGAAAAAGCTTGTATAGATTTTGCAATCACTGTATTAAAGTGGAAAAGTGTTACACCCTAAAACGAGTGCATAAAAAAATTCTCTATATCATCAATCCTATTGCAGGAACAGGTTCTTCCAACCAATTAAAAAAGATTATTGAAAGAACCACCCACGCAGCGGGTATTTCCTTTGAATGTATTACCTCCAATCCAAGCGCTAACTACACTGCGGTCAAAACAATAATTAAGGAAGAGGGATTCACCGATGTTGTTATAGCAGGAGGAGATGGAACTGTCAGTCAGGTAGTTGGTGCATTGCGAGATACAACTATTCAATTTGGCATAATTCCTGTTGGCTCTGGAAATGGACTTGCCAGAGCTGCAAAAATTCCAATGGATCCGCAAAAAGCGCTACAGTTAATTTTTAAAGAAACAGGAAAACCGACAGATGGATTTAGTGTAAATGGACAATTTGCCTGTATGTTAAGCGGATTAGGGTTTGACGCAACCGTTGCGCATTCTTTTGCACGTCAGTCAACCAGAGGATTGTTCACCTATGCCAAAGAAGTAATAAATAATTTTGGAGGAGCCTCCCCTTATCTTTTTGAACTATCAGTTGAAGGTTATACGTTATCGTTGCAGGCTTATATGATCAGTATCGCGAACGCTAATCAATATGGTAACAATTTTACAATTGCCCCTTTTGCAAATCTAAACGACGGCTTATTAGATATTTTCATTGTGCTCAAGCAAAATAAAGTTTCAATGCTTTGGCAAACCTTAAAACAATTACTCGGCTATAACCCCATTACGCAAGCGGGCGTTCATGCTCCTAATTCAACTATTCTTCACTGGCAAACCGCCGCATTGACCATTCAAAATAGAGAGGGCGCTGCCCTGCATATTGATGGTGATCCTGCCCCCCTACAAAATGAATTAACGATTCGTGTGCTCCCTCAGGCATTTCGCTTGATCAGAAATAATAATTGAACCAGTGAAAGCAACAGCAACATGGCCACCAATTGATGAAGTTGTGCCATCCACTCAAAAATTCCCCAAACTCCAGGGATAATATTTGTGCTGGTAAGAACAGAAAAAATTCCAAGTAACACTTGGGCTATTACTAAAATCAAAGGCCACTTACGTGCATGATTGAGCCATGCAGATCCTGTAGTTTTATAAAGTCGTACAGATAGTAAAACAATTGCAACTACTAATAAATACGCAAGTCCCCGATGAATAAAATGTATCAGAATTCGATTATCAATAAAATTCAATAACCCCTCCTGTTCATTGAATAAAGCATCGGGAATCCATTTGTCATTGATAGTGGGCCAAGTAGGTGCTGCCGTTGCAGCTTTGTGGCCCGCCATAAATGCACCGTACATTAATTGAAATAACAAAATTCCAATAACCAATAAAACACGCTTGTGTAAAGAAGCATTAGCCAACCGAGAAGAAGCAGGTACTGTTAATTGTAAAATAAACCAGAATGTATAGGAGAGTAATCCCAGTGCAAAAATAAAATGCAAAGCCAGTCGGGTTGGTTTTACATAAATAGCATCCCCCGTCAAACCACTAGCTACCATAATCCATCCAATGGCACCCTGTAATGCCCCTAATAAAAAAAGAACTAAAAGGGGTTTCACCATAGGTGATTTGAAATAACCACGAATCCAAAAAATGATAAAGGGAATTGCAAAAACAACACCAATCAGTCGTGCCCATAAACGGTGAAACCACTCCCAGAAAAAAATGAACTTAAAATTGTGTAATGTAAAATCAAAATTAAGCAACTGAAATTGGGGAGTACGTTTATACTTTTCAAACTCAACTAACCAAGCGTTTTCTGAAAGTGGAGGCAGCGTTCCTGTAACTACATTCCACTCTGTAATAGATAATCCAGACCCGGTAAGTCGGGTAATTCCTCCCAGCAAAATTTGAATGATAATCATTACAAGGCCAGTATATAGCCAGATTACGACAGGTCGGGAAGTAGAGGGTTGCGTTGTCATGCTTTGCAAAGGTAATTGCGGTTTGGCAGGAGGTATATTTTTGTTTAGCATTATTTCGGAATTTGCAGCAATGCTGGAATCGTTCTACCAAAAAAAATATACCGAAGCTGGCTTAGATGAAGCCGGTAGAGGATGTTATGCCGGTCCGGTGTTTGCAGCGGCCGTGATTCTGCCAGTCAATTTCTATCACCCCTTATTAAACGACTCCAAACAGCTCAACGCAAAACAACGAGAGCTTCTACGACCCATTATTGAAAAAGAGGCTATCAGCTATGGCGTAAGTCAAATCAGTCACGATGAAATTGATCAGATTAATATTTTAAAAGCGAGTATCAAAGCCATGCACCAGGCTGTTGATCAGCTTAGCCCCAAACCCGGTTTATTATTGGTAGACGGAAATCGATTTACTTCTTATAAAAAAATACCGCATCAGTGTTTTGTAAAAGGAGATGGACGATACGCATCCATTGCCGCTGCCAGTATTTTAGCTAAAACCTATCGGGATGAATGGATGAATCAATTACACAAAGAGTTCCCGTACTATGGATGGGATCGTAACAAAGGATACGGTACAGCCTTTCATAGAAAAGCTATAGAAGAACATGGGCTATGCACGCATCACCGAAAAAGTTTTCGATTGTTACCTGATTAATCGAGTCTTTTTAATTGATTGTCCAGACTTCGTTACCCTTGAGTAATTTGTCCAGATCAGCAGGCTTTCTGGAAGCCGCTTCTTCCAATTGAGCAGCCATTACATCCTCATAACAAGGACGATCCGTTTGATAAAATACACCGAATGGTCGTGGCAGATGTCCCTCAATACGAGGATCATCAAATATGCGCGTTAGGATCTGTGCTTTATAAATATCTTTTTCATCATGCACCCAACAGTCAGTTGCACTATACCCTTCATTGAAGTCTACAACAACTGGTTTAAATCCGTCTAACTTAATTCCTTTATCACTATTGGCACCAAACACCAAGGGTTTACCTTGTTCAAGAAATAATGTTTCAGTTGCCTTTGTTCCTTTTTCTGTAAAGATTTCAAAAGCTCCATCATTGAAAATGTTGCAATTCTGATAGATCTCCAAAAATGAAGCACCCTTATGCCCATTTGCACGCAATAATAAGGCCTGCAAATGCTTGGGGTCACGATCCATGGTTCTTGCCACAAATGTTGCATCTGCGCCAAGTGCTAATGCAGCGGGATTGAAAGGGTGATCGATACTACCCATAGGAGTACTCTTCGTTATTTTCTTCTCTTCGGAGGTAGGTGAATATTGTCCCTTTGTCAATCCGTATATCTGGTTGTTAAAAAGTAAAATGTTAACATCAAAATTGCGACGAAGCAAATGAATGGTATGATTGCCTCCAATACTTAAACTATCCCCATCACCAGTTATAATCCATACACTCAATTCCGGACGACTAGCTTTTAATCCACTTGCAATAGCTGTAGCTCTACCGTGAATAGAATGCATTCCAAATGTGTTCATGTAATACGGGAAACGACTACTACAACCGATTCCGGAAATGAATACAATATTTTCTTTGGGAATGCCCAGTGTTGGCATTACTTTTTGTACCTGAGCCAAAATAGAATAATCTCCACAACCCGGACACCAGCGCACTTCTTGGTCCGATGCAAAATCCTTAGCGGTCAGCGTGGTTGTAGAGGTAGTCTCACTCATAAAAAAGTATTACCTGCAAAATTACAAAATTCAATAACAGTATTGCCCCGCCTCCAGCATTTGATTAGCTATTCTTCTACGCGCTTCTTTCGCGTTGAAAGGATCTGCTTTGGTGAATCTTTTTAAACCTAATAGCATCATTCTTCCCTCATCACCAGCGGCAAATCCATTGACAGCATCCTTGCCAAACTTATTGACCTGATCGGCTGCATCATACAAATAAGTACGCATAATATCCAATTGACCTGCCGCAGCTGCTTCGCCCTGTAGTTCTGTCAGCTTCATTACACGGAGCAATACACTCTCCGCATGAAAAACAGTAATTGCCATATCTGCCAGGTTCATCAAAACCTCTTGCTCTTTTTCCAATTTCATCATTAATGTCTGAACAGCACCACCGGCTGTCATCAATACTGCTTTTTTAAGATTGGAAATCAACTTTTGTTCGGCAGCAAACAGTGTGTCATCGGGTGCACCAAAATCAGGTACACTCATCAATTCTTTTTGAACAGCCATTGCGGGCCCCATTAAGTCGAGTCGCCCAGACATCGCACGCTTCAGCGTCATGTCCAAAGTCAATAAACGATTAATCTCATTGGTGCCCTCGTAAATTCGATTGATGCGGCTATCGCGATACGCTCTTGATATAGGATATTCGGCACTATACCCATTTCCTCCATGAATCTGTACTGCTTCATCTACTGCAAAATCTAATACTTCACTACCAAACACTTTTAAAGCTGCACATTCAATGGCATATTCTTCGGCTCCGGCTAACAGTGCTTCTTCAAAAGGCTTACCGCTATCCATTAATTCATGTTCTTTTTGATCTATCCATTTTGCGGTACGATATAATGCAGCTTCCGCTACATAGGTACGAATGGCCATTTCGGCCAACTTATGTTTAATGGCTCCAAAATTTGCAATCGGCTGTTTGAATTGCTCTCTTGTTTTTGCATAGGAAATAGACTGATTCACCGCTCGACGTGCGCCACCCACGGCAGCCGCGCAAAGTTTCAATCGCCCGATATTTAAAATATTGAAAGCAATCTTGTGTCCCTTTCCCAACTCTCCCAATAAATTTTCTGCAGGAATTTTACAATCCTGAAAATAAAGTTGCACAGTAGAAGACCCCTTGATTCCCATTTTTTGCTCCTCGGGTCCTTGTGTAAAACCAGGTGTTCCTCTTTCTACAATGAAAGCTGTGAATTTATCACCATCCACTTTTGCAAATACCGTATACACATGTGCAAATCCACCATTGGTGATCCAGCACTTTTGTCCGTTCAGTACATAATGCTTTCCATCGGGCGTCAACGTAGCTGTTGTTTTTGCACCCAACGCATCGCTGCCACTATTGGGTTCGGTTAACCCATAAGAACCTGCCCATTCCCCACTGACTAATTTGGGTAGATAGTGTGCTTTTTGCGCGGGTGTGCCAAAATAGAGAATTGGTAACATCCCAATGCCAGTATGCGCTGCTACTGCTACAGAATAAGAATGTCCCGCACCCAGATATTCATTGACAATTGTAGAAGTGACAAAATCTTTTCCTAGTCCCCCATACTCTTCTGGAATAGAAGTAGAAAGTAGTCCTAGTTCGCCAGTTTTTTTGACAAGTGCTGGCATCAGTCCTTCTTCCAACGCATCAATTCGATCTACAATAGGAAACACCTCTGTATCCAAAAATTGAGCACACATATCCCGAATCATTTGCTGCTCTTCTGTGAATTGCTCAGGAATAAAGGTGTCAGCAGGAGTGCACTCCTTCACCAACCACTCTCCTCCTTTTAAATTTTTTTGTGCAATCGTTTCGTTTGACATAAAATTTATTTTAATTGTTTGAAGTAAGATTATCATACACAATCTGAAGAACCTGTTTACACACTTCCACTTTTTCAGCAGGAACACCACGTAATGCTTCAGTTAATGTTTGATCAGCCAATTTCATAGTTTGCTCCTGTAATTGTTGTCCGTCCTTAGTCAAATAAATGAGATTAATTCGACGATCATTATTGGCAGCAACTCTTTTGACCAAGCCCGCCTTTTCCAAATTATCAACTAATCGAGTGATACTGGGCTTATCCCTAAAGCTGGCAGTACACAAATCTTGTTGACTAATTCCATCTTTTTTCCAAAGATGATAGAGCACACTCCATTGTTCAATGGTTACGTTCAATCCTGTACCATTAAATTTTTTTTGCAAGCGACGTGCAATAGCCGTGGAGGCAATACCTGTGATAAAACTGTAGAGCTCTCCTTTTTTGAATTGGTTGTTTGGCATATAGTTGTTTAAGCAACTATCAAATCTACCAAAATTTGTCAGCCTGAACAATGACTTCCAAAAAATTTAACAAGACGCAAGATCCCCTTGGAAACGGTAGTTTTGTGGCATGTGTTTAATCGGGCTACTTGCTTTACTTACCGTGGGATATGCCGGGTTGATTATTCATTTAAAAAAAGGCTGGGGCACCCTTCCTAATTACAGACCAGGTCCACTCAACTCCCCGTTTCCATTTGTTACCGTACTGATTCCTGCCCGAAACGAAGAGGACAATATTGGTACTTTATTAGACGCTCTATCCAAGCAAACCTATCCGCAAGAAAAGATAGAGGTTATTGTAGTGGATGACCACTCAACAGATCGTACGGCTTCCATTGCCGAATCGTACCCTTTTGTAAAATTGATCGAGCTAAAAGACGATTGCCTGAATTCATTTAAAAAAAGAGCAATTGAAAAAGGGATTGAACAGGCCACTGCACCTTTCATTATTTGTACAGATGCAGATTGTGTGCCAGGACCGGAGTGGCTAGAGACAATAGTTTGCTACTACCAGCAAAACAAGTGTGCATTTATTGCAGCACCCGTATTACTGGAAAATAACTCCAGTATACTAGGTCGCTTTCAGACCCTAGACTTTTTAGTCATGCAGGGAATAACGGCGGCAGGAATTCAGCAACAATCGATTTACATGGCCAATGGTGCCAATATGAGCTATCCTAAAAAGGTATTTGAGTCCGTAGGTGGTTATAAGGATAATAAACAACTTGCCTCTGGTGATGATTTCTTCCTGCTCCATAAAATCCAAAAAGAGTACCCTTCACAAATTCACTTCATCAAATCGGAAAAAGCAATCATTCGTACCCAGGCCCAGCTCACCTGGTCTGGATTTTTTCAACAACGAATTCGCTGGGCAAGCAAGTCTTCGCAGTATGATAACCGATCCTTAAAACTTGTTTTATTACTGGTAGGAATATATAATCTCAGTTTACTTGTTGTACTAACATCAAGCATAGTTTGCCCCCAGCTCCTTTTATTGGCACTGGGTAGTATACTGGTAAAATCGCTAGTAGAATGGCCATTTGTACAATCAGTGGCAAGATTCTTTAATGTGCCGATTACGAGCTATCAGTTTTTGCTTTTTCAACCATTGCATATCTTATACATCCCTATTACAGGGATGCTAAGTTTTCAAAAAAAATATGTCTGGAAAGGTAGAGAGGTTCGCTAACAAGAATCTGTATTTCTATTCAGTAAAATTGATAGTTTTGAGGCTCGAAATTTAGCAGATGCCTCTAGTTCGTTTTGTATTATTGTTTATTCTGTCATTGAGTTTTTTTTTCAGTGAAGCGCAGGATGCTTCTATTCGAAAATTACAAGCAGAGTCACTACGACCTGTAAAAAAATATGTCCCTGATTCATTAATAAAAAAATGGAAATCGGGAGGTAACTATACCCTTACGATTGGACAAGGCACGTTGAGTAATTGGGCAGCAGGAGGGGATCAATTTTCACTCACCATCAATACGATTCTTCAACTCTATTCTTATTATCGCAAAGGACGCAACAGTTGGGACAATACCTTAGACATTTTTTTCGGCTATATCAATACTACCTCACTGGGCAGCAGAAAAAATGATGACCGTTTTGATTTGATTTCCAAATATGGTTATTCATTAAATAAAAAAATAAACCTAGCGACACTATTTAATGTTCGTTCACAATTTATTCGCGGATACACCTACCCTAACAATGTAAAAACATTTGCTTCAAGTTTTTTGTCTCCGGCCTATATCATCTTTAGCCAGGGACTTGATTTTCGTCCAAATAAACAGATTTCTGTTTTCTTTTCTCCAATCACAGCAAGGTGGGTAGTTGTTTCTAACCCGGTTCTCTCTGCAAGAGGAGAATATGGCGTAAAAGCCGGCACAAACAGCATTGGACAGTTTGGTGCATTTGGAACAGTTACCATTGAAAAGAACTTCAATAAAAAAGTACTCTACAAGTCAAGGTTAGATCTTTTTTCTAACTATCAGCGAAAACCACAAAATGTGGATCTCTTTATAACAAACGTACTCACCACTAAGATTGGTAAAAATCTTGCATTCAACTGGAACGTAGACTTAATCTATGACGATGATGTGCGTTTATTTGGTCCCCGCAAATCATCGCCTGGGCTACAAGCTAAATCAATCATTGGGATTGGCTTACAGGTAAAATTCTAACATGGGACAAAAAAAACTAGTTCGTTTTGCTGAGCTCAAAACATTTTCAAATGTTCGGGAATTTCCTACGGATGCGGCAGGTAATTGGCATCACTATTTTGGCAATTCCAACCCAATTACATTAGAATTAGCTTGCGGAAAAGGTGAATATGCCATTGGACTTGGACAACTTTACCCTGATCGTAATTTTATAGGCGTCGACATTAAAGGGAATCGAATTTGGGTTGGCGCACGCAAAGCACAACAGGAATTGTTAACGAATGTAGCGTTCCTTCGTACCCAGATTGAACAAGTAGCTACTTATTTTTCACCAGGTGAGGTACAGGAAATATGGATCACCTTTCCTGACCCACAACTACGATTTTCCAAAGCAAAAAAAAGATTAACCCATCCTCGCTTTTTACGGTTGTATCAGCAATTTTTGTCTTCAACTGGAAAAATACATTTGAAAACAGATAGTCCTGTCTTGTATCAATTTACAAAACTTGTGTTGGAGCATTACCAATGCCAGATTCATACAGACTTAGATAGTATTTATGCGCAAAGCGAAGTGTCAGCTGATTTGAAAATCAAAACACACTATGAGTCGCTAGACATTGCCGGGAGCAATCGAATTCATTATTTATGTTTTTCATTGTCCCCCAACTTGGCATCCCCTGAAAAAGAGTTGTCGTTCAAAGAAAAATTAGCACAGTATGAAACGACAACCGAAAACTAAGGAGACCTTACAAAAAATATTACCCTCCGGAAATAAAGAAAATGATTTCTTTCAGCAAGTATGGGAAATTGTGAGACAAATTCCCAAAGGACGCGTCACGTCCTATGGAGCAATCGCTACAGTGTTAGGACTTAAATCGGGTGCTCGTATGGTGGGATGGGCTATGAACAGCAGTCATGGGCAAAAACCAGTAGTACCTGCCCATCGAGTTGTAAATCGCAATGGACAACTATCTGGCAAAAATCATTTTGCAACTCCTACACTTATGCAAGAATTATTAGAAAAAGAGGGAATTCGTATTCAAAACGATACGATCATCAATTTTTCACAGCACTTCTGGGATCCGCAACAAGAAAGTTGAACTTATTGATAGTACGGGCTAATCATCCAATACACCAACACTCCTGTAACAGCAACATAAAACCAAATTGGCCAGGTAATCTTTGCTAATTTCCGGTGAGACGCCCATTCACTAATCAAGCCTCGATAAGCCGTAAAAAGAATAAAAGGAAGAATAATTCCAGCTAATGGAATATGTGTAAATAGAATGATGTAATAAATTGTTTTCATCATGCCCTCTCCACCATAACTCGTTTCGCCAGCCAACAAGTGATGGGCAATATAGCTCACTAAAAAAAGTACAGACAGCACCAATGCGCCAATCATCAAATTGCGATGGAGTGCGTACTGCTTTGCTTTTACAGCCCATAATGCTGCCACTAGTAAAACGGCTACTGTACCATTAATGACTGAATTAATCAATGCAAAAATGTGTACATCAAAACCCAAATCCACTTCGAGCTTGATGCGACCCAACACAACAACAGCCGTAAAAACAATCAATGAAAAAAGGATAATCAGACGGCTGGCCAGCTTATCATTCTTTTGTAAACAAGGCTGTAACATATCGCTTATGATTTATTTTTTTTCAAAAAATAGAGTAATGTAAAAACACCAAGAATCGCCATTAAAAATGAAATCGCCATCACCGTTAACTTGCCTTCAAAAAAGGAGCGACGGTTTGGATTTTTTTCCATGGTTAGTAGAATAATATCACGCTGTAAACGTGCAAGATCCTCCGGATCAAGTCCACTATAATAGCCTCTCACCTGCCTATTGACATCAATCAATACAAACTTGTCACTATGTACAAAATTGGTATCTACATTTTCTCCATCGATTAAACCCAATTTCATTTCGTTGATAGCCATTTCATAAATACTCTTTTTGTCGCCCGTTAACAACCACCAGGTTTCTGGGTTGATTTGAAAACGATTAGCCCAATAACGAAGGCGTTGCAAACTATCACGCTCAGGATCGATGCTGAATGAAAGGAAATGAATATTCCGATTGGTACGGTCTCCTACCCGCTGCCCATTATGAATAGTTTCAGCTAACCGCTTCATATTTTGCGTCATACCTGGGCAAATCGTAGGACAACGCGTAAAAAAGAAATCAGCGACTATAATCTTATTCTCCAAGTCAGCCCATCCCACTTGCTTTCCTTGTTGATTCAACAATGAAAACTCCGGAAGACGATGCCAAGCGGTATCCGTAACTTTTTTACCACGCTTGGTGGTTTGGTAAATTGAATCTGGGAAATAATGGCGAGGCAATAGAACAGCGTCCTGACTATTTGATTCCACAATCCAGTAGGACACGAGTGGAATAATCAGTGCAATCAGTATTCCGTATAACGCAGTTTTATTCAGGCCTAATGTTTATGCGGCATGGTTGTCTCCTTGTAGTGCGCATCATATTTGTTACGCAAATTCTTATAGGAGCTTCCATCCCAAATGAATGCACCAATAAACCATACAAAAAGTAATAGAGGCACTACAATGGTCATAATCATATTGCGAATTTCATCACCCAAGTGCATGAAAACAGAAACAATGTAATAAGCTTTCGCTAGTGTTAAAATACAAACAGCCCCTTTGAACATTAATACCAATAGTTCATTAGGAGAATCACCCTTATGGATATTATAGATGACAAGTCCAATAACTAACTCAACGATCGTGATGATCGACAAAAGGATAGTTGTATTTCTAACTTTTTTCTTAAAAGTAGCGTCGTCTACGTGATGATGTACGGTTACTTCTTCAAAGGCGGGATGTTGCATATCAGTTCGGTTTCGTTTAGTAGTAAAGTGTTTAGATCAGATAAAAGCAAAGGAATACAAATACCCATACCAGATCCACAAAGTGCCAGTATAAACCAGCTTTCTCAATCATCAAATAATGACCGCGACGAGCAAATACATCTTTCTGTGTCATAATCAACATGATGATATTGATGATTACACCTGAAAACACGTGAAATCCATGGAATCCAGTAATGCCATAAAAGTAACCACCGAATGCAACGGGGCCATTTTCTCTGATATGTAGTCCTTCAAAATCGATCATCTTGATCAACTCTTCGTTTGAAAGTGCTGCATAATTTACATGCGCAGCTCCTTCATGACCATGTCCACCCATATGCGCTAATCTTTCTAAAATTTCACGAGGGGTATTTTGAATAGCGGCTGTGATATCTGCAGAAGTTGCCAAGTCACCCCAAGGGTTAATCCGCGTGGTTTGTCCTACAATATCCAATTGACCATCAACAAGAACAGCGTGTTCGCCCGTAATAAGGTGATGCCATTCCCAAGCTTGACAACCTAAGAACGCAGCGCCACCAATGATAGTCCAAATCAACCACTTTGATACTTCCTTCTTGTTGTTATTATGGCCAGCGTGAACCGCCAACACCATTGTTACAGAAGAGATAATCAGAATAAATGTCATCACACTCACAAATGCAAGAGGGAGATTTGCATGACCTGCACCTGGAAACGCGTTGAACACCACGTTAGGGTCTGGCCAGAAATTCTGACTAAAACGAATGGTTCCATAAGAGATTAGGAATGCTCCGAATGTAAAAGCATCGCTCATGAGGAAATACCACATCATGAGTTTACCATACTCCAGGTTAAAGGGGCTTTTTCCGCCACCCCACCATTTTGTCTGCTGTACTGTTGCAGTTGTCGCCATGTTACGTAATTGATCTTAAAAATTATTTTTAGTTCTTGCCGAGCACCAAAAAGAATACCAGCAAATAGATCCATAAAAGATCTACAAAATGCCAGTATGTTGCAGCAATCTCAACAGGAACTGAACTATACACTTTTACCCTTCCAAAGAAGGCCTTGGTTACCATCACCAACAAAGCAATCACTCCGCCAGCTACGTGTAGAGCATGTAATCCAAAAATTACATACAAAAACTGCCCTGCTCCCGAGCCCTTGAACGTGATCTGCTGTGCCCACAATGCCTGAAACCCCTGCCACTGCATACCAATGAATGTAACCCCTAATAAAAGAGTTACAATCATGAGCAGCCGATACGTGGCCAAATTGCGATTCTTAAATGCACGTTGTGCTGCGATAATCGTAGCACTGCTTATTACAATCACAATTGTCGATACCCAAAATACATTGGGTAAAGACACCGGTTTCCAACCAACCTGATTACTTTTTACAATGAACGCACTCGTAAGCCCGGCAAACATCATGATGAGGCTTCCCATAGCAATCCACAAGGTAAACTTGTGGGGGTGCATCCGTTGTGTTGTTGCGTTACTCACATTTACATTTTTCAACCTTGCGGCAATGTCTTACTTAGCAAAAGCGCTAATAAGACAAGCGGCAAATACAAATAGCTTCCAAACATAACTTTTCGAGCAGCAGAAACTTCCATGGTTCGATAGAGGTTCACTGAACGAAAAATCATAAACAGGTTGGCCATTACAACCACTGCTATACCAATCATACCGGATGTGCCCTGACTGGACGACATGCCTGTATAAAAGGGTAACAGGGTCACTGGCACCAATAACAACGAGTAAAGAACTGTTTGCAATGCCGTGAAGCGAGTAGGACCTTGTTCAGAAGGAAGTAATTTAAATCCTACTGAAGAGTAATCCTTGTGCGCCACCCAGGCAATTGCCCAAAAGTGTGGAAACTGCCAAAAAAATTGAAATGCAAACAGTATCCATCCTCCTAGTGTAAACTGGTCGTCTCCGGCAACCCAACCTATCAAACAAGGTAGTGCCCCCGGGACCGCACCCATTAACACAGCAATAGAATTTACTTTCTTTAGCGGTGTATAGATGAATGCATAGAGAAATAAACTGAATGCAGCCAACGAGGCAGCCATCCAATTAAACCAATAACCCATGAGAAATACTCCTGTGACTCCAGTCATGATAGCAAAAAGCCATCCTTGTTGCGGCGTTAATTGACCCGATGCAATTGGACGAGTTGCTGTCCTTTTCATTTTTGCATCTGTGTCACGCTCTACAACCTGGTTAATCGCATTAGCACTCCCAGTTATCAGCATCCCACTTACAAAGAGCCAACTTATCATGGTCCAATCATACTCAATGACCTTCGGTGCCAGCAAATAAGCAATTACACTACTGAACACTACCATGATACTCAGCGAAGGTTTCATCAATAATATATACAATCTCAGCTTCATCAATGCCTTCGCTTTTTCAAAAAACAACTTTACAAACTTCTCCGTTGCCGATTGGCGCTGGATCAATGTTTGCTTTCCCCTGACCCTACAGGCTCGTTCTGCGGAATGAACTCACGTCCATCCTTTCCGTAGTCATAAGGCCAGCGATGTACTTCAGGAATATCACCTTCCCAGTTACCATGACCAGGATTGATAGGG
This sequence comes from Bacteroidota bacterium, assembly GCA_046048175.1. GTDB lineage: Bacteria > Bacteroidota > Bacteroidia > Chitinophagales > Chitinophagaceae > JJ008. The sequence continues at coordinate 18,452 of JBJOGP010000023.1, forward strand.
GTTGTCCACTCCAGGGTATTTGCTCCCCATGGATTTTCTGTGCGAACCTTTCTTCCTTTATAAATCGAATAGAAAAAGTTGAATACAAATAATAACTGAACAACAAATACGATAATGGATACGATGGTGATCATTTTATCCAACTCACCGAACTGGCTAAAGTTCACCCAACCACGCTTGTCAAGATAACGACGAGGTACACCTGCTAATCCTTGATAGTGCATTGGCCAGAAAATCAGATAAGCTCCAACCAGTGTAACCCAGAAGTGGATATAAGCGAGTGTGTTGTTCAAATAACGTCCAAACATTTTAGGGAACCAGTGATAAACACCAGCAAACATGCCGAACATGGATGCAACTCCCATTACAATGTGGAAGTGTGCAACAACAAACATGGTATCATGCAAGTGAATATCGATAGTAGAGTTTCCTAAAAAGATACCCGTCAAACCACCAGAAATAAACAAGCTCACAAATCCAATTGCAAACAAAGCCGCAGGAGTAAAGCGAATATTACCGCGCCAGATAGTTGTTAGCCAGTTGAACACTTTGATTGCAGAAGGAACGGCAATCAACAATGTCAAAAGAACAAACACAGAACCCAAGAACGGATTCAATCCGGTTACGAACATGTGATGTGCCCATACCAAGAAGGCCAACACGGCAATCGCAAATAAAGAAGCCAACATCGCCATGTAACCAAAAATGGGTTTACGGCTATTAACAGATAAAATCTCTGATACCATACCCATGGCAGGTAACAAGATGATATAAACTTCGGGGTGGCCTAAGAACCAGAACAAGTGTTGATAAAGAATCGCACTACCCCCTTCGTTAGGAAGAACCTCACCATTAACCACAATGTCACTTAAATAAAAGCTAGTTCCCAGGTTGCGATCGAACAACAACAAAATGGCACCAGATAGTAACACAGGGAAAGAAAGAACGCCCAACACAGCTGTAAAGAACATTGCCCATACTGGTAAAGGAAGACGAGTCATACTCATTCCTTTTGTACGCATGTTCAAGATTGTTGAAATATAGTTCAAGCCTCCCAAGAGTGATGAAACAATGAATAGCGCCATACTGATGAGCCACAAATCAGTTCCAATTTTTTGACCATCACCCGCTTGACGTAATGCACTTAATGGAGGATACATTGTCCAACCACCCGATGCAGGTCCGGTGTGTACAAAAATGGAAGCCGCCATCACAATACCAGCTAAGAAAAAGAACCAGTAGGATAGCATATTTAGAAATGGAGACGCCATATCACGTGCTCCAATCTGAAGAGGAATTAACAAGTTGGCAAATGTTCCACTCAGTCCGGCAGTCAATACAAAGAATACAAGAATGGTACCGTGCATAGTAACCAATCCGTAATAAAACTCAGGTTGAATCTGTCCGCCTTTTGCCCAATGGCCAAATACGGTTTCTAAAATTGGGAATGATGCTTCAGGATATCCCAATTGTAGACGGAACAAAACAGAGAAGAATCCACCAATAATCGCCCAAACGATACCAGTGATCAGGAATTGCTTCCCGATTGTTTTGTGGTCCATACTGAAGATGTACTTCGAAATGAAGGACTGTTCATGGTGACCATGGTCCTCGTGGTGAGTGTGCGCATGAGTCACTACCGCTGCATGTACTGTTGTTGTTTCGCTCATTGCTCTTCGTTTTTTCGAATTCTGAATTTTTCTTTTATCGAATGATTGCACCGGTTAAGGGTGCAACACTTACGCTATCTTTTTTTGTAGCCGGATCTTTATCAGGATTTGCTACCAAATACTGAGGCTTTTTAGAAGCCAACCAAGCATCAAATTCTTCCTGTGTTTCTACAACAATCACACCACGCATACTCCAGTGGCCCTTACCGCACATTTGATCACATGAAAGTTCATAGACAAAATCAGGATTACCAGTCTTTTCTTTCATTTCTTTTGTAGTGAACTTAGGCGTAAACCACATTGATGTAGGTGTTCCTGGAACGGCATCCATTTTCATACGGAAATGCACTAATCCTACGTCATGAATAACATCTTTTGCACCAATAACTAGTTGCACGGGCTTTCCAACAACCAAGTGCATTTCTTGCTCCACAAATACGTCGTCTTGGTTAGCAGGATCTTCCCATAGCTGACCCACTGGATTATTATTAGCGGCGTCTACCTTCTTGAAATATTTTTTACCTAAAATTCCATCTGCACCGGGGTAACGAAACTCCCAGCCAAACTGCTTTCCAACTACCTCAACAACCATCGCATCTTTTGGAGCAGGGCCAGTGATCTTGAACCAATAAAAGATTCCAAAACCTACTAACACAGATAATGCGATAGCAGGAATAACAGTCCAGATTAATTCGAGTGTGTTATTGTGTGGATAGTAATAGGCTTTACGATTATCTGACTCTTGGTATTTGTAAGCAAACCAGAATAATGCAATCTGTGTGATTAGAAATACTATGAATGTGATAGCCAAGGTCACATACAACATTCTGTCAACCAGTACACCATGATCAGAAGCAGGTTCACCCAAAATTGAATCCTTCAACTGCTCATTACAGTAATACACGCCAATTAATCCAAGTACCAAAAAGGCGAGCAACAAAAAGGCATTGATGCGATTGCTTTGCTTACGCGCATTTTCATAACCACGAATCATGGCCACATACTCACTTGCTTTCGCAATTTGAAATACGACTACAAGGAATAAAATCAGGATAGCTGCAATTAGTAACGTCTGCATAAGTTTATCTAACGGCTTTTAATTTCTGTTTACAATTCGTTCGCACATTCAATTGTCAAAAAATTAGGTATGGTGAATCAAACTTTCTTTCACAAAAGGGTGATTGCGGGCCAGCAACGGCGCTTTTGCCAACGCACGACCGGTCATATACATAATCAACCCTACAAAGCCTAATGCCACACCTAAATCATAAATAATATTTGGAACCTTGTTGGGAGAAACGGCAGGAAATACCATCTGGTAGAAATCTAACCAGTGACCGAATATGATCAACAAGGCCATAAATGTGATTGTTCCATAATTACGCTTTGCACTACGCGTCATCAAAATCAACAAGGGAGCAATAAAGTTGATGATGAACATGAACCAAAAAATTCCTTTATAGATTCCGTGTGCACGGGGCTGGAAATAAACTGTTTCCTCGGGAATGTTTGCATACCAGATCAACATGAACTGAGAAAACCATAAGTAAGTCCAGAACACAGAGAATGCAAACATGAACTTACCTAAATCATGTAGGTGCTCGTTATTCGTATACTCGAGATATCCGTTGTTCTTAAGAAAAACAACAAAAAGTGCAATTAGAGCCATACCAGAAACAAACGTACTAGCAAATGTGTACCAGCTATACATAGTGCTGTACCAATGTGCGTCAATACTCATCAACCATAACCATGGCAGAGAAGACATCACCGTCAATGAAAACACTACAATGTAAAGAGCAGCCCACACCGTATTCTTGAAAATATATTTCTTACGCTCTTCCATAGTTGCGAGTGGCTCATCATCGATACTGCGAGACAACTGACGCATTTTCCATCC
>JBJOGP010000024.1:0-19852 GCA_046048175.1 Bacteroidota bacterium
ACCTTACATGCGCCGATGGCTACTGCATTTAATGGAGAGGGTTGGAAAAATGAGTATGTGCAATCCTTGCGAGAAGCACTCGAAGGTGTGGCTACGGCTTGTTCAGGTCCTGACCATTCTTTTAATCGACAAGGTTTTGCAAAAGCACCACTAGTGGGAGGCAACCTTGCATTACTGGCGCATTTAGTAGGAACATCTTCTGATTTAGATACAAGGGGTAAGATATTATTCATTGAAGATGTGGGAGAGCAACTGTATAATATTGATCGAATGCTATTTCAATACAAGCGCAGTGGAAAGCTTTCACAATTAGCGGGCTTAATTGTTGGAGGTTTTACTGAATGTAAAGACACGGAGCGTCCCTTTGGACGCACAGCTTATGAAATTATTAAAGAAGCCGTTGCAGAACATGATTATCCCGTTTGTTTTGATTTCCCCGTAAGTCATACGGAAAGAAACTATGCGCTTAAAGTGGGTGCTACCTACGAATTACGTGTAGATGCAACAGGTTCACTTTTGGCAGAATGAAAATAGGCTAGAGCACTTTTTTTATTGCAGTAGTAGTAATTGGAAAATTATAGAGATCGTTATGACTCCCTTTTTCTATGGTGATCAACTGATCTCCTTTTTTGAATGCATTAGATAGTCGAATAGAGTTTTCATAGGCAACAACACCATCAGCTGTGCCATGTAATAGTAAGACGGGTGCAGTTACTTGTTGTAAATAGGTGTGAGTAGGAAACTGGAAATGCATTAACAAGTTAAAAGGGTAAATTGGAGCATAATGGGACAACACAGAAGGTAAATCATAGTAGGGTGTTTCTGCAATTAGATAACGGCAGTCTCTTTTAGCAGCCAGCTGAGCTGCGACGCCTGAGCCCAAGCTTTTACCGTAAATAATAAGTTGAGTCGGAGTATAGCTTTTTCGAGCAATAGAATAGACAACTTGGCTCCATTCATACATTTTACTTTCAGTTATCTCACCTCTACTTTTTCCATATCCTGGATAATCCATCATGAATACCTCATATCCACTTTCAGTAAAAATTGTTGCAAATCGTGCGTACCACTCAACATTTTGACGATTGCCATGAAAATAGAGTACCGCTCCTTTAGCTGGGCTCATTGTAGTAAACCGCGTAAGATGAAGGGTGTCTTCAGTATTGATAGGGATTCTAATCTCTTGATGTGGTTGATTTATTTTTAATGCTACCTCCGCAGGAATAACGACCGGTCTAAATAAAAGTCGCTCTTGGTTTGCATAAAATAGCCACCCCGATAACAAGTAAATCAAAAGGGATCCCCCAATTATTTTACGCCATTTTGTTTTTGAGATAGCCATTTTCTTTATCAGTATTTGAGAATATCACGTATAAAGTTATGATACTCGTCAAAGGAGGGCAGGTTATTGTGACCTCCACCTTCAATACGTATCAGCGTTGTTTTGTGAGGATTTTTTTGTTGCAAGGCAACACTATGTCGAAAAGGAATTAATCTATCTTTTGTGCCGTGAATGATATATGTATGGCAACGAACATTAGGAAGCCATTGATCGGAACGGAGATGATAGCGTAACACTAAACGAACTGGCAGAATTGGTAAAAAACGCTCAATGACTTTTTTAAAATTAAAATAAGGGGCATCTAAAATCAAATAGCGAGGGTTATTATCTGAAGCTAGTTTGGTTGCAAAACCACTACCTAAACTACGGCCGTATATAATAAGGTGGTCTTCGGGGTATTTTTCTTTTAGTTTTTCATAAACATATTGCATATCTCCCAGCATCTCTTTTTCACTTCGCTTACCGGTGCTTTTTCCAAAGCCCCGATAGTCAACCAAAACCACATCGTAGTTGTACCGATAAAAATCTTTTGCATAGCGTGCCCATCCTTTGATGCTACGTGTGTTGCCATGAAAATATAGAATCAGGCCTTTGGGCTGCTCCCTATAAAAATGAAGGGCGTTAATCCGTACGCCGGGGGCACTATCAAAAAAGTACTCTTTAAAAGGTGCCTCGTATTTGAATTCAAAATCGGCAGCAAGCACCTCTGGTCGAAAAATAAATTTCTCCTGAAATAAAAAAGCAAGAGTTGTAAGAAGCGCCACTACACCTGCTATATACCAGAAAATAACAGGCACTGTAAATTAGTTTTCGACTCTTTTCAAACGAAGGTTTGTAACCGGTGCGACAATAAGTGGGAATTTTTCGACAGTTACATTCGCTTGGTCTAATCCAAATCCTTTTTCTTCAGAAAGACTGTGATCTTTGAGCCAGAAATAAAATTTCATGACTAGTCTTTCTATAAAAGGAAGTTCGTTGTCTTGGCTTAAGTATTTTTCCATTACCATAAACTGAAAGTCTCCCACCACTTTACTTTGTGATAGACTCTCATAACGGCTATTGATCTCTACTTCTTGATTAGCAACAAGTTCTTCTACTACTTTACGGAACATCAAATTGACACGCGGTTCCATGCGGAAGCCAAGTCTAATGTCTATTCGAATAATATCATTCGGAATTATATGTGTCACTTTGTATTCACAGGTATAGGGATTATCAACAGTGTCGATATGCACAAACCAATATATATCAGCCCGCTTAGGCTTGCGGTTCAAGATGGAATAGATAATCTTGTGTTCAATCTCTTTTGGATTATTGGCGCTAGTTAAATAAACCAGGTGTGTGGCATATTTGGGAACAGTGGTGTCAACACTTAGTTCTTGAATTTTGTTGATATAATGATCTAACCTAACAAATTCTACATAACGGTTTTTAATTTTTCTTGCTCGAAACCATACGTACATGATTCCAAAAATGAAAAATCCAATTAATAAAGTGATATATCCACCGTGCATGAATTTGCCAAGTAGTGCAATTAGGTAGACGATTTCAACGGTGAGATATCCGGCTAGAAATAGATAAATCCAGGTAGATTTAACTCGATGTATGACTAAGTAATTTGCTAGTAAAATAGTAGTGCTCAACATGGTTACTATGATGGCCAATCCATAGGCTGCCTCCATGTTGGACGATTTTCTGAAATACAATACAACGCCCACACACCCCAAAAACATTAAGAAATTAATGGCAGGTATAAATAGCTGACCTTTTTCTTCGGAAGGGTAGCGGATCTTCATTTTTGGCCATAAATTAAGTCGCATGGCCTCGCTCACTAAAGTGTATGCACCAGAAATTAATGCTTGGCTTGCAATAACGGCTGCAGATGTAGCTATGATTACGCCGGGAATGATGAACCACTCCGGCATTAGGTCATAAAAAGCATTGATACGCAATTGACTTTTGATCACGGTGTCAATAGGCAGATTTAAACTGCTCAATGTAACCTCTTTTCCATTCAACATATACTTTTGGCCAAGCAACGCAGCACCTTGTCCAAAATAATTGACCAAAAGGCAAACTTTTACATAGATCCACGAAATACGGATGTTCCCTCTGCCGCAGTGCCCCAAATCACTATATAACGCTTCAGCACCGGTAGTACATAGAAATACTGCTCCAAGTAAGCCAAACCCTCCCGGATAGGTTTTCAAAAAAGTAAAAGCATAGTAGGGGGATATAGCCTTTAAAATCGATAGGTCGTCAAAAATGTGTACAATTCCCAGCACCAAAAGCATCGAAAACCAAACGAACATGATCGGACCGAAAAGCTGTCCAATAGAAGCCGTGCCAAACTGTTGCAAAAAGAAAAATAATACTAGGATTGAAATCACAATAATGACAACTGTGTTACTTCCCTCTCTTATGCCTAGTGATGGGAGTTCTTTAAGTCCTTCTATGGCCGAGGAAATCGATATCGGAGGAGTGATAATACCATCAGCAAGCAGTGCAGCGCCACCTACCATCGCGGGGAATACCAACCACTTTTTTCTTCTTCTTACTAAGGCATATAAGGCAAAAATTCCACCCTCACCACGGTTGTCTGCCCGTAGGGCCATCAAAACATATTTGAAAGTCGTCTGAATAGTGATGGTCCAAATGACACAGGAAAGAGCACCTAGAATTAACTCTTCACTAATAATTCTATTGTCTATAATTGCGTTAAAGACATAGAGGGGGGAGGTGCCTATGTCTCCGAATATAATTCCCAGTGCGACAAGTAGTCCCGCACCGGTTACCTTGTTGGTCGAAACTTTCACCCGGCAAAGGTATAGGCAAAAAACTTAAACTTTTAAAGGTAACTTTATACCGTTATGGGAAAACGTATTTTTTTTATCAGTTTGACCCTGTTGGTCTGCACTCAATTCATTTCTTTTTCCGGCTCAGCCCAACGCATCATTTATTCTGACCCAGAGAAAGAAGACAACCGCCGGTTAAGTTTTGAAATTGTCGGCCGGATTGGAGGTAATTTTTTAGTTTTTAAAAATAATCGTTCCCGAAGCTGGATAACAGTGATGGATGAAGAAATGCAAGTTACCAGCCGAGAGGAACTGGGGTATCTTCCCAATGCAGACCGAACAATTAATGTCGATTTTTTCCCTTACGCTGATTTTGCCTGGATGATCTATCAGTATCAACGTCGTAATGTAGTGTATTGCATTGCAGCAAAGATTGACAAGTTGGGAAGAAGATTGGGGGATTTGATAGAGCTAGATACGACACACCTTGGATTTGCATCGGATAATAGACTCTATGCAGTTACAGGGAGTGAGGATCGTAAAAAAATAGCAGTCGTAAAAGTAAACAGTCGGGATAGAGACTTATACCACATGACTTCTTTTGTTTTTAACGATCAAATGGAACTGATACGTAGTGCGCAGGCAAAAATCGTGATGGAAGATCGGACTACCCAGTTGGGAGAGATGATGATTGATAATGAAGGAACCTTAGTTTTTACCCGTTTTCATCGAACCTTTAATGACAATATCAGTAAGGCTTCATTACTCTATCAGCATCTTGGGCAAGATGGTTTGATGGAATACCCCCTTTCCTTTGAAGGAAGTTGGTTGGACGACATTCGGCTTAAAATTGATAATGTTAATAAGCGCTACATTCTTAGCTCTTTCTTTGCGAAAGAACGAAGAGGCGGAATTGAAGGATATTATTTTTTAGTGTTTGATAAAAATGCTGCAAAATCTGCTTCGGAGCGTACCGTGGTTTTCTTGGATGATTTAAGACAGGAAGCAAAAGGAAATGCCACTACTAAAACTGCGTTCAATGATTACTTTATTAGGCAGATCATTACAAGAAGAGATGGTGGTTTTTTAATTGGAAGTGAGGCCTATTACACTACTTCGCGCGCTAATAATTGGAACAGGTGGGACTATTTATATGGCTCGCCATTTATGGGATTGAATAGTATGTACTATATGTCCCCTTATTCCAGCCGTCTTTGGTGGGGTAACTTTCCAAGAACTTCGCAAGCTGTTCGGTATCATGCAGACAATATCATGATACAATCCTATAGCCCAAGTGGACAACTCGAGTGGAGCAAGGTGATTGCTAAATCGCAGTTTGATGATGAGAGTGATGAGTTACTTTCATTTCAATTGATGATTACGGGTGGAGAAATTCATGTTTTATTTAATCAGCAGGAGCGGCGAGATAAAATGCTCAACGATATTACGATCCAACCCGGTGGACAATCGGGCCGCAACCCAGGTTTGAAAAATCTGGATGCAGGCCACCAGTTCATGCCAGCAAGAGGTAAACAAGTAAGTTCAAGAATTCTGGTTGTTCCAACTGTTTACAGAGGGTATATTTGCTTTGCAAAGGTGGAGTACAATTAAATTCTAGTTTTTGGTTGCCTTATTTTACAAGCGAAGTCCCCTCAACCCGGTTCTGTTATTCTTTTTTGCCATTGCGGTAAAACTGCCCCTTTTTATTTATCCTCCGTCCATTGATGTTTCCATTTTGAAAGGAACTCCGCTTTTTTATTTTGTTCAGTGGGTACAGCTAAGCTCAGGTAAGCCTCTGTATGTTTTCTCTATGCTGACTTTTTTAATCCTATTTGCGCAGGCGCTTTACCTCAACTATTTTTTTAACCGGAATAAAATGACAACTCGGAATACTGATTTGCCGGGCATGTCTTATTTGTTAATGACCTCTTTATTGCCAGAGTGGTCTCAATTTTCAGCTCCGCTGATTATTAATTTTTTGGTTTTGTTTTTGCTGTCTTCCTTATTTGAAAGCTACCATAGCGCTGACACACGTAGAACGCTTTATAATATGGGATTGGCAATGGGATTGGGCATTTTTATATACCCTCCCGCCTTATTGCTGACAGGTTGGTTTTTGCTTTCTTTGGTTATTATCCGTCCGGTACGTTTACAAGAAATTATCATTTCGCTTTTGGGTATACTGACTCCTTTCTATTTTGTGGGTATATGGTTGTTTTGGAATAATCAGTTGTCCTGGGAGCTACTAGAGCCGCATATTGCCTTTTCAATTCCTAGTTCATTACCTGTTGTTTGGTTGGGGGGAATATTGTTTTTGCTCATTATTCCTTTTTTGATCGGGTTCTATCACATACAGGATCAGGTGCGAAAAATGTTGATACAAGTAAGAAGAGGTTGGACTGTTTTTTTCTTGCTTTTTTTGGCGGGACTCTTTATTCCTCTTTTTTCACTACATCCCTACACCGGCTGGCTAATTTTATTACTGCCGCTTTCTACCTATCACGCTTCCTTTTATTATTATACTTCATTCCGCATTTTTCCTCTTTTATTCTTTTGGGTTACGTTCTTTTTTATTCTATTAAACCAATTTTCAGGCTCCTGGGGAAAGGTTATCTTTGTGCCTTAATCGACCTTATATGAAATTTGGCATTGTTGTATTTCCGGGATCTAATTGTGATGCAGACATGCGTGATGCTTTGCAGGATGATTTGGGGCAGGAAGTTTTAATGCTTTGGCATAAGGATAAAGATCTATCAGCTTTTTCAACAGAGGATTGCATTGTATTGCCAGGTGGGTTTTCCTATGGTGACTATTTACGTTGTGGAGCCATTGCCCGGTTTAGCCCAATGATGCAATCTGTCATAGAATTTGCGCAAAAAGGAGGAAGAGTTTTTGGGGTGTGTAATGGATTTCAGATCCTATGTGAATCTAATTTGCTTCCCGGCGCCTTACTTCGTAATGCCAATCAACAATTTATTTGTCAAAACACCTTCATAAAAGACCCTGCTGGTTCCATTTATAAAATTCCCATTGCTCATGGTGAGGGACGCTATCATGGCTCTCCTGCTTTGCTAGATCAATTGGAAAAAAACAATCAAGTCATTTTCCGCTACTGTGATGAGCAGGGGCAAGTTACAGAGCAATCCAATCCTAACGGGTCTGCTCGAAACATTGCTGGTATTTGCAATGAAAACCGAAATGTATTTGGCATGATGCCACATCCGGAGCGAGCTTGCTCGCTGGCACTAAATAATACCGATGGGCGCAGCATCATTCAAACGCTTTTTATTCAATCTGAATTAGCGGCTCACTAAACGAATTATAATGAGAATACTCGCATTACTTCTTACTTTATTTGTTGTTGGAACTCTTCAGGCTCAGCCTAATCCAGTAAGCTGGACTTTTTCCGCTAAAAAAATTGCTGATAAGCAATATGAAGTGGAAATGAAAGCTGTGATTATTCCAGGATGGCATTTGTATTCTCAACAGCAACCCGAAGATGCTATTGCTATTCCAACTGAGTTTGTTTTGAATCAAAATCCATTACTCATCCTTAAAGGCAAAATCAGAGAAGTCGGAAAAATGGAACGATTCAAAGATGCCACGTTGGGTGTAACGGCACATCAATATTCTGGCCAGGTTAGTTTTATACAAACGGTAGAATTAAAGGCTAAGGTTAAAACCGCTCTTTCTGGGACAGTAGAATACCAAACCTGTGATGACGAAAAGTGTCTGCCTCCCAAGAAAATTCCTTTTACTGTTTCTTTAAAGTAATTCATGCGCCGTCCCCTTTATTTTTTTGTCGGCTCGTTTCTTTTATTCTTAAACCTGTTTGTTGCAGGGCAAGAGAGTACTACGGTTCCCACTTGGAATGTTGAGATAAAAAAAGGGAAAGCTGCGGGTCAATTTGATTTGCAATTTCAGACTACGCTTGCTAAGGGTTGGGAACTTTACACGCCTGGGCAAACATTATTTGATCAGCCTGCAGGATTTATACAATTTGGCGATTCATTAATCCGAATCACAAAAGCCTTGATACAAGTTGGTGTTGGTAGTCGGGTTTCCAGCGAATTGTTAGGTCAAGAAGTAGAAACCCAAACTGGTTCTGTTCGTTGGAATGCCAGTATACAAATTGAGGGTCCCCTGCCTGCTGAGCTACAAGGAACTCTTTTCTATACCTATGGGAAGGGCGAAGAAATCTATCCTTTAACTCCGTATGTATTTACAGTTCCATTAGTGGGAGGTCAACAACAAGCTTCCTTAAAAAAAGAGACAATTGATTTGAAAAAGCCAGTGCTGGATTGTGGAGATGCTGGTACCTCACAGCAAAGCATGTGGCAAATATTTTTGTTGGGAATTCTCGGAGGCTTGATTGCGTTATTGACTCCTTGTGTTTTTCCAATGGTGCCCGTGACGGTTACATTTTTTACAAAAAAGTCAACCAGTAAGTCAAAGGGTATTTTTAATGCAACGCTTTATGGCGGGTTTATTTTTCTGATTTATATCCTTTTGACACTTCCTTTTCATATTGCCGGAAAAGCTATTAGTCCAGAGATTTTTAATAATATTTCTACCAACGTATGGTTGAACTTATTATTCTTTCTAGTTTTTATTGTTTTTGCGTTATCATTTTTTGGACTTTTTGAAATTGGATTACCGGCCGGGTTTGCTAACAAGATGGATTCCAAATCTGGTTTAGGCAATGTGGGTGGAATATTTTTTATGGCCTCCACGCTTGCAATTGTTTCCTTTTCATGCACGGGTCCCATACTCGGTACATTATTGGTGGGAGTGGCAGAACAAGGGGCATGGCCTTTGACTGTAGGTGCAGCGGGTTTTGGATTAGCACTGGGTTTGCCATTTGGATTGTTTGCGCTTTTCCCGCACTGGCTTCAATCCTTGCCTCGCTCTGGTGGTTGGATGACCGATGTAAAAGTTGTGCTGGGATTTTTAGAGTTAGCATTAGCTATAAAATTTTTATCGAATGCGGACTTGGTACAACAATGGGGCGTATTGAAAAGGGAAGTTTTTTTGGCAAGCTGGATACTCATTGGAAGTTTGACTACTCTTTATTTACTTGGCAAATTGAAGATTGGAAGCGACGCTTCTCCCCTTAAGTTTGGATGGACACGTATTTCGTTTATTGTACTATTTGCTTCATTCACTCTTTATTTAATTCCAGGCTTAACAAAGTCAAAGTGGGCCGAACTGTCCTTGATTAGTGGATTTCCACCTCCTCTTACTTATAGCATATATGGCGGAAAGCAAGCCAACAAAACTGTCTTTAAGCCGTTGCATAATGAATATGAAAAGGCATTGGCGTTAGCTAAAGAGCAAAACAAACCGGTGTTGATTGATTTCACAGGTTGGGCATGTGTCAACTGTCGGCGTATGGAGGAAAAAGTATGGACTGATCCTCGTGTAGATAGTTTGCTACGAAATGCGTTTGTAGTGGTCTCCCTTTATGTGGATGAAAAAGTAAAGTTGCCTTTGTCAGAACGCCAATCGGTGCTCCTTCCAGATAGTACAAAAAAAGGGTTGGAAACAGTAGGCGATAAATGGGCCAGTTTTCAGATTCAAAACTTTGGTGCCACCTCACAGCCTCAATATGTCATCTTAAACGCGCAAGAGAAATTGCTAAACCGCCCCAAGTTCTACACCCCCGATCCCAATGAATTTCTTGATTGGTTACATTGCGGTCTTGAAGCGTACCAACTAAAAAAATAAGTTTCTTTACAGCGATATTTGTCGCTGTGTCATCATTTTTCGCAAATTAATTAGGCCGTAACGCATTCTTCCCAGTGCGGTGTTGATACTACAATTGGTAAGTTGAGCGATATCTTTAAAACTCATATCTGCATAATGACGGAGAATGATAACCTCGCGTTGATCTTCGGGTAATTGAAACAGTAATTGTTGAACACGATCATGACGCTGTTGTTTAATCAACGCTGTTTCTGCATTCTCTTCTGTAAAGCTGATCATTTCAAAAACGTCTTGATTTTCTCCACTCCGAATAACGGGGGTACGTTTTACTTTTCTAAAATGATCTACACAGCAGTTGTGTGCAATGCGCATGGCCCAAGGAAGAAACTTTCCTTCTTCGGTATAACGTCCAGCACGAACCGTATCTATAATCTTGATAAATACATCTTGGAATATATCCTCTGCGAGATACTTGTCTTTGACAAGAAAAAAGATGGAGGTATAAAGCTTGTCTTTATGTCGGAGGACCAGAGTTTCCATAGCCTGTTGGTTTCCGTCACAAAAAAGACGAATCAATTCAATGTCAGCGAGTTTAGATAGCGCTTGCATAATTTCTACGCTTTATGCTGTTTTAGCAACAGCTGTTTTTCAATAAAGACCACCTGTGGTGATCGGATTGCGTAGAAATGCTTCGATAGGCGTTTGTTTGGTTGTTCTGTTACGAACGGATAGTAAATATATCCGATTTTTTCGAATGTACGGCATAAAGCGGCCGATTACCAGTTGCAAAGCCCCAAAAAAATGTTAATTGCCAGTAACTTTGCCCCTTATCATTCAAAATGGACCTTTCTCCCATACTAATTAAGGGTGCCCGGATGCACAACCTAAAAAATATCACGGTGGAAATTCCCCGTCGAAAATTGGTTGTCATTACTGGTGTTTCAGGTTCTGGAAAATCTTCACTGGCTATTGATACATTGTATGCAGAGGGACAGCGTCGCTATGCAGAGAGTTTGAACTCGTATGCTCGTCAATTTTTAAACCGCATGGACAAGCCAGATGTAGATACTATTAAAGGGTTGAGTCCTGCGATTGCTATTGAACAAAAAGTAATTACGCGGACACCGCGCAGTACTGTGGGTAGTCTGACTGAGATTTATGATTATTTGAGATTGTTATATGCAAGAGTTGGTAGAACGATTTCGCCTGTTTCGGGTGAAGAAGTAAAAAAAGATGAGGTGGCTGATGTTGTTGAAAAGATTACTCAGTTTAAAAAAGGAGATCGTATTTATATCACTGCACCTTTAATTCGTAAAGAAAAACGCTCTGTTCGCGAAGAGCTTTCGCTTTTGCAGCAAAAGGGTTTTTCTCGTGTTTTAGTAAAAGGTGAATTGAATACAATTGAAACGTTATTAGAAAAAACAGATAAAGCTTTAGTTGCGGAAAGGCCGGACCGTTTGGTGATAGACCGGATTGTAGTTAAAGATTTTGATGAAGATGACTTACACCGGCTTAGCGATTCAGTGGGCACTGCATTTTATGAAGGAGATGGAGAATGCACATTTATAGTTAATGAAGACAAGTCGCTTTTTTTTAGCAATCGCTTTGAAAAGGACGGTATCCAATTTGAAGAGCCCGTTCCTCATTTATTTTCATTCAATAATCCCTTTGGGGCCTGTCCAACTTGTGAAGGATTTTCTCAGGTTCTTGGAATAGATGCAGAGCTGGTCATCCCCAATAAAAAGTTGAGTGTATACGAGGGAGCCGTGGCTCCATGGAAGGGTGAAAAAATGGATTGGTGGCGCCAGCAGTTTGTGCGAGGGGCAAAAAAATTGGAGTTTCCAATTCATAAACCTATTCAAGATCTCACCACGCGACAACTTAACTTATTATGGGAAGGGGGCGAAGGGGTGTATGGTATTAATGACTTTTTTAAAGATGTAGAAGCGCATTTGTATAAAGTGCAATTTCGAGTTTTACTCAGTCGCTACCGAGGTAGAACGAGCTGTCCTACTTGTGAGGGGTACCGCTTACGAAAAGAGGCTTTGTATGTACAGGTAAATGGCAAGCATATCGGTGAATGTTGTCGAATGCCTGTTCATCTTTTACTGAATTGGGTAGAAGGTTTAGATAAGAAATTGTCTGTACATGAGAAAAAAATCGCAGCACGTATTCTTATTGAACTGAACAGTCGATTAGCTACTTTATGTAAAGTTGGTTTAGGCTACTTAACATTAGATCGCTTAGCGAACACATTAAGTGGTGGTGAGAGTCAGCGAATCCAATTGACAAGAAACTTAGGCAGTAACCTGACGGATTCACTCTATATTTTAGATGAGCCCTCGATTGGTTTGCATCCGCGCGACACGGATAATTTGATTAAGGTGTTGAAAGAATTGCGCGAACTCGGCAATACTGTAATTGTAGTTGAGCATGACGCCATGATTATGCATGAAGCTGATCACATCATTGATATGGGGCCGCTGGCATCGCATTTGGGAGGAGAAGTGGTTGCGCAGGGTGATTACAGAGCGCTACTTGAAAACCCATCAAGTTTAACGGGTCGGTATTTGAAAGGCGAGTTGAACATCTCGCCACTGGGAAAACCCCGTAAGTGGAATCAATACCTGCAAATCAATAATGCGACGCAGCATAATCTTAAAAATATTACCGTTAAAATTCCCTTGCAAGTACTTTGTGCAATTAGTGGAGTCAGTGGCAGCGGTAAAACGACCTTGGTAAGACAGCTATTGTATCCAGCTTTGTTAAGACACTTTGGTGATTATTCATTACAGCCGGGATCTTTTGATGGAGTAGACGGCGATTTGAATTCTTTATCCCAAGTGGAGTGGGTAGATCAAAATCCTATTGGAAAATCATCTCGCAGCAATCCGGTTACTTACATTAAGGCCTATGATGAGATACGTGATCTTTTTTCGAAGCAGCCGCTCAGCAAGATGAGAGCATTTCAGCCAAAGCACTTTTCATTTAATGTAGATGGAGGTCGGTGCGATACCTGTAAAGGAGAAGGAGAGCAGCTCATCGAGATGCAGTTTTTAGCGGATGTTCATTTACGATGTGAATCCTGTGGGGGTAAGCGTTTTAAAGAAGAAGTATTGGAGGTGACGTATAAAGAGAAGTCCATTCACGACGTGTTAGAGATGAGTGTGGACCAGGCCATTGAATTTTTTGCATCAGAACCGGCTTTAGTAAAGGCACTGCTTCCATTACAAGATGTTGGGTTGGGCTATATCAAACTTGGCCAATCTGCCAATACGCTTTCTGGTGGAGAGGCGCAGCGTGTTAAGTTGGCTTCGTTTCTTGGTAGAAATAGAGCTACTCAAAAAATTCTTTTCATTTTTGACGAGCCTACTACGGGTTTACATTTTCATGATATTGGAAAATTATTGCAATCCTTTCATGCATTGATTGAGCAGGGGCACTCCATTGTCGTTATCGAACACAACACAGATGTGTTACGTGCAGCCGATTGGATAATCGATTTGGGACCTGAAGCAGGTGAGGGAGGCGGTCAGTTAGTTTTTGCCGGTACCCCGCAGGAGTTAATGAAAAATAAAAAAAGTTATACGGCGCGCTATCTTAGCTGAGTTCAGGATAAAGTGGATAGTTTTGCATCAATTCTTTCACGGTTTGTTTTGTTCTTTCAATTGTTTTTTCGTCATCCGCATTCATAAGCACCTCGTCAATTAACGCTGCAATCACTTCCATTTCTTTTTCTTTTAGTCCTCTGGTTGTTATTGCAGGAACTCCAATTCTAATTCCCGATGTAACAAATGGGGATTTGTCATCGAAAGGAACCGCATTTTTGTTGAGTGTGATGTGTGCACGATCCAGTGTTTCTTGCGCTTTTTTACCTGTGATATTTTTATTACGAAGATCAATTAACATCAAGTGATTATCCGTTCCATTACTAATGAGTTGGTATCCCTTGTTTACAAATGCTTTGGCCATGGCCTGTGCATTTGAAATAACTTGACGACCATATGCAGTAAATGATTGATCTAGTATTTCACCAAAAGCTACTGCTTTACCAGCAATTACGTGTTCCAGTGGTCCGCCTTGCATACCTGGAAACACAGCTAGGTCTAGTAGTGCACTCATTGAGCGAATATTTCCTTTTGGATCTTTAATTCCATAGGGGTTGTCAAAATCATTACGCATCATTATTATTCCTCCGCGTGGTCCACGTAAGGTTTTATGTGTGGTGGATGTAACAATATGACAATGATCCAGCGGGTCATTCAAAAGTCCTGTTGCAATCAAGCCTGCAGGGTGTGCAATGTCTGCTAAAACCAATGCTCCAATTTGATCAGCTACTGCACGAATTCTTTTATAATCCCAATCGCGGCTGTAAGCAGAGGCGCCGCAAATAATCATTTTCGGTTTTTCTTGTAGTGCGACTCTTTCTAGTTGTTCATAATCAACTAAACCAGTTTCGCGATCAACTCCGTAAAAGAATGCTTGGTAATTTTTACCGCTATAATTTGCAGGACTTCCGTGTGTCAAGTGTCCGCCCATGCTTAGGTCTAAGCCTAAAATTTTATCACCTGGTTTTAGACAGGCCAAAAAAACAGCAGTGTTAGCTTGTGCTCCACTGTGCGGCTGAACATTTGCCCAACCCGCATTAAATATTTTTTTCAATCGATCGATAGCCAATGTTTCTATTTCGTCCACTATTTCACATCCGCCATAGTATCTTTTTCCAGGATACCCTTCTGCATACTTATTTGTTGCAACAGAGCCCATGGCTTGCATAACAGCCAAGGAAGTAAAATTCTCAGATGCAATTAACTCAATTCCTTCACGTTGTCTGATTAATTCGCGGTCTAACAGGCTAAAAAGCTGGGTATCTTTAACTGACATAATTGGTGTTAAAAAGTTTACACAAAATTAAGTTGTCTTTTCGTTGTCTCCCTGTCTCTACCTGAATAGTTTTCCTCAAATGAACTACATTCGTGTTAAGCATGAAAGCGATCATACCTGTAGCAGGGGCGGGCACCAAGCTGCGCCCTCATAGTTATACGCAACCCAAGGCCCTTATTCCTCTTGCGGGAAAAACGATCTTAGGGATCAATATTGAGCAACTGCAAGCAGCGGGTATTACCGAGTTTATTTTTGTGGTGGGGTATCTCGGCGAAAAAATTGAAAACTTTGTTCGTGAACATTATCCCTCACTTAACGCTCATTATGTTCAACAAACAGACCGGCAGGGGGTTGGTCAGGCTATTTTTCTAACTCGTGAGCTAGTGCAGGGTGAACCTGTTTTTATCGTTTTAGGAGATACCATCTGTGAATATGACATCAAAGCGGTTATTGCAGAAGACCGATCAATGATCGGACTTCGAAAGGTTGATGATCCGCGTGATTTTGGCGTAGCAGAGATAGATGATAGTGGGTTTATTGAACGCCTTGTTGAAAAACCACAGATTCCTAAATCCAACCTTGCCCTTGTAGGAATTTATAAGATCAAAGAAAGTGAACAGCTATTTCGTTGTTTAGAAAATAACATTAGTCAGGGTATCCGATCTCATGGTGAATACAGTTTGACGGATGCATTAGATTGTATGATCGGGCAAGGAACACCACTCAAGTCATTCAAAGTAGATAATTGGTTTGACTGTGGACGAAAAGAAACCTTGTTAGAATCAAACGCATTATTACTAAAAAAGTTTGCAGACCAAATTCCGGTGGATCATTTTGAGAATACAGTATTTATTCCGCCGGTGAGCATTGGTGCGGGTTGTTTAATTCGTAATTCTGTGATTGGCCCTAATGTTGCTATTGGGGAGAATACGGCTATTCAATCTTCCGTTGTTAAGGAATCAATCATCGGCTCTTTTTCTACCTTACAGGACATTGTAGTGAGTGATTCTGTTATTGGAAGCGATACACTTTTAAGAGGTGAAACGCGCTCATTAAATGTTGGTGACAATACGAGTATTGATTTGGGTTGAAATAAAAATGCATGTCTAATTTCTCTAATCGCATTACTACTCTTTTAGGAATTAAATATCCCATCATTCAAGGCGGCATGATTTGGGCTAGCGGCTGGCGTCTTGCAGCAGCGGTTAGTAATGCAGGCGGATTAGGAGTGATTGGCGGGGGATCCATGCAACCTGATTTATTACGTGAGCATATTATAAAATGCAAGCAGGCAACAGATAAGCCTTTCGCTGTTAATCTTCCATTATTGTATTCGGGAATTGAAAAACAAATGGAAGTGCTGATTCAAGAAGAGGTGCCTATTGTTATTACATCCGCGGGTAATCCTTCTACTTGGACCCCCTTATTAAAATCAAAATCCCGAAAAGTTCTACATGTCGTTAGCTCTGCAAAATTTGCTAAAAAAGCTGAAGCGGCAGGATCTGATGCTGTTATTGCCGAAGGGTTTGAAGCAGGGGGGCATAATGGAAGGGAGGAAACAACGACCCTTGTATTAATTCCTGCTGTAGTTAAAGCGGTGCAGCTTCCGGTAATTGCTGCCGGCGGAATTGCCACCGGGAGACAACTATTTGCTGTGCTGTCATTGGGAGCGGAAGGTGTTCAAATGGGTACTCGCTTTGTGGCAAGTGAAGAAGCCTCTTCACATCCCGATTTTAAGAAGATGGTGATAAATGCTGCTGAAGGCGATACGCAATTAAGCATGAAAAAATTAACGCCGGTTCGCCTGTTAAAAAATAAGTTCTATCATGACGTGCATGCCGCAGAGGAAAGAGGCGCCACGAGCGAAGAACTTACTACATTGCTAGGGAAGGGCAGAGCCCGAAAAGGAATGTTTGACGGAGATCTAAACGAAGGAGAATTGGAAATTGGACAGGTAAGCGCACTGCTGGATACTATCCTTCCTGCATCTGCCATTATTGAAATGGTTTGGAATGAGTTCCAGGAAGCCTGTGCAGAACCATTTAGGAATTCAGTTAATTAATTTTTTTTGAACGCCCACTTGATCATCTCTTTCCAGGTAATCTTCTTACCATAGAGGAGAATTCCTGTTCTATAAATTTTTCCTGCAAACCATACCGTAACGATAAAGCCAACAATCAACATAGCCATGGACAGGGCTAATTGCCAATAAGGTACGGTGCCAGGGATACCATAGGGAATTCGGACCATCATCACGATGGGAGAAGAAAAAGGAATAATACTACCCCACACAGCGATAGGCCCCGTTGGATTAGAGGAAGCCGCAGTCATCATTGCAAAAGCAATGATAACCAGCATGGTGATGGGAAAACTGAGTGATTGTGCATCGCGCATGTCTTCGTTCACTGCACTTCCAATAGCGCCATAGAGTGATGCGTAAAAAAAGAAGCCACCCAAGAAATAAAAAACAAAAAAGAAAATAATCACGGGCATATTGACACTGGTGAATATTTTTTGCACATATCCCAGCATTTCGGCCCCGGCTCCCATAGAAGCACCATTTTCTTTTCCGAAATTATAAGCTAAAAAAATAAACGCAATCCAAATTCCAAATTGAGTGAGTGCCACGGCTCCCACTCCTACAATTTTACCTAGCATCATTTGAAAAGGACGAACCGAAGAAACCAACACTTCGGCTATTCGATTGGTTTTTTCCTCCATTACGCCCATCATCACCTGTGAACCATATATTAACAAGATGAAATAGATAAGAAAACCCGCTACGTATCCAATGCTATCTGCAAATCGACTATCAAATTGCTCATCATTTACATTGCGGGATTGTAAGCCAATATGACTTTGCGCCAAGATAGCTTGTTTTCCTTGGTCAATCTGTAAGCTATCATTGAGCACCCTTTGCCAAATTCTATTCAGTTTAGATTCCACTGCTGCAGTGGAAGCTCTCCCATATGATTTGAATGTATTTAACGAGAGAGAATCTATCCCTTTTTGCCATTGTAGAGCTGGGATAATTACATAGCCATCAAATCCTTCTTCTTCACTTGGGGTTTTTGCTGGACTGTTTAGTGTAACCAGTGAAAGTGATGAAGACTCGTCTAGTTTGTTTTCGATGTCTAATGCTTGTTTGGTAAAATAACCTGAAGAATCAACCACTGCAATTTTTAGAACTTCTTTCGATGATTCAGAGATGGCTCCAACACCAAATATCAGTCCTACGTAAAGTAATGGAACTAGCAAGGTAGATAATAAGAAAGTTCTTTTTCTTACCCGAGTCAGGTATTCTCTTTGTATAATAATCCAAGTCTTTTTCATAGTTCGCGATATTAATGTTCAAATGTTCTCGTTGCAGGACTGTCTTCTACCAGTTGAATGAAAATTTCATTTAAAGAAGGTAGTTTTTCTAAAAAGGAATGAATGATCACTCCTTCATCAATCAGATACTGTAACAATGCATTATTTGAGAGACCTTCTTTTCGTTGAATGGTGATTCGGTTTTCTGCCTCTTTTAAAACTGTAAAAGGAGCTGTGGCACGATCTATTTTTAGAAGTCCTTCTCCTTCTATTTGAAAGACATTCTGTTTGTAGTGCTGACGCGTTTCTTGAACAGTACCATCTAAAATCTTTTTTCCCTTATTGACTAAGGCGATATGATTGCAAATTTCTTCTACCTGTTCCATTCGGTGTGTACTGAATATGATGGTAGAGCCTTCTTTGGCTAATCTGAAAATTTCATCTTTAATCAAATTGCTGTTCACAGGATCCAATCCGCTAAAGGGTTCGTCTAGAATAATTAAACTAGGGTCGTGTAAAACAGTGGTTACAAACTGTAGTTTTTGTCCCATTCCTTTGGAGAGGTCCTCCACCTTTTTATCCCACCAACTCTCCATTCCAAATCGCCCAAACCAATTTTCAATTTTTCGTTTTGCCTCTGATTT
This sequence comes from Bacteroidota bacterium, assembly GCA_046048175.1. Taxonomy (GTDB): domain Bacteria; phylum Bacteroidota; class Bacteroidia; order Chitinophagales; family Chitinophagaceae; genus JJ008. The sequence goes on from JBJOGP010000024.1 coordinate 18,684, forward strand.
GGATAGGCCTTTTAACTGGGCAAGATAAAGGGCCTGCTCGCCCACTTTCATTTTCTTATATAATCCTCTTTCTTCCGGCATGTAACCTATGCGGCCTACATCCTGAATCGGATCAAATTTTTTTCCTTCAAAATAAATCTCACCTTGATCGGGATAAAAGATACCCGTGATCATTCGAATCAAGGTTGTTTTGCCTGCCCCGTTGGGACCAAGTAATCCAAAAATCTGACCTTGTTCAATTTCAAGACTGATATCGTCTACTGCTTTTTGTGATTCAAAATACTTTTGCAAGTGACGAAGAGAAAGATGGGTTGCCATGTTTTGTTATTACACTCAAATGTACTCAGGAATTATTGAACTTGTTCTTTCCTTACAGGGGTGGTTTTTAAAAGGGTAGAATGGTAAATCAAGCTAGTTGGCTGATTATTGCTGCTGCAACTTTTTCGCCATCCATCGCAGCACTAACAATTCCGCCTGCATAACCAGCCCCTTCACCGCATGGAAATAAAGTGGAAAGTTGAGGATGTGATAAAAATTGCTCATCACGCGGAATACGAACCGGAGAAGAGGTTCTGGATTCTGTTGCAACAACTACGGCTTCATTGGTAAAGTAATTTTTCATCTTTTTCCCTACTTGCCGAAATCCAACTTGTAATCGTTCATAAATAAATGCAGGAAGCACCTCTTGTAAATTAACCGATACGATACCAGGTAAATAAGAACAAGCGGGTAGAGTAGAAGAACTTCTTTTTTCGCAAAAATCTACTAATCGTTGCGCGGGTGCCTGTAGGTTACCACCCCCCGCTTTAAAAGCTAATTGTTCAACGGATTGTTGAAAACGCATAAGCGATAGCGCATCTTTTCCAAATCTTTTGTCGAGGTCATTCAATTCTACAGAAACAACAATACCGCTATTGGCATATGGATTGTTTCGCTTGGAGGGACTCCACCCATTGACTACTAATTCGCCGGGTGAGGTGGCAGCAGGCGCAATAATACCTCCAGGACACATGCAAAAAGAAAATACGCCTTTTTCATATACATGTTCTACCCAACTGTAAGCTGCAGGAGGTAAATAAGGGTCTCTGGTTGTGCAATGGTATTGTACCTGGTCAATGATAGCCTGCGGATGTTCAATACGAACACCTAACGCAAAAGGCTTTGCTTCA
>JBJOGP010000025.1:0-18399 GCA_046048175.1 Bacteroidota bacterium
AAATACCTTATAATTAGTGTGGTCCACACTAATCACTTTCACGCTATATCATCATAAATGACTTTAATCAATCTTTATTACAGGGTTTTCATTGAAATACACTTTTTAATGTCTGTTTAACGCCTATCTAAAACTATTTAAATAGTGCGATAATAGGTGCTTATATAATTAATCTTTCAAGCATCCAATGGGCACGACCCAAATGCCATCTTTGCGTTGGTAGGCATTTTGCCCACCGGTAATTATCATCAAAAACGATTCTTTACCCATTTTTTCTTCATTAATTCTTTCTTTCAGCAACAATAAATTTTTTGCAGCTTCCTCAATTTGTTTGTTCCCTAATTTTACTTCAATAGCAGCCCATCGGCCATCATGAAGTCGAATAATTAAATCGGCTTCTAATCCACTTTTATCTCGATAGTGAAATACATCCCCATCATTTGCTTGTGCATAAATTCGAATATCACGAGTGCACAATGATTCAAATAAAAAACCAAAATATTCAAAGTCATGTAGAATGCCTTCTGGGTTCATGCGCATTACGGCGGTGGCAATTGAGGGGTCTACAAAATGTCTTTTCTCTGTGGTTCTTAAGGCCGTCTTTGAACGTAGTGAGGGTGCCCATGCTGGCAAGTCTTCCACCACAAAAATTCTTCTCAACGCATTGATATAAGTATTGATTGTTTTATCTGAGATACTGATGTCAGTGGCTTCGATATCTTTTTTTATTGTTTGATAAGTGGCAGTGGTAGCGATATTACGAGCTAAGGAGCGAAGTAATAATCGAACCCTTTCCGGATTTTTTTCAACTCCATCTACCCGAGACACATCCTGATTAATGATTGCCTCCACATAATCCATTGCCATCCGTAAACTTGGCAATCCATCTAAATCAATACTTGCTGGCCATCCACCCCGGCACAAAACGAATGCAATTTTTTCAATACTTAAATTTGATACTGCTCCATCATCTACCTGACTACCTTCAAATAATGCGCGTAAGGAAATTTGACCGGTAGATTCGTTGGATTCATACAAGCTCATGGGACGCATTTTTAAACGAGATATACGACCTGTTCCGGTATGCGCTGTTTCATTTTTGGGCGGAACAGCAGAGCCTGTTAATATAAACTGTCCACGTGCTTTTCGTTGATCCACCTCAAATCTAACAGCATCCCATAAAATTGGAGCTACTTGCCATTCATCGATAAGCCTAGGTGTGGCACCTTTCAGAAGCAAAGAGGGTTTTGTATCTGCCATGGCTAGATAGGAGCTAGCGTTGTCTGGGTCTTGCATAAATACTATACTCTCAGCTGCATTACTTGCCGTGCTGGTTTTCCCACACCATTTTGCGCCTTCAATTAATACGGCACCCGATGATTGCAGGGCCAGTTTTAATTCAGCATCACATAGCCTTGATAGATAAGGCTTTATATTCATTTTGGAAAGTTAAGTTTACAAATTTAAACATAATTACCGATATTGGCATCATTCCGTTACTGAATTTGGCATAATTTTATTACCGATATTGGCATATTATAATCAATTGCGGAACACCTGAAAAAATTAAATTAGTTACAACGGATTATTCACGCCAGGCTGCCTAGGCTTACGCTAAGACAGTATTTTTAACTTATTTTCTAATTCTAATTTTAATTCTCTAATTTCGTTAAAACCCAATAAGTGTTTTCAATTAAAATCTAATTATGCGTAAAAAAAGGTTGTCAAATGAGGATGTAATTCAAATTGTAAAGCAATTAGGTGAAGGTAAAGATGCAAAAGAATTGGCTAGTACTTATAATGTTTCTGTTGCGACGATTTACAATTTCCGCACACGTTTAAAACGTACGGGTACGGTTGTTCCTCCTGCTAAAAGAGGTCGAAAGCCTAAAGTAAAAAAAGAGGAAATAAAAAGCGAGCCCAAAAAAAGAGGTCGTAAACCTAAAGCTCAAAAATTAGAATTAGAAAATAATAAAGTAGAATCGCCTATTAAAAAAGTGACTACCTCAGTTAAAATGGAGCAATACCATTTTATAATAAACGGGGTAAAAGTAACAGTCTCCGGTAAAGCTAAATATGTGCATATAGCTTCAGATTCTATGATTATTGACTTTTAGGGGTTAGTACTAAGGGTATTTTCGCCGATTGATTTCAATTTTTCCATGCGGTTACTAAGCTTTAATTTAGCAGAGTTGAAACCTAACGGAATGAAAATCAATCGGCTTTTTTTTATTGTCCTCATCAGTTTGATCGCGGTAACCGCTCATGCGCAATTACCATCTGACCTCTCTAAAGTCAAGTCTGCTCAAATTACTGACGATCAACTATTTCAATTTGTCCAAAAAGCCCAATCCAGTGGCCAGTCTCAGGATGCAATTCTTGCTGAATTCAAGCAAAGAGGACTCCCAGATTCAGAATTGACAGCTTTATCTGAACGGGTAGCGAGTTTACTGGGTAGCAACAATAATACAGATGTTCCATCAAGTAATTCAGCATCAAGCCGCAATCGAACCACCCCTTCTACTAGTGAAAAGCAAATAGCTTCCCAAACTGTTACCTCAAAAGTTTTTGGTGCGGAGCTCTTTAGCGGTGTTTCACCAATGTTTATGCCTAATTTGAATATTGCTACCCCAGATAACTATAAGGTAGGACCCGGGGATGAATTGTTACTTGAACTTTATGGGAACAACGTGTTTACGCAAAAATTGCTTGTTTCAAGAGAGGGGTTCGTAAATGTTAAATATGCTGGATTAGTTAATGTCAACGGCAGTACCATACAAGAACTTTCCATTATCATAAAAAATAAATTAGCTCGTTTCATCCCCTCATTAGTGGGTGGAGGTTCAAAATTAAACCTCAGTTTAGGTTCAATAAGAAGCATTAGTGTAAATGTAGTTGGAGCTGTTAAAAAGCCTGGTACCATAACCGTTCCCTCTTTGGCAACTTTATTTAATGTTTTATATGCTACAGGCGGGCCCTTGGAAAACGGTTCACTGCGAAGTATAGAAGTAATCAGAGGAAATAAAAAGGTTTTAGAGGCTGATTTATACAATTTTCTTTTGAAAGGAGATCAGTCTGCAAATATATTTTTACAGGATAACGACTTAATTAGAGTTCCGTTTGCAAAACAGCAAGTTCAGTTAACGGGATTATTGAATAGAACAGGAATCTTTGAAGTAAAGGCAACAGAAAACTTGTCTGATTTATTTGAGTTCGCAGGCGGATTTAAACCTTTAGCCTACCAAGGTAGAGTAAGGGGAACGCGCAATGGGTATCTAACAAAAGAAGTAATTGATATTCCGGCTAATAATTTTTCTGACTTTTCACTCCGCCATGGAGATAGCTTACATGTAGACTCATTGATTGACAAGTTTGTAAATAGGGTTACTATAGCTGGGGCCGTATACAAGCCGGGAGCCTACGCCTGGGAAAGAGGACAACAAATCACAGACTTGATACAAAAAGCGGAAGGGCTCAAAGAAGAAGCCTTTTTAGGTTCAGTCAACGTATTACGAACGTTTGAAAACTTAGAAAAACAAAATATTGCTGTCGATTTACGACCTATTTTAAAAGGACAGCAATCGTTTGCATTATTAAACGAAGATGTAGTGACTGTCTTCTCTTCCTATGATTTAAAAGATAAATTTAATTTAAGCATTAGTGGGCCTGTACGTAATCCGGGTAGTTTTCCCTATGCTGACTCTATTACGCTACAGCAGTTAATTTTATTAGCAGGAGGTTTTACAGATAAAGCTATTCCAACCTCCATTGAAATTGGAAGAAATAAAAAAGAAACAAACGGTAGTAGCGCAGAGGCACAGGTAGAAATTATTAAAGTATCAGTTAATTCAGATTTAAATAAAACAGGTGTCGATTTTAAACTAATGCCTGGGGATATTGTGAGTGTTAAATCAGATCCTTTAAAAATTCCTCAATCAAAAGTTTTATTATCTGGTAAGGTACTATACCCTGGCACCTACGTATTAGAAAGCAGAGAAGACCGACTTAGCGGGATACTTCAGCGAGCGGGTGGGTTATTAAAAATTGCCGACCAGAACGGTGTAAAAGTGATTCGGAGAAATTTAATACAGGATACAAGTTCAGTAAAAGAAGCAACGCAAAAGCAAATAAAAAATCGTAAGGACTCAACTGACAAACAATTGGATAAGTCCAATTTTGAAGTGACTGAAATTGCTGTTAATTTAAAAGCCTTGCTAAAGGGCCCTGGCACTGCAGATGATATTATATTAGAGGATGGAGATGAAGTGGTAATACCGCAAATTAAAAATGTTGTTACGGTAACAGGGGAGGTTTTAAAGCCAGTAGCTGTGCAGTTTACCCCTGGCAAAGGAATAAGATATTATATTTCCTCCGCAGGCGGCTTTGCAAACAAGGCAAGAAAAGGTAAATCCTTCGTTATTTATACCAATGGGAGATCAAAAAAAACGACCCATTTGTTAGGGCTTTTTAAATCCTATCCTAAAATAACGCCTGGGGCAACTGTTGTAGTTCCTGCTAAACCAGAGAGAGAAGGAAAGTTTGACCCAGCCAAAGCAGGGATCCTGATTTCTGCATTGTCTGCTTTAGTCTCAACTATTGCAATTTTAAAAGGACTATAATGGAACAGCAACTCGACGACGAAATATCACTGAAGGAACTGATTGAAAAAGGCCGCGAGCTTTTCAATTATTTGATCAATAAATGGCTGGTTATTTTTTTGGCTGGTATCATTGGTGGACTGTCGGGTTTTTATTTTGCATGGTCCAAGCCGGTAAAGTACACAGCAAAAATCAGTTTTGTAGCAGAAGAGGGACGCTCCAGTGCCAGTGGGTTAGCTTCCTTGGCTGGTCAATTTGGATTTGATGTGGGCGGTTCCTCAGGTGGAGGAATTTTCGCTGGTGAAAACTTATTGATCTTTTTAAAAAGTGAGGGCTTGATTCGTGAAACCTTATTAACTCCAATGGATTCAGTTAGTAATTTCACTCTTGCCGATCGCTATGCGGAGATCAATGAATTTAAAAAAGGGTGGAGCGAAAATAAACTAATAGGTAATGTTGATTTTTCAAAATTCGCAAATGGAGATTTTCCTCGTAAGGAAGACAGTCTCTTGCAAGTTTTAGTAGGGGCTATAAACAAAGAATTATCTGTTACACGTCCTGAAAAGAAAGCAACCTTTGTAGAAGTAAAAACTTCCACGCGCAATGAACTGCTCAGTAAATTATTTACGGAACGTTTAGTGCAAAAGGGGACAGAGCGTTATGTGCAGTCTAAAATAAAGATCAAGGCGGCTAACGTTGCGCTTTTACAAAAAAGAGCGGATAGTTTGGGAGCATTGTTAAACCGTAATACGTACAGTGCAGCTGCAGCACAGCAATCACTTGTTGATATTAATCCAGCTTTGCGTACTGCGCCTGTATCGGCAGAAATTACATCACGCGAAAAAATGATGATTGCTACCATATTTGCGGAGGTGGTAAAAAATCTCGAGTTAGCAAAGTTTACCTTGCAGCAAGAAACGCCGGTTATTCAAGTGGTAGATCGCTCTTATCTCCCTTTGCAAAAGGAAAAAGAAAGTAAATTAAAAGGACTATTGTTGGGGGGTATCTTGGCAGGCTTTTTAACAGTCGGCTTTTTATTGGCGCGTAGATGGTGGAAGTCTATTTTATCTAATTGATTGAAATGAAGATTGTCTATTCATACATATTATTTTTTGGTCTTTTAGCTTTGCGGACAATTGATGCCGCTGCACAAAATCCATCTGTTCTGTATGAGCAAGATGTATTAATTAGAGAATACCAGTTACTTAATAAGTTGATTCCTAAAAACTCCTTGACGATTCGCCCCTTTATGGGTCGTAAAGCCTCAGATAGTTTAAGCAGAGATTCTGTTTTTAATCTCTTTGCACCTAAAAAATTGGAACAGGATTTTATGCGTGACGAGTTGTATGCAATTCCGCTACGGGTAGAATCTCAGTTCAACTCAAAAAGACCTTTCGGATGGAACAATGGTAGTATGATTCAGGCAAGAGGTGCTCAATTACGATTTAGTACGGGCTTGCTCTATAAATCGGATGCTTTTGAAGCAGCCTTTGCACCAGAATTTATTTTGGCTGACAATGCACCTTATCGTATCACACCCAACTTTGGTGACACCATGCGTAATAATTACCACAAGTTTTTCTATGGTAATTCCTATGCACGTTTCAATATGGGCCCCATCACGCTCGGTTTTTCAAATGAAAATGTTTGGTGGGGGCCAGGCCAGTTTGGCGCGCTTATCCTAAGTAATAACGCACCCGGATTTGGTCATTTACATTTAAGCACCCGTCGGCCAATTCGTAATCCGGTAATGGATATCGAATTTCAATTTATTGCGGCAGGTTTTGATCAAGATTCAACACTTAACTCAGAAATTACTTTTCTACGTGGCGCACCTTTTACGCGTCAGTGGCGCTATATGAATGGGTTTGCCATTGTACTGCAGCCTAAACCTATCCCTGGTTTATACTTGGGCCTTACACGCGCTATGCAATTTTATAGATGGCAACTTTCCCAGATGCCCGATAAAATTTCATTCTTAGAAAAATATTTACCAGCGGTTACTGCCTTTTTTGGACCACTCAATCCACAAACGGTTGACAATAATTTTAATGACGGGCGAGATCAACAAGCCAGTGTCTTTTTTCGATTTGTGATGCCAAAAGACCACTTCGAAGTTTATTTTGAATATGGGTACAACGATTACAAAGACAATCTGCGTGATCTCACTATCGATGCGCAGCACTCCGCTGCTTATTTAGCTGGGATTAAAAAAATGATCTCGCTTCCTAAAAAAAATCAATATATCGGAGTTTCATTAGAAGCAATACAGTTGGCGCAGTCTCCTGACTTTATCACTAGAAATGCAGGTAACTGGTATTTGCATAGTGTGATGAATCAAGGATTTACGCACATGAACCAAATACTGGGAGTAGGGAGTGGGTTAGGAAATAATATCCAAACGCTACAACTAGAAAAAGTGATGGAAGGAAACAGAGTGGGTATACGCTTACAACGAATACAAAATGACCCTCGTCGTTTAGTCGGCTCAATCAATACTGCTTTTTTGGGACCTATTCATTGGAATGATCTCGCAACTGGTGCATTTGGACAATGGCGTTTTGGTAAGTTGGCTGTAAAAGGGGAGTGTTTGTATGTACGTTCTAACAACTATGGTTGGGAGCAAAATCTTTCTATGCATAATATTTTTGGATCTCTTAATTTTTTATATAACTGGTGAAATTTCTAGTTACCATATCTTTTTTGTTATTGGCATTTCCAATTTCAAAGCTGCATGCTCAAATTGATGTGTACAGTGAAATTGCTGCAACCGATTTACTTCGAATCAAGCAACTAACTCGCAACGATTCAGCAGACCATCGCTCTTATATGCTACGTAGCAGTACGCTATATTTTCAGGATTACCAGCCTGGTTCCTCCTTTTTTTCAAAAAAGTTAGCAGTTCAATTAAGAAATGTAGGAGTTACGTTACAGCAAAATGATTCATTGGGATTAGGGTCTAATGACGGCTCTTTTCTCCCAAATGTTGGGATGCAACAACGAGTACAAATAAGCGTAGCAGCTCGTTGGAAAAAACTATACATTCAATTAGCACCAGAGTTTTTAAAGGCACAAAATCTCCCCCCCACCACATATCAACTAGATCCCGTTTACGCCAATTTGCTCCCTTTTTACTACAATCTGGTTAATAATAATATGGATTTCTACGACCGGATTGGAACTGAGCCAACTAATAAATACCTTCCTGGGCAGTCAAGTATTCGATTTCAGTCGTCTCATGTATCAGTAGGACTATCTACTGAAAATCTTTGGTGGGGTCCTGGCATACGAAACTCATTGGTGATGTCCAACCATGCAAAGTCGTTTCCGCATCTCACGCTAAACTCGGTTAAGCCGCTAAAAACCAGCTTTGGTCATTTGGAAGCTCAGTTTGTAATTGGTTATTTAGATAAAATGCCCTTTGCAAATCCAGAGGATGCGCGGATGCGCCGAGAGTTTCCTTGGTACTGGATTCCACCAAAGGATACATTTCAGCGTGTATTCTCTGGATACATTATAAGTTGGGAGCCTAAATGGACAAGAAACTTTTTCTTGGGTATTGCTGGATCCATGGTTAAGTACCGTAATAATGAATATAGCCGCTTATTGGTGTTCCCTTTTGCACAAGTGGAAGGCGAAACTCGTCAACGGTTAGGTTCGTTTTTTATGCGGTATGTGATGCCTAAGGATCATGCAGAATTTTATGTCGAGTTTGGTCGAGCAGATAAAGCGGCCTATCCAACCAATCTTTTACAAGACAGTATTCCAATGGGGTATACAGCAGGAGTTAGAAAGTATATGCCATTAAGAAATGGACGCTCTCATTTACAATTTGGTTTAGAAATTACTCGTTTGCAGGTTCCAGATCCAAGATTGATTCTTCGAAATGGCAATCCGTATGGACCTCCAAATTACAATAGCTGGTACATCCATCCAGTGGTTAGACAGGGATATACTAACTATGGGCAAGTGATGGGTGCTTGGATTGGACCGGGTAGTAATAGCCAAACCTTGCAATTAGGGTGGGTAAAGGGATACAAAAAAATTATGTTTACCGGAGAAAGAGTGCAGCATAATAATGATTTCTATTATTATTTCTTCATTACACCATATTTAGATCCATTCCGACAAAACCCATCCAAATACTGGGCAGATGTGAGTGCTAGCTTGCAAGTACAGTGGGATATAAAATCCTTTTTGTTAAGTGCGGGAGCTTCTTCTACATGGTTGTTTAACTACAAGTGGACTAAATTAGATGGAGGTTTTTCTGGCCGCTCTGAGTTATCAGATCGCCGAAACAAACAGCTATATGCCTCTTTGGTATGGTTTTTTGATAACAAAGCATTTAAATAATTGGCATGAATAGGATTATCCGTGTTGGATTAACTTTTTTGTTTGCGCTTGTTTTTTCAGTGGGCGTAGAGGCACAGTTGAGTAAACTGCCCGTTGAAAAAATGAGTGATGAGCAATTAGTGACCTTACTAGCCCAGCAACAATTATTAGGTTTAACACCTGCCCGTTTTGAAATAGAGGCGAGTACACGCGGCTTATCACAAAAGCAAATACTGGTCATTCGGGAAAGAATGGAACGGATGGATCCCTTTATGATTAGTAAGACCATGTCTCAATTAAAGGAGAAAGAAGTTGATCCCAATGGAATGCGATTGCCTGTGCGTTCTCAACGACCCGATAAAAAAGAAATCGATTCTGTTTTGCAGATTTTTGGTTCGGACCTTTTTGATAAGGAAGGTGTCAGCTTTGAACCTAACCTTTCCTTACCTACACCCAGTAACTATGTGTTAGGCGCCAATGATGAGTTATTAATTGATGTGTTTGGCCTCTCTGAAAAAACGGCGAAGCTTCGCGTTAGTGCAGATGGAGATATTCGCTATCCCAATCTTGGTCCGATTCGCGTGATGGGTTTAACCGTAGAACAGGCTACTTCAAAAATCAGCAATGCACTTTCAAAAATCTATCCGGCCATTCGTGCTGGTCAGACCCGCGTTGCTGTTTCTCTCAGTCAAATTCGTACAATTCGAGTAACAATGGTGGGTGAACTGAATCGCCCGGGTAGTTATGCCCTTCCTTCTCTTGCTACCATCATGCATGCCATACATGCTGCCGGTGGCCCCAATGAAATTGGCTCTTATCGCAGCATACAATTGATCCGAGGTGGAAAAATGATTGCCGATTTTGATCTCTATTCTTTTTTATTAAAAGGCGATTTGTCAACTAATTTGTTGTTACAGGATGATGATGTGGTTCGTGTACCTGCTTACAAAAAGCGTGTAGCAGTAAAAGGAGCAATCAAAAAGCCGGCCATTTTTGATTTAACGGAAGCAGATAGCCCTGCAAGTCTTTTGGATTATGCAGGTGGTATGGCTGACATTGCCTTTAAAGAAATGGTACGTGTAAAAAGATTGGGCGCTACAGCAAGAGAGGTACTTACAATTCCTGCCCCTCAATTGTTGCAATTCAAATTGATATCCGGAGATACATTGGTGATAGACTCTTTAGCTAATAGATACGCAAACCGAGTGCAAATTGGCGGAGCGGTATATTACCCTGGTGAATATGGGTTGGAAAGTTTTACAACCGCTAAGGCTTTATTGGAAAAAGCACAAATCAAGGAAAGTGCTGTTTTAGATCGAGGGGTTATTCGCCGCTACCAGAATGACCTTACTCCAACATTAGTACAATTTAATGTGAAGGATGTGTTGAATGGCAAATCAGATCTTGTATTACAAAAAGATGACTCCATACATATTTATGATCAGTCGTTAGTTAAGCAATACCAGTATATCACCATTGAAGGCGAAGTAAATCAGCCGGGGATTTATCCTTTTTTAAAAGGAATGCAAATTCAAGATCTAATTCTAACTGCTTCAGGTGTAAAAGACGGAGCCGTATTGAAAAGAGTTGAAGTTTCTCGTCGTATTCGTCAAAAGGATCAACTTGCCGATTCTCTTCAGTATACGGTTGTTAAAACAATTGACTTAGATAGTGGTTACCAGGTGAATAGTACTATGGATGTTGTGCTTGAACCTTTTGATGTGGTATATGTGAGACGATCACCTTTATATCGTAACCAATCTAATGTGGTTATTGAGGGAGAGGTAAAATTTCCCGGAAAATATGCGCTTCGTTCTGGTAAAGATCGAATCAGTAATTTATTAGAACGAGCTGGTGGATTGACAAACTTTGCATTTCCTGGAGGAACTATTTTAATTCGAAATATCTATGCTGGAAATACTCCCAGCGACACTGTGATTCGATCGCTAAAGTATGCTTTATTGGATGCTAATACCTCCATGCAGATGCCAGAAACAGAAACGGATAATAAGAAAATAACTGAGGCAGATAGCCTAGGTGTCAAGTTGATTTCAAAACAATTAAATAGCCAGCAAAAACGAGTGGCATTAGACTTAACCGAAGCGTTAAAAAGGCCGGGTACCTCTGCGGATATTTTACTAGAAGATGGAGACATCATTAAAATACCAGTGGAGCAACAAACCATCCAGTCATTTGGAGCTATCAACTACCCGCAGCAAATCACCTATAAACAAGGAATGAGTTTGAAAAACGTTATTCATGCTTCGGGTGGGTTTGCGGCGAACGCCTCTAAAAAAGATGTATATGTGCTGGAGGCTAACGGAAGAGTGCGAAGCACGACTCATTTTTTAGGAATGCGATTTTATCCGAGTCTTTCTCGTGGTTCGGAGGTGTACGTACCCTTTAAGATTCGTAAAAACCCATTGACTAAGGGAGAATTGGTAGGTATAACCACTGGTCTTCTTTCTCTGGCTGGTGTGATGCTGGCTATCATTAACACCTTGAAGTAATTACCATGTTCAATCCAAAAGCGGTTTATATAGACACTGATGCTTTTTCTGCATATGGTTCAGGATTGCTACGTTACTTAAAAAGTAAAATTGGGATTTACTTACTTCTTTTGGTTTTTAGTTTAATAACTGCAGCAGCACTTTTTTACTTTTCATCACCTAAATATCAGGCTGTCGCTTCATTTGTGTTAGAAGAACGTAGTCCAAGTTCTGGTGTGGCAGGCATTGCCTCTCAAATGGGAGTGGATCTTGGCGCATTAGCCGGTGGTTCATCAGGATTGTTATCTGTAGAAAATATCCAGGAAATTGTACAGTCTTCTAGAATTATGGAGCAGGCTTTATTAGCCGTTGTGCCTGGTAAGAAAATAACGTTCGCTGATTTATATGTGCAAGCCACTGGAATGGCTAACGAGCATGGTTGGAAAGGAAAGCTTGCTGCATTTTCTGCGGCATTTCCTGATCGGGATACGGCACTGCAAGTGATCATGAAACGAATTCGGAAAAAAGATTTACAAGTAGAACGTATTAATAAGAAGGGTAGCATTTTTCGAGTAACGATAAACGCTGCTGATCCTGTTTTTGCAATTGGGATGTCGACTAAATTAGTAGAATTAACTTCTGCGCTTTATGTCAATATCAAAACACAAACATTGGCTGCTAATGTTGCAAAAGCGGAAGTAAAAGCAGATTCATTGCGACAATTGTTGGGCGGAAAAATTGCACAAACCTACTCTTACCAGGTATTAGATGCCAATCGGTTTTATACACAAAATATGATTGGTGCAGAAATGAGCACAAGTGATCGATCTGTGCTATTTGCACTGTATGCCGAGGTGATGAAAAACCTAGAGTGGAGCCGCATGATGCTTATTAGTCAAACACCAGTTATCCAAGTGCTTGACCAGCCAAAACTTCCACTGGTTGACATGAGATGGTCTTTATTTCTCTATCTACTAGTTGCTGTTTTTATCGCAACTACTTTCTATTTATTGTTTGGTTTGTTCACGTTTAATCCCTCTTCCATTGCTAAAAAGTCAGTATGAAGGGGTTTGTGATTTGGGCTTCCCACGAAACCCTACGACAAAAAAATGTGGACCATCTATGCTCTACAGCATCATTTTCCATTGAGCGTGTAGAAGCTATTTACGCAACCAAACAACATATCCCCTTTTTAGATAAACTGGTTCAAACTGCTTTTGACCGAACAGGGTATCCAATGACTTCGGCAGAGTTAGCCTGTCTATTGAGTCACCGTAAGGTTTGGCAATTAATCTGTAAAGAAAAGGCTAACGAAGAGCAGCATTTTTTAATTCTGGAATCTGATTCAGTAATAAAGAATCCTGAAGTATTACGCTCTATATTCAAGGAAATGCAAAGTCGCTATGATCTATTTTTTTGGGGCGGATATGAGGGACGAATAAAATTATTTAATAGCACTTTGTTTTATCCAGCTACAGGCTATAAAGTAGGGGCGCCATTTGTTAAAACGCTCTATTGCGCCTATGGTTATTCAATGAATAAAAAAACGGCCCAGCTTTTGTTGGAGAAAACGGCTAGCGTTTCTTATCCTGTTGATCATTTTAAAAGATACTTTAGGGCTAATGAAATTCGTATTGGATCTATTTTGCCCGAGGTTATTACAGGTAATCAATTAGACTCAAATATCCCTCAGGCTAGTAAACGAGGCCTATTTTTTAAAATCTTTCTTAAGTTTATTGAGTGGAGAAATATTCTACTTACCAGATTTGGATAAACGGCCTGCGAAAGGGGTTGCTCTATTATTACCTTTTCGTATATGCCCTTTATCTCTATTTGAATAAGGGTATAGCTTATAGTTTTTTAGCCGAATCGGTATTAGTAGTCGGCCTATTGTTGATACTGCTTAGCTTAAAACAGCTGCAATTAATTTGGAATAAGCCAATTCTTATTGTTTCGATTTTTTTTATAGCCAGTTTATTGGCAATTCTTTTTGCAGTAGGTAAGTATCCTCTTACTGCTATTCTTCAAGATGCTTCTATGTTTTTATACCCTGGATTTGTGCTGGTGATTTTTTTATTCCAGGATGACTGGGATTTTTTCATAAAAAAACTGATAACCCTTTACGCCTGGTATCCGCTCGTAGCATTTTGTTCTTATCAGTTGTCTGCCAATTGGATTGATTTTAGAGAGTTTGTCCTTTTTGGTAATGTACCCTTGGCATTAGTAAAATATGGGGATATGGCCATTCATTTACTGATTACAAGCTTACTACTTGCAGGTGGCTACATCCGGTTTCGTCTGCCTGTTTTAATTATAAATGCGTTATTGATCTTTTATTTAGTATTACTGATTGCAACTTACACGCGGGGGGGATTATTGGCCTATCTATTACCCTTCTTGATTTTTGTTTATGCCAAAAGAAGGGAGTTGGCAGCAGTCATAAATATAAAGACAATTATAGTGGCTCTTGTGTGTATAATAGCAGCTGTCTTTCTTTACTTGAATTCAAATGATGAGCCAAATTTTCAAGGCAGAGCCATTGGATTTGATCAGCTTTCCAAAAATCTTACTAGTGTGTTCTCTGTACAAGAAGAGGGGGCATTGACCGATAATAAACTCTGGCGGCTGGCCTGGTGGTATAAATTGTTTTCTGATGCCTTGGACCCGGTACGTGGATTAGTAGGAGTGGGAGTGGGGCCCAGTTTAACTTTATTGGGAGATGTCGGAACCGATGATGAGTTACTTCGTTCTCCCCATAGTTTTCATTTAAGCATCTTAGCAAGATTTGGAATTCCAATTTTCTTTCTTTGGATTTTTTGGATGTCGCTTCATCTTTCAAAAATTCGGTCAGAAAAAAAAGAAACTTTTGCTTTTTTGATTTTGTTATCTATTCTTGGATTTATAATTAATGCAAGTTTTGATGTATACCTCGAGGGTCCAATGGGGGCTTTTGCTTTTTGGACCTGGGTTGGTGTATTATATGTAAATGATTTCAAGTCATGACAAATTTGGATATTTTGGTGGTTGCATGGAATGGGGTTAGTGAACCATTACGTCACATACAATTTGATGCACCTCGAAATTTCAGATTATATCTCTTTAATTATACAGGTGGGGATCAAAAGCCTGTCTTGCCAGACGGAAAATCAGTGGATGGAGTTTTTTCTCATAAAACAGAATTTAAAGGTCAACTGCTCCACAAATTATGTCCCGATGTAATGCCCCTAACCTATCGATATATTGGCATTATGGACGATGATCATGAGATTACAGTTTCAGGAATCAACCTATTAATTGATATTGCCGTACGGGAAAATGCAGATTCATTTCAGCCTTCTATAACACCCAATAGCTACTACAGTCACCGCTGCTTTGTACAAAAGCCTGGCGCTCCTCCGGAGCAAATGTGTTGGCTCGAAATTATGGCGCCATTTATGCGAAAAGAGATTTTCGAGTCTGCTTATCCTTTTTATGCTACAAATATCTCTTCTTACGGGATAGATCGATATGTTTATCCTTATCTCCAGCGTAAAATGGGCATGGATCGAAAATTATTAATTCACGCTGTTGCACTGCGTCATTTAAAGCCCGTTACACCTGGCAGTAAGGTACTCTCCAGTGGTTTAGATTCTTTGCAAGAATGTGAAATCATTCGTAAAGAGATCTTACACCGCATTCGAAAAGAAAAGCTTCATTTTACCAACCGCGAATTACGGGTTATTTTTGAACTTTGGAAACCGCGTGTATTTAAGTGGCGCGATGATATCGTTCGACAATGGAGAATACTCACAGGAACCCGTACAGCTGTCAGATAATAGAATCAATTCCTGTTTATGCGGGAGGACTCGATACTATTCTCAATGAACTAACGAGTGAAAGTATCAATAGCTCCACTTTAGAGAGCCACTGTATCAGCGCAACGGGGGCACACGGAATTGTAACTGCACACACTGACGCTCAGTTCAAAAAAACACTTACTGACTTTTATCTCAATCTTCCAGATGGGATGCCACTGGTTTGGTTAGCTAAACTGAAAGGATTTAGTAACGCAACGCGTTGTTACGGTCCCGACTTTTTTGATGGATTTTTAAAGCGGACAGTAGGTAAAAACGTGCGACATTTTTTTTGTGGGGGAAAATCGGGTATTGCATCATTATTGAGTGAAGTAATGCAAAAAAAGCACCCTGGTTTACAGGTTTCAGGTTATTATAGTCCTCCTTTCTCTCCAATGACTGAGCAAGACTGGCAGTATCTAGTTAGGCAAATCCAAGAATCTGATTCTACTTTGATTTGGGTTGGGATTAGTACACCTAAGCAAGAAAAATTTGCAATTGAATTATCCAGGCGTGTAAAAGTAAAATACCTGGTTACCATAGGTGCCGCCTTTGATTTTTACACCGGTCAAGTGCCTCAAGCACCCAAATGGATGCAGAAGGCTTCTTTGGAGTGGTTTTATAGATTATGCAAAGAGCCACGCCGTTTAGCCGGTCGTTATTCACGGATAGTTCCTACATTTGTTTACCTGGCTATTATCAATTTATTCAATCATTATTTAAGAAAAGTCGATCGATAATATGAAAAAAGTGCTGGTATGTGGAGCGGGTGGGTTTATTGGAGGGCATCTGGTTAAAAAATTAAAGAAACAGGGCGCTTGGGTCCGCGGAGTTGATATTAAAGAGCACGAGTTTTCTAAATCTCCTGCTGACGAATTTATTGTAGGTGATCTTACCGATCAGCAAGTAGCTAAAGATGTGTTGGATCAGCCCTTTGACGAAGTGTATCAATTAGCCGCTGACATGGGCGGAGCTGGATATATTTTTACAGGAGAAAATGATGCGAACTTAATGTTCAATTCTGCCTCCATTAATTTAAATATCATACACCAGGCAGTTCTATGTGGCGTAAAAAAAATATTTTACTCCTCATCGGCTTGTATCTATCCCGCCTACAATCAAAATGACCCTTCTAACCCAAACTGTGCTGAAAATTCTGCTTATCCTGCAGAACCAGACAGCGATTATGGGTGGGAAAAATTATTTAGTGAGCGGTTGTATCAGGCTTTTGCACGAAATCACGGATTGCAAATTAGAGTTGCAAGATTTCACAATGTATTTGGTCCCGAGGGAGCATGGTGTGATGGCAGGGAAAAAGCACCTGCTGCTATTTGCAGAAAGGTAGCAGAGGCCCCTTATGGGGGAGAAGTTGAAGTATGGGGTGACGGTTTACAAACTCGTTCTTTTTTATACATTGATGAGTGCTTGGAAGCTGTGGAGCGATTTATGCATGGTGAGTTTGAAGGACCCATAAATATTGGATCTGAGGAAATGGTTTCTATCAATGAATTGACAAAAAAAGTTATTTCAATTTCCGGAAAGAATCTACGTATCAAAAATGTTCCTGTTACCTACCAAGGTGTAAGAGGAAGAAGATCTGATAATACACTGATTCGCGAAAAATTGAATTGGGCTCCGTCGCAACCACTCCAAATTGGTTTAGAAAAAACCTTTACCTGGATCAACGAGCAGGTAAAAGTGACCGTATAACTTATCACTATGCGAATTCATCTAATTGCCTTGCTACTAGCCGGGTTGTATTCCACTATTGGAACGGCTCAACCCGTATATGAACGTCATACTTATGAAGTTTATCCATTTCTGGCCAGAATGGCTCAAAAAGGGCTATTAGAATGGAATGATAATATTCGCCCCATTCTGAAAACAGTCATAGTGCGGGCGCTAGATACCTTAGCCATTCGAAAAGATAAACTATCTAGCCTTGAAAAGGCAGAGTTAGCCTTTTATCAAGGTGAATATAGCTATGAAAGTCGCAAACGTTTATTTGGGATTGCGAATGAGAATTTCAATATGCGGGCACTGCCTGTTTTTTCAGGTAATTTGGTTAAGGATGGTGATCGAACGATGTTCAGGCGTAGTATAGGTATGCAAGCTTTTGGGCAAGTGGGAAAAAAATGGGGATACCAGTTGTTTTTACAAGATTTTTCTGAAAAAGGGAAAAGTCTTGATACCAACCGAACGGGCTTAGATGCCAATCATGAAACTGGATTTGTTTTACAAAGTGCCCGTAAAACAGACGCCTTAAATTACTTGGAGTTGAGAGGACATTTGACGTACCAGTTTAACAAAGGTTCTGTCTCAATAGGTCAGGATTATTTATTGTGGGGTTATGGTCAATCAGGCCGTATTGTACTATCAGACAAAGCACCTACCTATCCTTATTTTAGGTTGGATATAAATCCATACCCCTGGCTTCGATTTAATTACACGCATGCATGGTTGAAATCAGATCTTATTGACAGCGCAAGATCTTATACAATTCCGAATGGTTTATTTGGTGGCGTCCGAGAGGTTTTCATAGCTAAATACATGGCCACACACACCTTGGATTTTAGAATTAGAAAGGGATTGAATTTGAGCATAGGTGAATCTATGATATACACAGATAGAATGAACGCTGCTTATTTGATACCTGTATTGTTTTTTAAAGCGTTCGATAATTACGCAGGAAGCGGAAGTATTACGCGTGGTTCCAATGGGCAGTTCTTTTTTCAAGTGAGTTCAAGAGATCAGATAAAGAATACCCATTTATATGCAACCCTATTGATTGATGAAATTAAAATCTCGCGTATACTGAATAAAAAAGAACAACGAAATCAGATTGGCTATACGCTGGGCGGATCTGTAACAGATCTAGGATTGCCCTATTTGCAACTTGGAATGGAGTACACGAAAGTGAGACCGTTTGTGTATCGTAATTTTTTACCTCAACAAAACTATACGAATGCTAATTTTTTGTTGGGAGATTGGATGGGTGCCAATGCTGATAGAATCAGTTTATTTGCAAATTATACACCATTACCTCGACTAAAGATTAGGGCTAGATATATGCAAGTACGCAAAGGAGAGCAAGGCACATTGGATCAGCAGTATTTTCAACAGCCTCAGCCTCCTTTTTTATTCGGT
>JBJOGP010000026.1:0-17041 GCA_046048175.1 Bacteroidota bacterium
AGAAAATGAACAGGATGATTCGTATTTGCATTAACCCAGTTTGTTGGATTAAAGAACAAGTTAGGCTAACGAGATGATTTTCCGCTGTCTTTTTGTGGCCGAAGTTGAATTAGCCCATCAATTCAGTACTATTCAGTGAGAATTATTTTCCAAAGAAATTCTTCGCCATTCCCGCCAGCATCGGATACTTTTCGGTTACGTATTCTTTGAGAATCAGTAAAACCTTTTTCGCTTGATCCTCAGTAATACCGGCTTCGTTTTTTAGTTTGTCGATGAGTTCTTGCATGGCTGTTAATTAAGCTACTTTGAGAAGATTGAATTTACTTTTATCAAATTTTCTTTCTGCGTATTCGAGCGTAAGATGAAATTGTTTGGTGTTAGAAGAAGGAAGTTCATACATCGCATCAGTGAGAATGCTTTCACATATACTGCGAAGTCCTCTTGCGCCTAACTTGAACTCCATCGCTTTGTTGACCATAAAGTCTAATACAGCGTCTTCGATGGTGAGTTTAATATTCTCCATTTCAAATAAACGCGTGTATTGTTTGACCAAGGCATTTTTGGGCGCAGTGAGTATAGAACGAAGGGTAGGAGCGTCCAGAGGATCCAAATGCGTGACAACAGGCAAACGACCTAACAGCTCTGGGATCAGGCCAAAACCTTTTAGGTCTGTGGCATTTACATAGCGCAAGAGATTCTTTTGTTTGTTCTCCTGTAACTCTTTGTCTACGTTAAACCCAATGGTATTGGATTGAACACGACGCCCAATAATCTTGTCGATGCCATCAAAAGCGCCGCCACAGATAAATAAAATATTTTGTGTGTTGATCTTAATCAGTTTTTGTTCCGGGTGCTTTCTTCCGCCTTGTGGTGGAACTAAAACATCTGTGCCTTCCAGTAGTTTTAGCATACCCTGTTGGACGCCTTCGCCACTTACATCACGGGTGATTGATGGATTGTCGCCTTTACGCGCAATCTTGTCAATCTCGTCAATATAAACGATTCCTCTTTCGGCGGCATTAACATCGTAATTACAAACCTGTAACAAGCGTGTTAAAATACTTTCTACGTCTTCTCCTACATATCCGGCTTCTGTAAATACAGTGGCGTCCACAATGGCAAAAGGAACATTGAGTAATCGTGCAATACTTTTCGCAAGCAACGTTTTTCCTGTTCCGGTTTCTCCAACCATTACAATGTTACTCTTCTCAATCTCAACGTCTCCTTCTTTATTGGCTTCTTGATTTTTCTGTTGTAAACGTTTGTAATGATTGTATACGGCTACTGACAATACTTTTTTTGCTTCGTCTTGGCCAATTACATATTCGTCCAGAAAACGTTTGATCTCAACCGGTTTTTTTACAGTGAGTTTAAAAGATGCCTTTGTCTTTTCTTCTTTTGCTGTCAACTCTTGGTCAATAATCTCACGAGCATGTTCTACGCAGTTTTCGCAGATATGTCCTTCTTGCCCCGCAATGAGAATTTTTACCTCATCACGACTTCTGCCACAGAACGCACAATGCAGGGTGTTTTTTGCCATAGATTAAATTTTGTCAACCAGTTTATCGGCAATGCCATATTCAATTGCTTGTTTGGCATCCATCCAATAATCACGATCAAAATCTTTCATGATTTGTTCAACGGTCTTTCCACAATTTTTAGCAAGAATTCCAGCCCCAATTTCTTTCACTCGACGAGTTTGCTCTGCCTGAATTTCAAGATCAGCGCTTACGCCACGAATAAATCCTCCTAAAGAAGGCTGGTGGATCATTACTTCTCCATGTGGATAGATGTATCGCTTTCCTTTGACACCTCCACTAAGCAAAATGCTGCCCATCGAAGCGGCTAGTCCCATACAAATGGTGCTAACCGGACTGCTAATGAGTTGCATGGTGTCATAGATTACCATGCCACTGGTTACCACACCACCTGGGCTATTGATAAAAAATTTGATCTCTTGACCGGGTTTATCCGCTTCTAGTAATAATAATTTGCTGACAACATCCTTGGCGCTTTTGTCATCTACTACACCCCAGAGATAGACTGCTCTTTTTTCAAAAAAATAGCGCTCCATTTTTTTGCTGAATAGACCAATATCTGATTTGGGTTGTTCTTCCTTTTCTTCTTCGTCTTCCATTTTCCAATCGGAAAGACGATAATATTCGCTTTTCATACGTATTAATCTTTCTTTTGTTTACGGGGATTTGTTACAAGTACTTCGTCAACCAATCCATATTCTTTGGCTTCGGCAGCGGTCATCCAATTATCCCTGTCAAAATCTTGTTCGATTTGTTCTATTGATTTACCTGTGTGCGATTGCACTACTTCGTATAATTCCTTTTTTAATTTTCTGATCTCTTTAACGGTAATCTCAATATCACTCGCCTGTCCGCCAATTGCTCCACTAGGTTGGTGCATCATAATGCGGGAATGGCGAAGTGCTGCGCGTTTACCTTTTGTTCCGGCTCCTAATAAAACACAAGCCATAGAAGCAGCGACTCCAATGCAGATGGTTGCAATATCCGGACTCACATATTGCATTGTGTCGTATACGCCTAAGCCGGCATATACACTACCACCTGGACTGTTGATGTACATATTGATATCTCTCGAGCGGTCTGCGGAATCTAAAAACAATAATTGGGCCGTAACGATATTGGCGATTTCATCATTGATAGGATAGCCTAAAAAAATGATACGATCCATCATTAATCGGCTGTATACATCCATCACAGCAACATTAAGGGAACGTTCTTCAATGATATTGGGCGTCATAGCAGTCACCAAATGATTAGCATACTGGTGAAGTGTATTGCTAGAAATGCCCCGGTGCTTAACGGCGTACTTTTCAAACTCTGATCGGGTGCTCATATTTCCTGTTTTTTGAAAGGAATAGCAAATATCCGACCAAAAGACGGGTCAACAAAATTGGAGACAGGCTGTCAGGTGTGGTAAAAACCTGTTAATGGTGGTGCTGGTGCTCTTCAACCATTTTGGTAAAGGCTTCTGCATCAATATTCTTATCAGCAGGCTTAAGTTGAGTAGCGCCCCATTCAAATAATTTCTGCGTTTGAATACGATGATAGGCATCCTCTACAAACTTGCGATCCTTCATCATTCGCTCTACATAATCATTGACCCAAGGTTGGTCATCTGCCAGGTTGGCTCCTCCCATGTAACTGAAAAGCTGATTTTTGGCAAAAGAGCGAAGATCCTGTGGATCCACTTGGATGTTATTTTCGTTCACAATCTTTTCAGAAATCAGGGTCCACTTCAACTGTGTGTTGAATTTTGGGTAATCTGCTTCTACCTCTTCGTCTGTTTTTGGGTTTTCGCCCTGGGTCTTTAACCAGTTTTTAAGAAAGGCTTCAGGGAACTCCATCTTTGTATTATCTAGCAGCTCATGATATAACTGATCATGCAACTGGTTGGTCGCTTGGCCATCCCAATAGGCTTGAATTTCTTCTTTGATTTTGCTTCGAAACGCTTCCGTTGTTTTTACTTCTTTGCCTGGGTAAAGTTGCTCAAAAAACTCTTCGTTTAATTCGCGTTTTTCAAGAATGCCCACTTTTGTTACAACGATATTGAAGTATTTATCAGCAGCGGCCGGATCAGTTTTATCAAGCCCCAAATCACTGATGATCCATTCTCTTTCTTTTTCTTCAAATGCCTCTTTTAAAGTGAGGGTTAATTGGTCTCCCACTTTTTTACCGGTCCAATTTTTACGTTTCCCCTCTGTAAAATATTTGACGAGTAAAGAATTCTCTTTGGTAGCGCCACCTTCAATTGGGTTACCATTGGCATCGGCCTCTACAAAATTTACATTGATGACATTCTCTTCAGACTGAATAGACTCTTCGTCTTTCATGTTACCGTAGCGATTTTGTAAACGTGTGACTTCGCTGTCGATCATTTCTTCAGTCACATTTACCACATAGCGTGTGGTTTTAGCCTTAGCTAAATCAGGCATTTTGAATTCAGGCTTTAAGCCAATTTCAAAATGAAAAGTGTAGTCAAGAGGATTATTGACATCGAGTTGACTCATGTCGGTATCCAGTGGCAACGGCTGTGCAAAAATTTGAATTTTCTCTTTTTGAATCCAGCCGATTATTTCACGATCAACTGTTTTAAGAACCTCGTCTGTAAAAAGAGAAGGCCCGTACATTTTTTTAATGAGACCTGCGGGAACCATGCCCTTCCGAAAGCCTGGAATGTTGGCTTTACGACCATATTCCTTCAGTGATTTTTCAAAGGAAGGTAGATAGTCGCTTTTTTCGAGTTTAACAGAAATCTTTTCGTGTAGTTTGCCCAGATTTGAGCGGGAGATGGTTGCCATAGAACTTATTAAGAGAGTAAAAGGTCCGGATGGAGGGACTCGAACCCCCACACCTTGCGGCATCAGATCCTAAGTCTGACGTGTCTACCAATTTCACCACATCCGGATAGCCCTCGCAAAGGGGACGCAAATGTAGGCCTTTTTTTACTTCCAAAAAGGCTAAAAACTTCTTTTTGTAGAGTAAAAAAGCAATTTCTGTGGGTTTCTCTTGACAAAAACGGGGAAAAAACATAGATTTGAAAGGTTCCTGTACTACCAAACAACTGAAGATGAGAAAAATCCTATCCGGGCTACTCCTGGTGTTGCTTACACAGGTTATTTACGCCCAAAACCCCGCTACCACTTTTACGATTCCCAATCGCATTATTCAACTGCCTTGTGGAACCTCCTGCACCCCAATTAGTGTTCAGGTGCCCCATATTAAGCAAACTAGCAGTTACGTGGTAACGACTCCAGCATATGCGCCTTTTGCTTACACCACAACTGCAGGCACTGTAGTAAGTGCTATTTATATCGATGATACTTGGAGCCAGGCCATCAGTCTTCCCTTTAGTTTCTGTTTTTACAATAACAGTTTTACATCCTTATTAATGGGATCAAACTCTGCTCTCACTTTTGATATAAGCCGAGCAGGAGCAGGAAGCGGATACTCGATTAGCAGCACAACGGGTGCTATCCCAAACACAACGTATGCGCCCAACATGATCTTTGGTCCTTATCATGACATTGATCCAGGTCTTACTTCTGCCAATAAAAAAATTGAATGGCGGATAGAAGGGACAGCACCCAAGCGTCGCTTTATTGCGAGTTATAATGATATGCCTTATTTCGGTTCAAGTTGCACGAGCCAGCGTGCCACCCATCAAATGGTTTTATATGAAGGAACCGGAATTGTGGAAGTATATATTCAAGACAAACCGATTTGTACAAGTTGGAATAGCGGACTCGCAATTTTGGGAATGCAAGATGGTACCCGCACACAAGCGATTGCTCCTACAGGTAAAAATGCTACTCAATGGGGTTCTACAGGGATGAATGAGTGTTACCGTTTCATACCCTACGGATCTACTCCTCGTTTTAAATCTGCCAAATTATTAGTGAATGGTACACAGGTGGCTACTGCCGACACCTCTTCCGGATCTACTGCTGGCGTGTTGAATTTGAATTTCCCCAACGTTTGCCCCACTGCGGATAGTACAGCGTATGTTGTTCAGGTGACCTATGGCGATTGTAATAATCCGACAAACGATGTAAACTTTACCGATACTGTTTTTGTAAAAAAAATTGCACCGAGTGCTTCTGTTGCTAAAACCGATCCTACTTGTGCGCCAAACGGAACTATTACAGTAACTGCACAGGGAGGTACCGCGCCTTACCAGTATAGCATTAATGGAGGAACAACTTGGCAATCTTCTAACACCTTCACAGGTCTTGGTGGGGGTACGTATAATGTAATTGTTAAAGATGCAACTAACTGTTCTTCTGGCCCACAACCTGTCACACTAGCTCTTTCAAATACGTTGGTTCAAACCATTGCTAAAACGGATGCTAATTGTACCACTACCGGTACTATTACAATTACTGCCAGTGGTGGAGGAAATCCTCCCTATGAGTATAGCATCAATGGGGGAACAACTTGGCAATCTTCTAACACCTTCACGGGATTGGCTGGCGGAAACTATAACGTAGTAACCCGAAATCCTGTTACTACTTGCACAGCTACCACTGCAGTGACCATCACATTTACTAATACACTTTCACTAAGTGCTATAAATGGAACAAGTATTTGTTTTGGCAATTCGTTCACTCCTACTGTAACAACAAATGGTACTTCATTTGCATGGACTCCAACAAGCGGAGTAAGCAATCCTGCTATTTCAAATCCTGTATTTACACCCACTACAACTACAACGTATACCTTAGAAGCAAGACTGGGCACTTGTACAACTCGTCAATCGATGAACATTGTCATATTCCCAGGTGCCACTGCAAATGCTGGTGCAGATGCGATTATCATTGCAGGAGATGTTTATCCGATGCAGGGTTCAGGTTCTGCCGGAACTTATTTGTGGACTCCTTCTACGGCGCTAACAAATCCTGCCATTTTAAATCCTTCTGCAAATCCAGCTACCACAACAACGTATTCACTTCGTGTAACCACCAATCAGGGCTGTGTTGCTACAGACGATATGACCTTGACAGTAATTCCTTACTGTATTAAGCCAATGAATGCATTTACACCCAATGGAGATGGGGTGAATGATCGTTGGTTGATCACGAATGGAAATTGTTTGACAAAGGCAAAAGTGCAGGTGTATAATCGTTATGGTGCCAAAGTGTTTGAGGACCAAAACTATAAAAACACATGGGATGGCACTTATAATGGAAAAGCATTGCCAGATGGTACGTACTACTATGTTATCAGCTTCCAACTTATCAATAGCAAAGCGGAAACCAGAACAGGTAATTTGACCATTCTTCGTTGATCAATCTTTAATTGAAACACATGAAAAAAATTATTTTACTATTCTCCTGTATAACCACACTTACGGCTTCTGCGCAGCAATTGATGACTTCTTCACTCTATGATTTGCAGGGGAACTTGCATAACCCGGCTGTTGCGGGTGTCGGCGGTCAAACGTCAATTGGAGCTACTTATCGAAGCATGTGGAGTGGTATTGCAGGAAGTCCAACTACTGCACTCATTTTTGGTTCCACCTATTTAGAAAAAGCAAAAATTGGCGTGGGCGGGTATCTCTATAGTGATGTAACGGGACCAACCAGTCGCAAAGGAATTCAAACTTCTTACGCATATCATATTCCACTTCAAAAGGGGGGAATATTTTCAGTGGGACTTGAAGCGAGGTTTCAACAATTTGCCATTGATAAAGCAATGCTGATCGATGCAATCGGCAACGACCCGGTAATGGGTAGTGCAGCCAATCGTTTTAAAGGTGATGCAGGCTTGGGGATTGCGTATACTTCTAAGAAATTTCAAGTGGGCGCTTCAGTCAGTCAATTAATTCAATCAAAACTTGACTTTTACTCCGGCTCACTTAGCAGAACAGAAGAAGCTCGGTTATACAGACATTTTTATCTGCATGGTTCCTATAATTGGAAGGTAGACGCCAACACAACTGTCATTCCAAACTTTTTAGTTATTTATTTACCAAATGCGCCTACAGAAATACAAGCGGGTGCAAGGGTAGAGCATCGTGAATTATTTTGGTGGGGTCTTTCCTTACGTGCTCGTCAAAGTTGGATGTTGTCGGCAGGTGTAAA
This sequence comes from Bacteroidota bacterium, assembly GCA_046048175.1. Classification (GTDB taxonomy): domain Bacteria; phylum Bacteroidota; class Bacteroidia; order Chitinophagales; family Chitinophagaceae; genus JJ008. The sequence goes on from JBJOGP010000026.1 coordinate 7,619, forward strand.
AGTGCAAAAGAAATTGACGCTTGGTTATTCATTTGATATTTATTCCACGCCATTGAGTGTTTTTGATAAAGGACCCAATGCGCACGAAGTGATTTTGCGCTATCAGTTTTCAAAGTAGGTTCATAGCTCTTATCGTATCGCTTTCGCTGGATTTAAATTTGTAAATTCGTAATCCATGGAGGCGCTCGCGCAAATACCAAAGTATAATTTATCGGAAGAAGAGGAAAAGAAACTCATTCTTCGCGAATACCGTTCACTTTTGCGGGTACTAAAATCTCGCTTAAAGCCGGGCGATAAGGAATTATTACGTACCGCATTTGAGATGGCTGCCGAAGCGCACGAAACCATGCGCAGAAAATCAGGTGAGCCTTATATTTTACATCCCATTGCAGTTGCAAAAATTTGCGTAGAAGAGATTGGGTTGGGGGTTCGTTCTACTCTATGTGCATTATTACATGACACTGTAGAGGACACGGATATCACATTAGATGATATCCGACGAGAGTTTGGCGAAGAGATCAGTCGGATTGTGGATGGACTTACTAAGATTGCCAATGTGATTGATGTGAATGCCTCGCAGCAGGCCGAGAATTTCAAAAAGATATTATTGACGCTCACGGATGATCCACGCGTGATTTTAATTAAGCTATCGGATCGTTTGCATAATATGCGAACGCTCGATGTGATGAAGCGAGATAAGCAACTAAAAATTGCCTCGGAGACCATCTTTATTTATGCTCCGCTTGCACATCGAATGGGACTGTACTCCATCAAGACAGAGATGGAAGATCTGTCCATGAAATACATGGAGCCAGAAACCTATCGGGAGATTGCACGTAAGCTAGCCGAAACCAAAAAGGATCGTACACGTTTTATCAATGATTTTATTCGGCCTATTAAAGAAAAGCTGGATAATTCTGACATCAAAGCAGAAATTTATGGTCGTCCAAAAAGCATCCACTCCATCTGGAATAAAATGAAAAAGAAAGGAGTGGAGTTTGAAGAAGTGTATGACCTATTTGCCATCCGTGTTATTTTAGATTCTGCTCCAGATAAAGAAAAAGAAGAGTGTTGGAAAGTTTATTCTCTGATCACCGATGAGTATAGTCCATCGCCGGAAAGATTGCGTGATTGGTTGAGTAATCCCAAGGCCAACGGATACGAAGCATTGCACACCACTGTGATGGGGCCACAAGGAAGATGGGTAGAGGTGCAGATTCGTTCTGAACGTATGAATGAAATTGCTGAGAAAGGGTTAGCTGCACATTGGAAGTATAAAGAAGACAGTCAAGATGAAAGTCGTTTTGATAAGTGGTTTCAGCAGATCCGTGAAGTAATCACTAATCAAGAAACGGATAGCATTGATTTTCTGCAAGATTTTAAAACCAGTTTTTTAGCAGAAGAAATTTATATCTATACACCAAAGGGTGATGTAAAGATGTTGCCAGTAGGTTCTACTGCCTTGGATTTTGCATTTTCAATTCACAGTGCTATTGGTGTCAAAACAATTGGCGCTAAAGTCAATCATAAGTTGGTTCCTATCAGTCACAAACTTCAGAGTGGTGATCAGGTAGAGATTATCACCAGTAACAAGCAAAAGGCATCTGAGGACTGGCTCAATTTTGTGGTGACATCTAAAGCTAAGGGTCGAATCCGTGATGCACTAAAAGATGAAAAGAGAAAAATTGCGGAGGAGGGAAAGTATACACTGCAGCGAAAACTGGAAGGAATGGGTGCTGCATTTTCTCAAAATAATATTGAAGAACTGGTGCAATGGTATAAGGTGGGTTCTAACCTTGATTTGTTTTACAGTATCTCCATAAAAGAGATTGACCTAAAGGATCTCAAGTCATTTAAAGTAATCGGGGATCGTATAGAAGCTCCGCGTCCAGTTAAACCGGTTACCACAGTTGCTGAGAAACCTGATATTATTCCTTATCACCAACTTCCAAAAAAAGATACGGAGCTTATCATTTTTGGTGAGCGGAGTGACAAAGTGGTTTATAATCTGGCTAATTGCTGTAAACCCATCCCTGGAGATGACGTATTTGGGTTTGTAACCACCGGAAAAGGCTTGACAATCCACCGAACCAATTGTCCCAATGCAGCTAAATTATTGGCTAGTTATAGCCATCGTGTGGTAAAGACCAAATGGGCTAAGAACAAAGAAATCTCCTTCTTGACCGGTATCAAAATTATCGGCTTGGATGATGTGGGGGTAGTGAGTATGATTACGAATTTGATTAGTGGCGAGTTGAAAATCAATATCGCTGCCCTAACAATTGAGGCAAAAGAGGGATTATTTAAGGGTAACATCCGTTTGTATGTGCACGATAAAGATGAACTGGAAAAATTAGTACAGGCGCTTTTAAATCTACCAGGTGTTGAGTCGGTAGAACGCTACGATATGGAGGATATTCCTGGGTAATCTCTGTTTTTTTCTTAACTTGTACGGCCCGAAACCACAAATCCAATTTGATTGAAATGACTCCAGGATTCAGCCGCATATTTCTGTTTTTTTCACTGTTGTCTCTGATTAATTTTTCTCAGGCGCAGAGTTTTTCACTGAATTGTACGCGTGATACATTGGTTCCTGGTTGTCCTGCAAATTTTTGCTTTACACTAAAAGGAAGAGTGCCTGACATTCGTCAACAAACTTCCTCCTACACAATCAACCCTACAAGTACCACACCGGGATGTTTTCCTGTATATGTCGCACCTAATGATCCACAGGGTACCCCAACAAATTTGACAATCGATGATACGTACTCTTCATTAGTAACTATTGGGTTCCCCTTTTCATTTTATGGCACTGTATATAATACGTTGGCTGCAAGCACCAACGGGTATTTAACCTTTGATGCATCCAGAGCAGGTTTGTATGCTGCTTGGAGCATACCTTCCGACTTGCCTAGTGCTAATTATGATCGCGCTACTATTATGGGTCCTAATCACGATTTGTATCCCACTACGAGTCAGCCTAATCAACGGATCCAATATCAAGTTTTCGGAACAGCACCCCATCGCAGATGGGTCTTGAGTTTTAATCAGGTTCGCTTGTTCTCCTGCACTACGCTAGATCAGAATACGCATCAAATAGTTTTATACGAGTCACTCAACGTAATTGAGGTGCTCGTTTTTAGTAAACAAACTTGTACTAGTTGGAATAGTGGTCGTGCTATTATCGGTATTCAAGATTGGGATCGTACGAATGGTATGATGGCTCCAGGCAGAACAGCGATGGGTCCAAGCTGGGGATCGGTAAATATGAATGAGAGTTGGCGTTTTGTTCCCAATGCGGGTCCTTCTTTATTAAAGCGAGTTGAGTTATTGGATAATACAGGAGCTATTGTTGCAACAGTTCTTCCTGCTGCAACAACCAATTTGGGCAATGGAAATTTAGAAGTGGCATTCCCCAATATTTGTCCCCCTGCTGGAGTTACTACCAATTATGTAATTCGTTCAGTTTTTGAAAAATCAGATGATCCTACGGTAGAAATTTTTGGAACGGATACAGTGCGTGTTAATCGATCAGCGGGGCTTGCTGCAACGGCTACTCCTAATGCAGCTTCCTGCGGAAATAATAATGGAATAATTACTATAGGAACACCAACAGGTGGAACGGCCCCTTATCAATATTCAATTGACGGAGGAACAACGTGGCAATCAAGTAATGTATTTAGTGGTCTGGCTGCAGGCGCCTATACCATTACCGTAAGAGATGCACCTGGGGCTTGTAATATCACGTTACCTGTTACTGTTACATCTGCTGGTAATCTAGCTACCACGGTTGCTGCTGCACCCACTGCATGTACGGGAGTCAATAATGGTTCTATCACGATATCAACAGCGGCTGGCGCAGGACCCCATACGTTCAAGTTAGATGCAAATGCAGCTGTGCAAGGAACGCTGCCTTTTACTTTTAATAATGTTACAGCAGGTAATCATACAGTCATTGTGACTGATTTAGCTACAGGTTGTGCATCAGGTCCTGTAGCAGTAAATGTTGCTGTAGGCGCTGGTGTTGCAGCCACCACTACTTCAGCTGCTACATCTTGCCCAACAGCGACCAATGGTTCTATCACAGTTGAGGCAACTGCCGGGGTTGCTCCGTTTACTTTTCAATTAGATGGAGGTGCTATTCAAAGCGGAACCAGTCCTTACACATTTTCAAATATCACCTCTGGTTCACATACAGTTGTTATCCGAGATAATTTAGGATGTCAATTAACCCGTACAATAACCGTTGTGGCTGGGCCTCCCATTACAGCGAGTTTTAATGCAGCGGCTACTACCTGTGAAGGCGCTATCAATGGTACGTTGACTGTTACACCATCAAGCGGTACTGCACCTTTTCAGTTTTCAATTGATGGAGGACCATTCACAGCGGGTACTGTTCCCTATACATTTACGGGTCTTTCTTCGGGAAATCATTCGCTTTTAGTAAAAGATGCAATTGGCTGTGTAAGCAGTCCCTCTATTGTTTCTGTAACTGCGGGTCCTGCATTAACAACAACTGCAACTTCTACTCCTGCGTTGTGTAATGGCGGAAGTACGGGCACCTTGACTGTCCTTGCTCCCACTGTAGGAACAGCGCCATATCAATATTCATTAGATGGGGTGACCTGGCAAAGCAGTAATCAATTTACCGGAGTACCAGCGGGTACACATACTATTCGTTTCAGAGAAAGTGCCGGTTGTCAAGGAACTACTTCTGTTGTGGTTACAGAACCTACCGCAGTTGTGACAACTACCAACACGGTTCCTGTTATCTGCAATGGAGAGTCAAACGGTATTTTGACCATTAACACTACTGGAGGGACGGCTCCTTATCAATTTAGTGTTGATGCAACCAACTGGCAATCTGCTACTACTTTTAATTTAGCAGCGGGTCCATATACCTTATCAATAAAAGACGCGAACAATTGTATCACAACTGCTCCAATAACAATCACTGAACCAGCAGCACTAACTGCTACAGTTACTACTTCAAATGCTTCTTGTAATGGGGGTAACGACGGCGGGCTTAACATTACTGCTTCGGGCGGAAATGGTACATACAGTTATTCAATTGATGGGGGTGTTAGCTGGCAAAACAGTGGTACGTATAATGTGGCACCGGGAACCTATTCAGTTAGTGTTAAAGATGCGTTGAATTGTATCTACACAACCACTGCTGTTGTAGGTCTTACCAATGATCTAACATTTACGCCACAAACCGATGTAACTATTTGCGAAAGCAAATCTACTCAGTTGAATGTTGTTTCAAATGGTTTGCAATATGACTGGACTCCCGCAACCGGCTTGAGTGCGGTGAATATTTCAAATCCTATTGCTTCTCCCATTACTACTACGCAATACATTGTGACAATTACGTTGGGAAGATGTGTAACTCGCGATACCGTAGTGGTGCGTGTTAATGCGGCACCTATTCCAGATGCAGGCCCCGATGGCGTAATTTGTTATGGTCAATCATTCACATTGCAAGGGTCGGGCGGTACTATTTATCAATGGACTCCTTCTACTTATTTGAATAATGCATCACTTCCCAACGCGATTTCTACACCGGACCGAGATATCTTTTATGTACTAAGCATACTTTCTGACGCTAATGGATGCGCTGGGCTTACTACTGATACCGTTCGGATTCATGTTACCCCGCCCATTCAAGTATTAACCTACCCGGCAGATACAATTGGTTACCCAGGTGATCAGTTCACTTTATTGGCTGTTCCAAATGATCCGGATGTTACTTTCTACACCTGGACTCCTTCTGTGGGGTTGAGCAATACACTGGTACCGAATCCTACGGTAACAATTGGCGCCATTGGTTCGGATGTGCGTTATAAAGTTGTTGCATCCACCATTGCCGGTTGTAAAGGAGAGGCGTTCGTTAATGTTCGGGTATATAAGGGCCCTGATATTTATGTTCCGACTGGATTTACACCCAATGGTGATGGCAAAAATGACAAATTCACACCGTTCCCTGTGGGAATGAAAAGCTATAATTATTTCAGGGTATTCAACCGATGGGGGCAGATCGTGTTCCAAACCAAAAAAATGAATGATGGGTGGGATGGCACTATTGGTGGGCAACTGCAGCCGGAGGGAATTTATATCTGGATGATTGAGGGGCTAACCAAAGATGATCGGGTGATTACGAAAAAAGGCTCCATAATGCTGATCAAATAGACCTATTTTCGCGGCGCATATTCTACTAACATGGTTGACGTAATTCTGGGCCTCCAATGGGGCGACGAAGGAAAAGGAAAAATCGTTGATTTTTTTGCGAAAGATTATCAAGTGGTAGCTCGCTTTCAGGGCGGACCTAATGCAGGTCACACTTTGTATGTAAATGACAAAAAACTGGTATTACACCAGATTCCCTCTGGAATATTTCATGCTGGGATTGTCAATTTAATTGGTAATGGAGTGGTGCTAGATCCTGTAACCCTTAAGCGTGAATGCGAAAGTGTTGCTGCATTTGGAGTGGATGTTAAAAAGAATTTGTTCATTGCCGATCGTACACATTTAATTGTTCCGACACACCGTGCCCTTGATAAAGCCGCAGAGCTTTCCAAAGGAAATCAAAAGATAGGTTCAACCTTAAAAGGAATCGGACCTGCTTATATGGATAAGACAGGACGCAATGGATTACGCGTCGGTGATTTATTAGATAAGAATTTCACTACCCAATACATCAAGCTTCGTTTAAAGCACCAGCGTTTATTAGATAGTTATGGTTTTCAGGAAGACATTAGCGCATGGGAAGAAGAATTTTTTGAAGCAGTTGAGTTTTTACGTGGACTCAATATTGTGAATGGCGAGTATTTTATCAACGAAAAGATAAAGGCGGGTCAAAAAATTTTGGCAGAGGGCGCACAAGGAAGTATGCTGGATATTGATTTTGGAACCTTTCCTTTTGTTACATCCTCTAATACCATCGCCGCAGGCGTTTGTAATGGTTTAGGAGTGGCTCCTAACCATATTGGAGAAGTGATTGGCGTAACCAAGGCGTATTGTACCCGTGTGGGTAGCGGTCCTTTTCCTACTGAATTAGAAAATGAAACGGGAGAAGAACTTCGCCGTGTTGGAAATGAATTTGGTGCTACAACCGGGCGTCCCCGTCGTTGTGGATGGATTGATCTGGTAGCCCTTCATTATACTTGTATGATTAATGGGGTTACAAAATTGGTTATGACTAAAGCAGACGTGCTGGATGCTTTTGCTGAACTATCCGTATGTACGGCCTACGAGGTTAATGGCAAAGAAACGACTCAAATTCCGTATCAATTGGAGCGAGCACAGCCTACACCAGTTTGGAAAAAATTTCCAGGTTGGAATCAAACAACAAGTACCTGTAAAGAATTTGCATCCCTTCCTGTTGCAATGAAAGCATATGTAGATTTTATTAATAAGTATCTGGGCGTGGAGGTGAAATATATTTCTAATGGTCCTGGTCGGGATCAATTGGTGCTTGTACCCTGATTTTATTTTTCTTATTAAAAAAGAATTTTAAAAAATTTGGCGATTTAAAAACTTCGCCGAAAATTTACATTACTAATCCGGTCCAGCTATGGCTATCAAACCAGAAAAGGTAAAAAAGCTTACAGAAAAACCTGCAACAAAAGTTGCAGCAAAAGATTCTTCAAAACCCAAAAAGAGTAAGGTAGAGGAGGATGAAGAAGAGGAAGTAGATGATGATTGGGAAAAACAGGACGAAGAAGATAATTGGGATCCTGATTTTGAGGAATTTGATTTGCCTAAATCAAAAGGGAAAAAAGGTCCAGCCAAAAAAGGTGAAGAAGAAGATGATTTTAAGCTAGATGATGATGAGTTTGGCGAGGATGATCTTTTTAATGACAAAGGCTTTGATGAGGAAGAGGATTTTTAGTCCATCGATAATCGCTATTGATTTTATTTTCCTTTCAGTAACAACTGAAGACTTTCTTCCAAAATCATTTCTTTCTTTTCTATAAATACTTGCATGCAAGCATGAGAAAGACGTAGTGTGTATTCGCCTTTCATGGATATTGCTTCATCAAAGGAGGGATTCAAGCGACGAAATTCCTGTGGATCTGTTTCAGTATATTTTAAGATTGCTTCTTTTTTATAACGACCACGTAATAGTGTTGTTGTTGTCTGTGCCAACTCTTCTGTGGTGAGTGGTAGTTGCAATTTTTCTTGCTGGGTTTGTCTTTCTTGTTTGGTAAGTGTTGTTACGCCTCCGTTTCCTTCAAAAACATAATGCGTTGCAATAAATTTTTTGACATGGTTCATGGATTCTGCAGGTAAGTAATATTGCAGTTTCCAAAAATCACGACTTTTGCTGCGTTGTATTGCGCGCTCCACAGCTCCTTCGCCGCCATTGTAAGCTGCAATAACCAGAAGCCAATCTTGAAATTGTGTAAAGAGATCCTTTAGATAACGGGTTGCTGCTTTTGTACTTTTTATATAGTCCATTCGCTCGTCCAACGCAGGCGTAATTTTTAGTCCATAACGACGTCCCGTGGCGGGCATAAATTGCCAAGGACCCACGGCACCTGCCCACGACTGTGCGGTGGAACGCAGTCCCGATTCAATTACCGCCAGGTATTTTAATTGTCCGGGTAAACCAGATTCCGTTAATACCTGGTCCATCATATTAAAATAAGGTAGACCCCAGTCTTTCATTTTTCGAAGTCCATTACCATAACGACTCATGTAGGACTCCACAAACGAGATGGCTTGTGGATTCAGCTTTACACCGGAAGGGTTTTTCCAGCTTGTCGTATCAAAAAGTGTACTGAACCCTCTTGGTCCTGTTTGGGAAAAAGAGGAGAGCGATAGAAATAAGAAGATACTTGAAGCGAGTAATCCCCTTACGGAACTCCAAAAGGGGGATAGGCGGCTTTTCGAAAAAAAGAGATTAGTCTTTAACAGAGCGGGTAACATCATTAGCGCTCTCTTCGATTTCTTTTTTCACGTTATTCTTAGCGTCGTTGAATTCACGAACTCCTTTTCCTAGTCCTTTCATCAATTCAGGAATTTTACGACCTCCAAACAGAAGTAATACAATCACAAGAATGATGATGATTTCATTGGTGCCAAGCATTCCGAGTAATATAGGATTTGTCATAGTCGAGAGTTGTATTGTAAAGATAGGATACCAGAAAGTTAACGACATAAAAAAATCCCGACTTGTTGAAGAGACGGGATTTTTTTAACAGGTCGTAATTGATTAAGCTCCAGCTGATTCGCTAACAGCCATTCTCTTTTCACGGATACGTGCACTTTTACCACTACGCTTACGCTGATAGAAAAGTTTAGCACGACGTACCTGACCGGTTTTATTTAATTCGATAGAATCGATGTTGGGGGAGAAGATCGGGAATACTCTTTCCACGCCTACGCCATCCGAAATTTTACGAACGGTAAAGCTGG
>JBJOGP010000027.1:0-16923 GCA_046048175.1 Bacteroidota bacterium
TCACCCATCTCTATGGGTATTTTTTTTTGGGTTACTGTCTCTGCCGCTTGGATGATTTCTTTAACACTAAATCCTTGATTATTACCAATATTGTATATCGCAGATTGACCATTGTTTATCAACGAGTTAAGGGCGAGAAGGTGTGCCTCCACTAAATCCATCACATGAATGTAATCACGAATACAAGTGCCATCTAAGGTATCGTAATCATCGCCGTGAATTTGAATATTTTTTCTTCGCCCAGAAGCGGCTTGTAAGATTAAGGGTATTAAATGTGTTTCAGGGTTGTGTCGCTCTCCGATTGACCCATCCGGGTGGGCTCCACAGGCATTAAAGTATCGAAGGGAAATATAATTCAACCCTTTGTTAAGTCGATACTCCTCTAATTTTTTCTCCACCTCCGCTTTAGTACTACCATAGGGGTTAACTGGTGCAATTGGATGATCTTCATTGATAGGAATTTTTGTAGGCTCTCCATAAACGGCAGCAGATGATGAAAAAATAAAATTTTTAATACCGCACTCGATCATTGCATCAAGTAAATGAAAAGAGTTGATTACATTATTTTGATAATATTTTTCAGGATGATGATAAGACTCTCCCACATTAATAAAAGAGGCGAAGTGCATGACTGCATCAAAAGATTGAGATTTTAAAAATTGTAAAACCTGATCTTTGTCTTTTAGGTCAATCTTGTGAAGGGGGAGGCCTTGACAGTTATCCTCGTATCCTGTCGATAGGTTATCTAATATTGTAACTTCATGATCCGTGTGTAAAAAATGTTTGATCATGTGAGAGCCGATATACCCTGCACCACCAGCAACTAATATCTTCATTAGTTATTTATACTAATTTATTTTGTTAATTAATATTAGTTCTAAAGAAATTAAAGTTACTTTTGGACAGCTATAGATCTTTGTTCTTCCACGCTTTGTCTTGCTGCATCTAAAACCGCCAAAACAGCTGTTCCCATCTCTGCTGTGACAGGAGGTGGGGTGGAATTTTTTACTGCATCAGCAAATGCCTCATAGTAATCATGGTAACGGCCTTGCTCGGAGGAGATTTTCTCTGCGCCCGCTTCAGTATAGAGTGTGCCCCAATTACTTTCGGGTTCATAGCCCCATCCTTTTAAATCATCTACGGGCCTTTTACCTGCAAAAATAGATTGGGCCTGCACGTCTGTGGAGTGAGAGATATAAGTTCCCTTTTCTCCGTAGGCGCGAAGCTCTCGCAATACATAATGGTTAATTTTAGTAGCAGCTACTTCAGACATACTGCCATTTTCGTGATGAAGCGTAATAGAAAAGCTTGCATCCGTCTTACCTTCGGGCATATCCACATAGTCCATGTGAGAGGAAACCGTAGCTACAGGGCCATTCAAAAAAAGCATTTGATCCACTAAATGACTCCCTAAGTCTCGAAGTAGCCCTCCGGTAGGACCATGCTCTAGGGTGGCAGGGTCATTAAAATCCATTCGGTTATGAATTCTCCAAATTTTTCCAAGCCGACCTTCCTTAATAACTTTTAAAAGCGTTTGAATATCAGAGTCTAATCGGCGATTTTGGAAAACACCCAGTGTCACTCCATTTGCTCTAGCGGCACTATCGAGGAGTCGTCCTCCCTCTGCGTTCGGAGCAAAAGGCTTATCTGCAACAACATGCAATCCTGCTGCAATCGCTTCTAGCACTAACTCACGGCGAGTCTGCGGGGGAGTGGTTATAGTCACTGCACTACAAACATTCGCATTGATCATTTCTGTTAGACTTGCAAAAATAGGAACATCCGGCCAGTCCGCCTTAACCTTTGCAATTGTTTGGGGCGCTCTGGCTACAATACCCGCAAGCGTACAATTTTTAGCGGCATGAATAAAAGGTGTATGGAAGTGCTGTCCTCCCGTACCATATCCAACAACGCCAAACTTTAACATTTAAATATCCTGTAATTTAAAATCTGACGGCTGAGAGGGAAGAACTCCTTGCAAAAGGTTCACTGATTTTTGCAATCCTTCAAATGAATTTAACAAGACATCTTCGTGTTCAATGGAAAGCCATCCATCATAACCTGCCATTTTTAATCGATAACAAAACTGACGCCACCACTCTTCTCCATGTCCAAAGCCCAGTGTAATATAACTCCAGCTTCGGGCGGGGATATCAGTTAGCGATCCGTTTTCCAATAAACTAGTTGTTGCCTGAACAGGTGCATTCAATAAAGTGTCTTTGGCGTGCACGTGGAAGACTGCCTCGCCCAACGCTTCAGCAGCTGTATGCGGATCTGCCCCCATCCAAAATAAGTGAGAAGGATCTAAGTTAGCACCAATCACAGGGCCAATCGCTTTTCTTAGTTTTAAAAGTGAAGGAACATTATACACACACTGATTACCATGTAACTCAAGGGCAATACGTTTGACGCCACACTCTTTGGCAAGCGCTGCGATCTCTGTCCAAAAAGGAATTAATTTTTCTTCCCATTGATATTTTAAAATTGCTTGAGTTTCTGGAGGCCAAGAGGATACCACCCAATTCGGCATGGTATCGGTTTTATTTCCTGCGGGTAAGCCCGACATCGCACAAACAGTATCAATCCCCATCTCCCCTGCTGCTCGAATAGTATTTTTTAAACCTTCACCTTGTGCAGGATCCGTGGGGTGTAAAGGATTGCCATTTGCATTAAGCGAGATAACCTCGAGGTTTCTGCTGGAAAATGCATCTAAAAAAGTCTTCTGCGCTGTCTTATTATTTAGTGTATCTTTTAAGCTAAAATGAGGGGCAGTAGACCATCCACATGTATTGATCTCTACGCCTGAAACGCCTAATTGCACAGCACTATCAAGTAGTTGGTCGAATGACATACCACTAAGGCTGTCTGAAACAAATCCTAATTTCATTTATAAAACTCCGGTTGATTATTTAAGTTAATACTCACTTTTTGACCTTTTTGTAAAGCCTCCGCTCCTGCCTCTGCCACAACAGCAGTGCAGTACCCATCCCATGCATCAGCCGCAATGGTAGGGAATTGACCAGTTTTTACAAAATTCAAAAAATCTTTGTTTTGACGCAAGTAAGCGTCGGCATAGCGATCTCTCCAGTCCGATGCATATTTCGTATTCGCTTGCAGTTGAATATCTTTTTTTACAAAAGAAACATTATTGCTATTAATGCCTCCTTTTTCTCCTACAAGCTCAAATCGTACATCATACCCGTAAGAGGCGTTATTATTAATTTCAATAGTCACCAATTGGCCGTCGGTGGTCTCAATGACCATGACAACGGGTGCTACTAAATCATCGGAACGTTGAGGCTGCCAGGCATGAATGTTTTTATACTCTGTATTGAGCACATACCGAACGACATCAAACTCATGGGGAGCTGAATTTGTGATTGCCATCAAACCGGTAAAATCTTTCGAAGGGTTTTCTACATTACGATGGTGATTATGCATCATCAAGGCTTTACCAATCTCTCCTTTTTGTAAAGCTTCTCGTGTCTCTTGGTAGGATTGATCGTAGCGACGCATAAAGCCTAACTGTACAAATTTTCTTCCAGCCTTTATTTCTGCATCCAAAATTTCTGTACACTCTACAGAGGATTGTGATAGGGGCTTTTCACATAAAACTGGCTTTTGTGCTTGTATACATAATTTACTTAATGGAGCGTGAGTAAAATCTGGGCTAGCGATTACTACCGCATCAATATCATCGCGTGCAATCACCTCTTCGGGCTTGTCGGCCACATTTGGAATATTGTATTTTTCTGCAATTTGACCTGCAGCGGTTTTATTAATATCGCAAATTACTTGAACTTCTGCGTCTGAGAGGTTTTCTGCAAATATTCTTGCGTGATCAGCGCCCATGATGCCGGCGCCGATGATTGCTAAACGAATAGACATGTTGTTGTTCCTGTGTTGTTAATAATAAGACAGCAGACTAGGCATGGATATTGGCTTCTAATGCAGACATATCTTCGCCCCCAGCCATCAAATCTGTGATCTCTTCTCTTGTTTTTTCGCCCTTTTTAAAGTCGGCCGCCACTGAGCCCCTAATAAGGACTGCAAAGTGATCACCCACTGCTAAAGCATGCATTACTTGGTGAGTAATAAAAATAACGGCTAAACCTCGTTTTTTGGCTTCATTAACAATTCTTAAAACGTGGGCCGATTGCTTGACGCCAAGTGCGGCTGTGGGCTCATCTAGGATCAATACTCGTGCACCAAAATAAACCGCACGAGCAATCGCTAAAGATTGTCTTTCACCCCCGGACAACCCCCCGACTTTACGATCTCCGTCATCAATACGAGTTATACCAAAATTTTGAACAGACTCGACTGCAATGCGGTTAGCTGTCTTTCTATCAAAAAACCTGAACGGTCCCCAACCAATAGTCGGTTCTACTCCGGCAAAAAAACTTCTTCCGATTGACATTAATGGAAATGTTCCGCCAAACTGGTGAACAGTTGCAATTCCTAACTCCTGTGCTTCTTTAGGTCTATTAAAAGACTTGAGCTTACCGTCTAAAAAAATTTGTCCTTTAGTGGGCGTATGTACCCCTGCTAATATTTTAATAAGAGTAGACTTACCCGCGCCATTGTCACCTAATAGGCAAAGTACTTCTCCCTCATTAACTTTTAAATTAATATCACGGAGCGCATGAATGTTGCCATAAGACTTATGAACCCCTTGTAGTTCTAAAATAGTTTTATTTTCACTCATGATTTTTCCTCCTTATCATCATCATCTGAGATTATGACCCTATTTGTAAAATTCTGAAATGATCCATTGATAAAAACAGCAAATAATAACATTACACCAATAATCAAATTCGATAAGTTTCTGTCTATTTCAGTAAAGTTAATACCCTGCTGTACTATGGCTAAAGTAAATGTTCCAAAGAATATTCCAATTAAACTTCCAAACCCGCCAGTGAGCAATACTCCCCCGATCACAACTGCAATAATCGAATTAAAGATTAAACCAAAATTGGTGGCACTTTGAGCAGAGTTGAACTGAATAACCTGGCAAATCCCAGCAAACGCTGTGCAAACTGAGCATAATATAAAAAGTCCTATTTTTAGTCGATTGACTGGAATACCAGCATTGCGTGCGCTTTCTAAATCTCCCCCAGTAGCAAAAATCCAGTTGCCCCAAGGAGACTTGTGAAGAACAAAATAAAAAATAACTGCTAATAAAAGAAACCAATAAACAATAGAACGAAATCCGCCATAAAAAACTGTGCCAAATAAAAACTTAGCCCAGTCAGGCGCATAGTAAGCAACTAGCGAAGAGTCGCTAAATATAATTGAAAGTGTCAGAGTTAAGCCACCAACAGCAAAGAGAGAAGCCAGTGTAACAATTAATGAAGGAACTTGTGTTCGAGTAACAATTAGTCCGTTGATAAATCCCACTAAAACAGCCATCGATATTGTGGCTGTTATCCCTAACCAAGTAGGTAATTCATAGTAACCAGAAATAATTCCTAATGTCATAGAAGATGCTGGCAACATCGCTCCTACAGAGATATCTAATTCTCCTGCAATCATTAAAAAACCAACGGGGATAGAAATTAATCCAACACTAGCTGCATAGTTGATCCAAGTTGAAGCGCCCATAAGTGAAATAAAATTTCGACTCCAGCCAAAAATTGCAAAGATGATAAAAACAACCACAAAGGCAAAACAAGCACTTACCTCAGGCTTTCGAATTTGCTCCATAAAATAGTCTAGGGTTGATGGTTTGTGAATCTTGTTATTTTGAGTATTCATGGTGATTATTGTATTTTAATTCCCCTTTAGCGAAAAGTTCCAATTTAAAATAGAAAATTAAGAAAAAACAATAGGGCTTAATTCTATACTAAGCCCTATTGCTAGTATTAAATGACTATCTTGCTCCTAGTTTTACACCAGCAACTGCAGCTTCAACATTTGAAGCATCAATAATCGCTGGACCAGTTAAAACAGGGTTACTAGAAACTCTTGTTCCAAATTTTAAATTTGCAAATAGAGTAGATGTGGCAAGGAAGCCCTGAAGGTATGGTTGTTGGTCAATCGCAAAAGTCTGTGAACCATTTGAAATACGATCTAAAACAGAAGCGCTCATATCAAATGTACCAAGCATCACACTATCAGTTTTTCCAACCTGTGAGATTGCAGAAGAAGCAGCGTCAGATGCCCAAGCAGCTAAAGTCACAATAGCATCAATTGAGTCATCGCCAATTAATTCCGCTTTAATTGCTTCAGAAGTACCCGCTAAATCACCATCTAAGTTTGCTGGAACGTTTAAAACATATGTTTCCACACCGCTTTTAGCAGCGCCATCTGTTACACCCTTGCAACGAGTTTCTAGGTTAACAGCCCCAGGAACTTGAATATGACAAAGGATTTTCTTTGCCCCAGCAGCTGCAAGGTATTCACCGCCTGCAACGCCAGCTAAATACTCATCAGAACCATAACAGTTTAATGCACTTACTTGATCTGCAAGTGGGCAACCTGAGTTGTACATTGTAATTGTGATCCCTTTAGCAGCAGCAGCTTGAAGTGCTGGAACCTGTGAGTCAGGAACCCAAATTGGACTTGCAATACCATCAACGCCTTGTGCTACGGCCTGTTCAACTAAGCTTACTAGATCTGGGCCAAAGTTGTCATAGTTTTGAGTTCTTAAATAAATAACTTCTCCACCGTTTGCTTCTACCATTTCAGTTGCATCATCTACACCTTTTTTAATTAGATTAAAAAATCCATCCTGAATTGATCCTGCTATAACAGCAATTTTAATATCAGCTAAAGCATTTGAAGCCATAAATACAACTCCAACCATAGCCAACATTATTCTTCTAATGTTCGTCATTATATATCCTCCTTTATGGCATCTTGCCAATAACCCCTTAGGGCCTCTTCAACCAAGTTATAAGCTTGGTTAAATTTTTCTAAATTAGTAAATTATTCCTTTTCTACTAATTTAAGAAACTCGTTGTATTCATCATCCTTAATAGGAACAATATGCTCCGGCTGAGGATAATTGCCTGTATTAACATCATCGATAAATTCTTTAAAAGCAGAGACACGCTCACCGTGCAATCTTTTGAATTCTTCTTTGAAGTTTCTGTAAACTTTTCCGTGGCGAGGTTTATGATTAACCCCATACCCTAAAACATCTTCGGTAAATAAGTATTGTGCATCTGCACCGCTACCAGCGCCCATCCCTAACATAATCATACTCGTGTTCTTCGATAAAAATTCGCCCACTCGATCCGGCACGACTTCTAGTTCTGCCCCGAATACACCGATGGCCTCAAGTTGTTTGACCTGGCGCCAAAGAGTTAGTGCCTCGCTGGCAGACTTTCCAACTGCCCGCCAGCCAGTCCATGTGATATATGAGGGAATGAGGCCCACATGAGCTACGATTGGCACATTGTTATCACAAAGGGTTTTTTGAATATCCAAAGAGGCAGCACAGTAGAAACAATCACCGCCCATTTGCCCGTATTCGTAGGCTGCACGTAAATAGTCATCTGCATTGACTAATTTGGCGCCTGCTGGGCCATGATGACCATATGGAAGGCCTACTTGAACAAAGCAATTTCCTGCTGCTTCACGCATTGCAGGGGTAAAATATTTAGCTTCAATAGAGAGCATATGAATACCTGCTTCCGCAGCGGCAGCTGCTTCTTCTAAGGTAGTCACAAAGAGCATGGAGATTTTCTCTCCTCTTTTCTTCATGGCACGTATGTCTTCGACCATGGGTCGATTGTGGTACATGCTCATACTTGAGCTCTTTTCTTCATGGCCTCTTCGCGCAATCTGTTTTTTAATTTTTCTTCAGACTCTTTGGTTCCGTCATGCCAAGTGTTAAACCATTTATCCAGCGGTATTAACCAGTCCGCACCATAGTTCACTTGGAAGTATTTATGATGGAGGTAATGAATATACGCGTGGCTATCAATGTTAGCCTTTTCTCCCATTTCTAATTTTTCAAATCCAATGTGTCCATTGATGGCACCATAGGCAACCATATTTAAATTGAACATGGCAACCACTGGGTGAGAAGGAATAATTAAATGCCAAACGACTTCACCGAAATATAAAATGTGTTCCACTGGGTGCATGCTGAGTGAAGACCATGGGGAGGGATTGATGGACTTGTGATGCACCGAGTGAATATGCTTATAAAGCCACGGAGTATGAATGAGTCGATGAATACAAAAGAAATGAATTTCGTGGATGGCAGGAACTAGGAAGACAAGAGCAACTAAATAAATTTTATGTTCTTCCCAGCTTATCCAGTTACCCCAAGTGTTGGCATAGGCCCAAAGTACTAGCACTTGGATCGCTGTCCATATTGGAATACCAGAAAGAAAGCTTCTTAAAAAGTTATCTAAATTTTGACTATTAAACCAAAAACCTTTTGCGGGAGTATCAGAGGGAAATTTGGGATTGTACTTGAAACGAGTTCCTTGAACTCTTTTTGCATAATAAAATAATTCGATAGCCCCATATAAAATAAAAATACCAGCGGCATTGGCAAAGAGGATCCATAACGCCCAATCCCAGCTTAAAGTCTTCATCACATAAACTTCAGGAATGATGTAGGCTATATATAAAAAAGTAACCACCATATGGAATAGGTTCCAGGGCCACACATAATCAATTACCCATTTAGCTAAAGCCTTTACATTCAAGGTTCGCCAAATTGGTGCTACGTCGGGTTTTTCTTTGGGGTTCCAGTTCCCGCGTTCATCTCTAGAACCGTATAAATTTTCGTCCATGGATATTTTTTCCTCTTAATACAATGCTATTAGATGAACTAACTACGATCAAGAAATATGATACAAATGATTAATAAAATATCAAAAATATCAATAACTCTTAAATAGATGATATAAATGAAATAAAAAAACTATCTTTATTCGTCTTCTTTTTCTTGATTTATATCGCTTTTTTTAGATTTGATATCATAACCAAGTGCCATTACCCTGAACTTTTCATTCATTCCAACAGAAATAAGCAACATAATACCTATTATTAGATTAGACCAGTTACGATCTATTTGGGTAAAATCGATGCCTTTAATAACGATGGCAAAAGTAAGAGCTCCAATAAATACCCCAAATACTGAGCCAAGTCCTCCTGTTAACAAGACACCCCCAACAACCACACTAACAATGATATTGAAAATATCATTCATTCCCCCCGAAACCTGGGCAGAGTTAAAAAGAATAGCATGACACATTCCCACAAAAGAGGCAGATGTGGCAGTTGCTATGAATAATAATATTTTAACTTTATTGACGGGAATGCCCGCATTGTTAGCACTTTCCTTATCACCGCCAATTGCAAAAATCCAGTTGCCGTACTTGGTTTGATGAAGGATAAACCAAAAAACCAGCGTAATAACCACCCACCAAATAATCACCACTTGATGGCTTCCTCCAAAAAGCAAATGACCAAATAGAGTCTTAGCCCATTCAGGTGCCTGCAGGGGGACAGAAGCACTTCCCGTTAACAATTTGGAGCTCGCTAAAACTAAACCCTGCGTTCCAACCAGTGTTGCCAATGTAATAATAAGAGTCGGAACTTTTGTTTTGACAGCCAGAATGCCATTAATCGATCCGATAAGAATACCGATTGTGAGTGCGCCTACTACTCCAAAAACCATGGGGAGTTCATAGTAGCCCGAAATAATGGCCGCTGTCATGGCCCCCGCTGGGATCATAGCGCCAATCGAAATATCAATCTCACCTGAAATCATCAGAAGGCCCACCGGCACTGCTACGATGCCAATACGTGCCGCATAATTTAACCAACTGGCAGCGTTTACAAATTTATCAATATCCGCTCCGGCCACTACTCCATAAAATATTAAAACTAAAACTAAACTTAAAATGGCTGCGGCTGAGGGCTGGCGAATAATTTTTGATATCAAATCCATCGCCTACTCTTCTTTGCTCGCCTTGTCCGTTAGCATTAGTGAGTGAAACTTTTCATTCGAGACTACGGCAATCAGTAAGAGCGCTCCGACAATCAAAGAGCCCACATTAGGATCTAAGGCTGCAAAGAATACCCCCTGGTTAACAACTGCAAATGTCATTGTTCCTAGAACAATACCTATGATAGATCCCGCACCCCCGGTTAAGATGACACCTCCGATAACAACACACATGATGGAGTTAAAGATATAGGCCTGCCCTCCTGCCACTTGGGCTGTTTGATAAGTCATTACCTGCAGTACGCCGACAAAGGCTGCTGCAAAACCAGAAGCCATAAACAAACCTAAGGTAACTCGTCGTGTAGGTATGCCTGCATTACGCGCGCTCTCGCGGTCTCCCCCAATCGCAAAAATCCAGTTACCGACATGGGAGACGTGCAGAATAAAATAAAAAATAACAATAAAACCTAACCACCAAAATATTCCCACATTAAACATGCCTTGAACAAATTGGCCCAATAAAAATTTTGTTACAGGGTCAGGCACATAAGAAACACTTGTAGACCCTTTAATGAGAACAGCAAACCCTAGGGTCAGTCCCATAATAGCAAACATCATTCCAATCGTTACGATTAAGGAAGAAATTCGAGTTCGCGTTACAAGCATGCCATTTGCAAAACCAATTAACGTACCCACGCCTAATCCCCCAGCAATACCAACGATTGCCGGCAAACCAAAATGACCTGATAACATCGCCGTCATCATGGAAGAAGCAGGTACAACAGCTCCAACAGAAATATCAAACTCGCCAGAAATCATCAGCAATCCTACGGGTAAAGCAATAATCCCCACCTCCGCTGCTATGTTAAGCCAACTGGACCAGCCTGGTGCTTGCATAAAAACTAGCCCACCTAAAACAGCAAAAAAAATATAAACGACAATCAGTCCTATCAAGGAGCCAATCTCAGGTCTTCGGATAAGCCCCTGCCATTGATGGTTGGAATGCTTAGAAGTTGAGGTCATTGTTCAATTCTATCATGAAACCCTCGAAGTGGTAAATCACTGCTTAGCTGAAGGTCTTGCATCGAGGGGAAATAAAAACACCCGCCTGCTAAAAAACAGGCAGGTGTAAAATTTAGAAATTAACGTGCGCCAGCTTTAACACCCGCAATTACAAGATCCACATTGCTAGCGTCAACAACGCCAGGGCCTGTTAAGATCTCACGAGTTGGTATAGTTGTACCGTACATCACGTGGTTGTTAAGGATAGATACTGCAAAGAAGCCTTGCTGATAACCTTGTTGGTCAACCGCACATGCTTGAGTACCTGCTTTAATGTTATCTAGGATAGAGTCATTAAAGTTCATACCACAAACAAATACTTTACCTTGCTTACCTGCTTGTTGGATACCGCTCACAGTTGCGTTTGTATCACCGTCACCGATTGCAAACATTGCATCAATATCAGGGTTCTTTAACAAGTGTGCTCTTACAGCTTGAGCCACTGCAGTTGCATCACCAAAAGCAGTTGCAGGAAGTTGTAATACTGAACCTGTTCCGCCAGCAGCAGCTAATCCATCATTGAAACCATTACAGAAAGCTTCGATGTTAGCAGCACCTGGAAGTGTGTTTACACAAGCACCATTTTTATGACCAGCTTTACCTAGGTATTCACCCCCAGCGTAACCTGATTTATAGTCAACAGCACCAACGTAGTTCATTGCACCTAAACGATCCGCTGCTTCAATACCACCTGCATTATAAATAACAAGTGGAATGCCTGCTGCAACAACAGCTTCGAATGCAGGGTCCATTGCCTCAGGAACCCAGTCAGGTCCCACGATTGCATCGGCACCTTGGTCGATAGCTTGTCTGATTAATTCAGCTGCATCGGGTCCTAAGTTGTCATAATTTTGTGGGCCAAGCCAAGTTACAGAACCGCCTTGTGCTTCAGCTACTTTACCAGCGTCTTCTGCTCCCATTTTAACACGTGACCAAAATGGATCATCTGGCTTACCACCGATTACAAAAATGTTAGCGCCAGCAAATGCTGTAGTTGCTCCAAAGAAAACTAACAGCAAAGTAGCAATAATATTTTTCTTCATAGTTAAAATCCTCCTATTAATAGTTAGGTTTAAGTTGTACTTCACAAATGCTATTAAATGATTTAATGTAGATCAATAATTATGATATAAATGATTAATTATATATCATATATGTCATATTTTTATTAACTAATTGATATAAATGAAACAAACCAAGAAAAAAGCCACGATTGCCGTACTTGCAAAAGAAAGTGGTGTTTCTGTAGCAACGGTTAATCGAGTGCTCAGCGGCTCTCAAAAAGTCAGACGAGAGACAATGGAGCTCGTAGAGCAAGCAGCGCAAAAAATAGGGTTTTATGGCAAAAACGCCATTCAACAACAAATCAAATCTCTGATGCCCAAGTTTCGTTTTACTGTCTTATTATTACAACCAGGAAGACATTTCTATGAAACCCTAGGGGATCATTTAAATAAATCAGTTAATCAATTCCGCAACTATCAAATCAGTTTGAATATTGTGTTTTTAGATAACCTGTCTCCCGAGCATGTAGCAGAACAAATTATTCAAAACGCCAAATCTAGCGATGGCATTGGAGTGGTTGCCGCCTCCCACCCCTTAATCACAGAGGCAATCGAAATAGCATACCGACAAGGCGTGATGGTCACCAGCCTCATCTCTCCTTTAAGTGCCGACTGCGATGTAAACTATGTTGGATTAGATAACTGGAAAGCAGGAAGAACCGCAGCCTGGACTTTTCACAATATGTGCAGCGAGTCAGGTAAAATTGGTATTCTGATTGGCAATCATCGTTTCAGAAATCAGGATGTGAAGGAAAGTGGCTTTCGATCATATTTCAGAGAGTGTCAACGAGACGGGTCTTTACTTGAACCTTTGTTTACTTATGAGTCAAGAGCTGTTGCAAGAGAGATGACAGAAAAGCTTCTAGCTGAACACGCTAATCTAGAGGGTATTTTTATTTGTGGTGGTGGTATTACGGGTGTATTAAACGCACTACAAGAAAATCGTGATCGAAAAATTGTAACTGTGGGTTTTGATTTATTTGATCGAACACGAGCTGGTTTAATCGACGGAACGCTTACGTTATGTATTTCCTTTCCTTATCAGCGATTTGCCACAGAAATTATTCAAACCATGCTTGACTCACGCTTAAAAGATGGAGAGAGCATTGCTAAACAAAGTTATATAAACTTTGAAATTTTTACGAGCGAAAATCTTTAATTTGTTAACTTAAATAAATTAGATTGAAACTCATCTGCAATTAAAAAAATATCTCCGGTATTATCAATTTCTATATCGCGAACTCGCCCTATTTTATTTTTTAAAATAATCTCCTCTTTTGTGAAAGACTGATCATTGCGATGCAATACGGACAAATATTCAAATTTCAAGGAGGCAACCATTAGGGAGTCTTTCCACTGAGGAAAAGTGTTGCCCTGATAAAATTTTATACCCCCTACGCCAATTGAAGGTACCCAAATAAAACTAGGCTTTAAGAAGCCTGGCTCCCAAGCATTCCCGTCGCCTACAGGGGAGCCCGTATAATTAGTGCCACCCCAACCAATTTTTTTCCATCCATAATTAGAGCCAGCAATAACCGGACCGATGAAGTCTCCCCCCTTGGGACCATGGTTGGAGATGAATACTTGATTAGTTTTGGGGTCAAAGGACATCCCCTGAGGGTTACGTACGCCAATTTGATAGAGCTCCGGTAGCCAGTTCGATGAGCTTGTATAAGGATTATCTTTAGGTATATCGCCGTTTTTATGTAATCGAATAATAGATCCGATGGCATTACTGGTATCTTGAGCAATATTACCCTGTCCTCTCTCTCCAATACTCGCATAAAGATAATCGCCAACTATCTCTAGGCGCGACCCGAAGTGATACGGGCTATCAATGTAAGGCTCAGCAATAAATATCGGTCTCTCTTCGATTAATGCATTATCTGAGAAAACTGCTTGATAAATGGCAGTGGTAAACTCTCCATCTTTGACAACTGAGCCTGATAACCAAACCTGATTACCTTCACTGATTATATCTAACAACCCGCCTTGGCCATGTTGAACAAAAGGAATATTATGAGCAATAGAAGTCTGCTCATAGTTTTGAGTATTAACTAAAAATATTTTACCTGATTTTTGCGTAATTAGTAAGTGGTCCTGATCTAACCATGTCATTCCCCATGGGTAGGTAAGTGATACGGGGGTTTTTTCTAAATTGAATTCATTTGCCGATAAGTTAAACCAAAAAAAGTGAATAAGATTACTAAATATGATAATTAAGATTTTCATATGATCTAATTTTTATACTAAACGAAAAAAAATATTATTTAAGGAGATAAAAAATGTCTAAACCAACAATAGCTCAAAAAGGACCATATGCTGTAGATGTAGAAGAGGGTAAAAAATACTTTTGGTGTGCCTGTGGTTTAAGTCAAAAACAACCCTTTTGTGATGGAAGTCATAAATCAACTGGGTTTGCATGTGTGCCCTATACGGCCGAGGCGACAAAAACAGTATATTTCTGTGGCTGCAAAAACAGCTCAAACGGTGTACTTTGTGATGGCAGTCACAACAAGCTATAAACAATTTAAAAACTTAAATATTTTCTAAATTATTCGGTGTATAATTTACTAAATGACTGTTCAACATAAACACCTCATCATTCGATCTTACATTAACAAGCCTCCACTAGCGGAGGATGTCAATACTCTAACGGACTGGATTAGAAAGCTTATTCGAACGATTGATATGAAAATTTTAGGTGGGCCCTATACGACCTATTGTGATGTCAAAGGTAATCAAGGGATGACCTCCGTGACTATCATTGAAACAAGTCATATTGCGCTTCATACTTGGGATGAAACAAGCCCCGCCTTATTACAACTTGATGTTTACTCTTGTGCTGACTTTGATCCAAAGATCATCTTTAAACTCGTGGATGAAAAATTCGAAGCCACTAAAACCGAGTATAAATTTATCAATAGAGAAAACGGCTTAGAGGAAGTTAACCTCAGTCAAATTTAATTATTTAACGCCTAGTTTTTGGTGAAGGCTGCTGGAAGAAGTAGTATAACGGAAAACATATTTTTTATCTCCATGGCAATACTCATAAATTTTCTTTGCCGCTAAAGCCGCCTCATGGAAACCACTTAAAATTAATTTAAGTTTTCCAGGATAGGTACATATATCACCCACAGCAAAAATTCTTGGTATAGAAGTCTCAAAGTTTTCTGTATTCACAGCAATCCAATTATTCTCCAGGTTAATGCCCCAATCTGCAATTGGGCCTAATTCAATTTTTAAACCAAAGAAAGGGAAGATGGCATCTACAGTATCAATTTTGGTGCCGTCATCTAAAACTACATCCACCTGGCCTTTACCATTATCATGCAATTCTTTAATCGTACCTAAGTTAAACTGTACTTCTTTTTGGTCTACTAAATCCATGACTTTATTCACCGAGTCCTGAACCGCTTTGAATTCTTTGCGGCGGTGCACCAAAGTAATATCAGAGGCGATTTTGTGAAAACCTAAAACATAATCTAAAGCGGAGTCTCCTCCCCCTGCAATTAAAATTTTCTTTCCTTCAAAATCAGTTCTTTTTTTAACCGAATAAAAAATATTTTTATTTTCAAATTCATCCACATTAGAGGCAGGTAATTTACGAGGCACAAAACACCCTGAGCCAGCAGCAATAACTAGGGCCTTACATTTAATTGTGGTGTCCATGTTCGTAGTAATAGTAATGTGATCTTTTTGGACATCGATCGAGGAGGTTAATTGGTTTAAGTGATAGGTCGGGCCAAAAGGTTCGGCCTGCTTAATCAGATCATCGGTTAGCTCTTGTCCCGTAATCGCTGGTCGGCTGGGGATGTCATATAAATTTTTATCGGGATACAGCTCGGCACACTGACCGCCAATTTTATCTAGGTTATCAATTAAATGGGCCTTCATGTCCAAAAGCCCTAATTCAAACACTTGGAACAGACCACACGGCCCCGCTCCTATAATTACAACATCAGTTTCGTGTTGCGCGCCAGGATTTGCAATATTTGTCATTTTTCTTTGTCTTATTATATAGGCTTAATAAGGATTAGGGGATTAAAACCAGTTTTCCAACGAATTTCTTCTCCATAAAGACCGTTTGAGCCTTGCGAATATCTTTTAATGGAAAAGTTTGTGAAACTAAAGGCTTAATTTGCCCCCTCTCTATAAATTGTATCATTCTCTCAAAAACATAAGGGTCGTTAACGGTAGAGCCATACAGTGTGAGATCTTTTAAATAAAGACTGCGAAGATCTAGATCAACTATTGGCCCTGCGATTGCGCCGGAGGTAACATACCTTCCGCCCGGTTTTAAGATATCTAAAATTTGAGGCCACTGAGTTCCCCCTACTAAATCAACCACCGCATCAATGGAATTAGCTCCAAGCTTTTCTGCCAAGTTATCTTTTCGTGCTACAGTTTGTGTGGCACCTAGCTCTTTAAGCGCTGAGGATTTGTCTTGCGCACATTGTGCTATAATTGTAGCTCCTCGTATTTTTGCTAACTGTATGGCTGCTGATCCCACCCCTCCTGATGCCCCTGTAATTAAAATTTTTTCTTTTTGAATATCTGCGCGGCAAAGCATTCCCTCGGCAGTTGAGTAGGAAATGGGCGTCGAAGCCAACTCCACATCCGTCCAATTACAGTGCACATCAAAAGACTCATGGGCGGGTGCTACGCAGTACTCAGCAAATCCCCCGTCTCTCTCGGAACCCATGGTTTGCATGGCAAAGCGATCGGGTGAGTTAGGGTTATTTTGCATCGAGCGAACTAGCACACGAGACCCTATTCGCTCTCTATCTACCCCTTGACCAACTTCGACGATATATCCACAAATATCGCCTCCTTGAATTCTAGGAAACTGTAGCGGTGTGCCCGTCCAAGATCCGTCTT
>JBJOGP010000028.1:0-14698 GCA_046048175.1 Bacteroidota bacterium
TTATGCGGTTCGTGCAATGGTTTATTTTGATTTAGCTAAATTTTTCTCAAGACCGTTAAATCATACACCTGATGGAAGTCATCTTTGTGTACCCTTGGTTCTATCTCCAATTACAAATGTGAGTCAAGTCGTTTATCCAAAAAGAAATACGGCTGCCGAAGTTTATACGCAGATAGACAAGGATATTCAAGAAGCATTAAATCGTTTGCCTGCAACAGGAGATGTTATTATAAATGGAGCAGCCAGTGCGGCATTTTTTAAGATCCGCCTAAATCGTTGGGGGGTATTGGCACTGCGAGCTCGTATTTCGCTTTACAAGCAAGATTGGGCTACTGCCGTTAGTGCATCTACAGCAGTAATTAATTCAAGTCGTTATAGTCTTTTACCATTTGCTTCTTTATTTACCGGGTTTCAAACTGTGGGTAATGCAGAGTCGATTTTTGAGGTAGCTAATAACACAACCGATAACCCTGGTACTGATAGCTATGCGTACATGTGTAGTCAGCAGGGTTATGGTGAGGTGTTGGGAACCCGTCAATCAATGAACAGCAGAAGCACCGGTACAACACTATCTACATTTAAAGGCTTGTATGAGGCTTATTCAAGCACAGATGCACGTCGACGTTTCGTAGAGTTGGGTAATCGTAATTCAATTGGTGGAGAGGTAAATGTCCCTCTTTGCCTCAAGTACACTAACATTTCTAATTACACGGAAAATACTAAAGTGTTTAGGTTGGCTGAAATGTATTTGAGTAGAGGAGAGGCCTTAGCTCGCTTAGCTGTTCAAACTGGTGATGTTACTTCATTAACAAGTTCTCTCGCTGATATCAATTTGATTCGTCGTACGCGTGACACAGCTACTACTAGCCGACCATTAGCGGTTGCGTTTGGAACTCCTCCCACTGGTAGCATCACAACTACAGCCTATTTAGATTCAATTATTCTAGAGCGTAGGAGGGAGTTTGCGTTAGAGGGGCAGCGTCTATTTGACCTGAACCGCACGAAGACCAACTATGTAAAAATAAATTCGGCGGGTAATGGTGCTTCAAGACTTGTTCAGTATACTAGCACCACTAGTAGCTATTATTATAGAACAATACTTCCAATACCTATTACCCAAATTCAAAATAATCCGAACATGGTGCAAAATGAGGGGTTCTAGTTTTAACTGATTAATAAAAATTAATGAGACGGTGTAAAGGTTTTGTAGTTGGTTGTTGCTTATTTGTTCTTTCTTTTTCAGGAGGAATTGTAATAGCAAGTCCAGTTCGAGATACAGTAAGAGTGCTCTTTGTGGGCAACTCCTACACCTATTATAATAACCTCATTCAAATGGTCTCATTGATTTCAGATAGTCTTGAAACTAAATTGATTTGTACTAAGTCAACGGTTGGAGGAACTAACTTGGGTGAGCATTGGAATGAGCAAAAAGGTTTACAGTCCCGAACTTTGATTGAGAAAGGCCACTACAATATTGTTGTGCTTCAGGATCATAGTATGCGTCCCATTGAAGCCCCTGATAGTTTGGTTTACTTTGGAAGCTTGTTTTGTGACTTAATAAAAAAGCGTGGCGCACGTCCTTTCATTTACAATACTTGGTCCCGTGAAAAAACTCCTTCTACGCAGAAGCAAATAAATGAAGGGTATAAGGAACTTGCATCTAAATGTAGTGCAGCGCGCGTTCCGGTTGGCGACTGCTGGCAAAAAGTACTAGAACGGTTGCCCAATGCTTCTCTCTATATTTCCGATGGGTCACACCCTAGCAATTTGGGCACCTTTATAGCAGCACTTTGTTTTGTAAAAGCTATCACAGGAAAGCTGCCCTCATCACTTCCTAGTGTATTTAATTATTATGATAAAGATGGGGAGACCTTTAGGATTATGCAAGTGGGGAAAGAAGAGATGGCGCTTTGCATGGACGTAGTAAATGGAATTATCAATCAAGCGCTGTAAACTGCCGTGAAAAAGTTACAAAAGAATCTCACTTTTTGGGTGTTGTTAGCCATTTTGGCTGGAATATTGTTGGGGCACTATTCTCCCTCTACAGCTGTGGCCATGCAGCCCTTGGGAAAGTACTTTATTGAAGTTGTCAAACTGTTTATTAACCCGATTATTGTAGTAACAATCATAACGGGAATTTGTGGAATGGATAGTTTGAAAAGAGTAGGAAGAATTGGTGGAAAAGCACTCTTATATTTTGAAGTCGTCACAACAATTGCATTACTTATAGGTATTGTTGTTGCTTATTTGATACAGCCTGGTTCTGGCATTGATACTAAAGGGATGCAATGGGATGACGTATCAAAATATAACAAACCTGATGCGATTTCACTTCTTTCCTTCTTCAGGGAGAACTCTACTATTCAGTTTTTGCTCCTATCCATTCTGCTCGGTATTTTTTTAAATCGATCTTCTTATAAAGAAATTGTTTTAAAGAAAATTCAAGTGGTGTCCACCTATTTATTCAAGGCATTAGGATGGGTAATGAAATTATCTCCAATCGGAGCATTTGGAGGAATGGCATTCACCATTGGTAAATATGGTCTTGCAGCACTAGTGCCACTTGGAAAGCTAATGTTGTGTGTGTACATCACTATGTTTTTATTTATTGTTATTGTATTAGGGGCTATACTTCGATACTACAAGCATAATATTTGGAAGTTGCTCCGCTATCTGCAAAATGAATTATTGATTGTGTTGGGTACATCATCTTCAGAAGCGGCGCTTCCTAATTTGATGAATAAGTTGGAGAAAATGGGTTGCCACCGTTCTGTTGTAGGACTCGTTGTTCCAACTGGTTATTCTTTTAATTTGGATGGAACGTCTATTTATTTATCGATGGCAATTATTTTTCTGGCGCAGGTTTTCCACGTTGATTTATCGTGGAGTCAGATTGCTACCATATTTGGAGTGCTAATGGTTACCTCTAAGGGTGCAGCAGGGGTAACCGGGAGTGGATTTATAATTTTAGCGTCTACTTTAAATGCTGTTAAAGTGATTCCATTGGAAGGTTTAGCTCTCTTGTTAGGGGTTGACCGATTTATGTCTGAGGCAAGGGCAATTACCAATTTCATAGGTAATGCGGTTGCTACTATATTCCTATCTAAACAGGAGGGCCTTTTTGATCCTCAAGAAGATCAACAGGAAATCTAAAATATTGAAAACCAATATTTAAGGATTTATTTTTGACAATTCCCCTCGAAAAATATTTCCTATTTTTTCCTTTTGTGAAAAAATTGTTAAGTTTACGTGCAGCTTTTGAACGCAATTATTTGCCCACAGTGAATATTTTGTGTTCAATTGCTAATTGACTAAACTAAAACTAAAAACAGTCGCTAATGAGAAAAGGATTTCTTTTACTTGTTTCGCTGGTACTAATCTGCAGTTCCACTTTGTTGGCACAGCAGTCAGTAACTGGTAAGGTCCTTGATGAAAAGGGAGCACCTGTAGCAGGAGCTTCCGTTGTTCAAAAGACCAATCGCAAGAACGGTACATCTACCGATGCTAATGGTAGCTTTACCTTAAGTGTTCCTAATTCCAGCACCGTGTTGGTAATTTCCAGTGTGGGTTTTGCCCCAGCTGAAATCGCTGCATCAAATGCAGCTAAGGTCACTCTTGCCGCTTCCTCCGAGACAATCTCTGAGGTTGTTGTAACATCATTAGGTATCAAACGTGAAAAGAAGGCATTGGGTTATGCTGTTGCCTCTGTTGACAAAAAGCAATTGGAGTTGCGTCCAGAAGGAGACCCCATGCGCTTGTTACAGGGTAAGGCTCCTGGTGTAAACATTCTAAATAGTAGTGGTATCTCTGGTTCTGGTACAAACATCACTATTCGTGGAGTATCTACCATCAGTGGTAACTCTCAACCTCTATTTGTAGTGGACGGTGTGCCATTTGATGGATCAACCAATACACAAGGAAGCTTTTTATATGGTAACCAAACAGGTAGCCGCTTCTTTGATATCGATCCAAACAATATTGAGAGTGTGAGTGTGCTGAAAGGTTTGAGCGCAACCACTCAGTATGGATCTTTGGGTCGTAATGGGGTTGTTCTTATCACAACAAAGAATGGTGCGGTCACTCGTGGAGTTCGTAAGAAAACAGAGATTACTGTAAGCCAGTCTGTTTTTACAAACGAAGTAGCTAATATTCCAGAGTATACTCAGAAGTATGGTAATGGATTCAATAATGCTGTTGGAAACTTCTATAGTAACTGGTCTTCTATCGCATTTACAAATCCTCCTATGCTATTGCCCCACCCCTATGACAGACCTGCGTTGAATGGTGCATTTCCTGAGTTGAAAGGGGCTAAATATGAATACAAGTTTTATCCCTCAGTTAAAAATTTCTTCCGTACAGGATTAGTTTCTAATACTGGTGTTAATATCAATGGAGGAGGTCCTGGTTTGGCAATGAATGCAAACTTCGGTACATTAACTGATAAGGGTTTTACCCCAGGCAATGATGTAGTACGTCATACTTTCGGAGTGGGTGGAAACGCAAAGTTGACAAATAACTTTACGCTGACTTCTTCTTTGAATTTCACGACTACAAAATTCAATACACCACCTACTGCTAGTAGTCTTGGTAGTGGCTCAGATAATGGAGTATCTGTTTTTGGAGACTTAATTTATACACCCACTTCTGTAGACTTAATGAACTGGCCTTACCAAAGCCCTGCTGATGGCTCTTCAGTTTATTATCGCTCAGGTAATGATATCACTAACCCCCGTTGGACAATCGCCAATTCTCGTGTAAAGCAAAACACTAATCGTGCATATGGTAATGTGCAGTTGCGATATGAATTAGGTAAGTCTCTCAACTTTACTTATAAAATCGGTTTTGACAACTACGCAGAAGAGCATATCCATGAGCACAATAAGGGTGGAGTAGAATTCCCACTTGGGTTTTACCGCACTACTTATGTGAATCGTGCAATATGGGATCACTCATTCTTAGGAAGTTACAATACGCGATTGACTGACGATGTTACCCTTAACGTTGAGGCTGGTGCTAATGCTTATATCAATAATTATAAGCAATTTGGTCAGTACAGTTCTCAGCAATTAGTATTTGATTTGTTTGACCACTCTAATTTTATAACTCAAAGTAAAACGGGTGACAGCGGAAACGACCTTGATTATAAGGTGCAGCAGATGCTTCTAGGCGCCTTCGGATTTGCTTCACTCGGTTACAAAGACTATTTATTTGTGAACTTAGGAGCAAGAAGTGACTGGTCTTCTAAATTTGAATCTGAAAATCGAAATAAAGTTTATCCAAACGTTACTGCATCATTTATTCCTACAACAGCAATTGATGCACTTCGTAATAGTAAGCTAGTTAACTACCTGAAAGTTCGTTTAGGCTACTCTACTAGTGCCTCTTTTGGGGATGCCTATCAAACCCGTGCAACATTGGGAATACAGGCTAACCGCTTTGTTACTGCGGGTGGTACGATTGTTAATTCTAATACTTTGGGTGGTCGTCGTCCAAATCCAACGTTACGTCCTGAATTGTCTAAGGAGACAGAGTTGGGAATTGAAGGTCGTTTGTTGAATAATAGGATTAACCTTGATCTAACTTTTTATCGTCGTGTGAACCCCGACCAGATTCTTGATAAGGATTTGGATCCGGCTTCTGGTTATACTGTACAAAGTATCAATGCTGCGACAGTAGAAAACAAGGGTATTGAATTAGGATTGGGATACACTATTATCCGTAACAAAACCTTTAACTGGGAAGTAAATACCAACTTCACATTGAATAGAAACAAGGCATATGATTTCCCTGATGAAATTCAACAGATTGGTTTGGCTGGGTATAGTGATCTAGGTCTTTTTGCTTTCCCTAACCAACCATTAGGATTGATCTATGGATCTAGAGTATTACGAGATGCAACAAAAGGAAACCAGCCTGTTGTGGGTCCTGATGGAAACTATATCATTGATCCAACGCTTGGAATAATTGGTGATTCAAATCCTGATTTCCAAATGACTGGTATCTCTAATTTCTCTTACAAGCGCTTATCCTTCCGTATGCAATGGGATTATTCTCGTGGTGGTGACATGTTCGCCATGACTCCATTGATCCTCTTGTCTCGCGGTGTTACCAAGGATACTGAAATTGACAGACAGCAAATGTGGATCATTCCGGGGGTAAACCAACAAGGTGAGCCTAACAATGTTCAGATCTCAGTTTCTGACGTTTTCTTCAATAATCGTCTAGTATCTGCTGATGAGTTTGGTGTATGGGATGCAACAGTAATTCGTTTACGTGAAGCTTCTCTCTCTTACTCTGTTCCTGAAACAATGTTAAAGAAGTCTCCATTTGGAAGCGCCTCATTGACAGTATCTGGTCAGAACTTATGGTACAAGGCACCAAGCTTCCCTAAGTACACCAACTTTGATCCAGAGACTTCTACATTAGGAGTGAGTAGCTTTGCACGTGGATTTGAATTAATGACTGCACCATCTTCTCGTAGAATGGGTGTTAGCTTAAGATTAACCTTCTAAAATCCAGTATCATGTATAGAAATAAATTAACCTTACTAATTGTCGCAATTTCTTTGCTGACGCTCTCGTCATGTAAAAAGAAATTGGACGATCTTCTTGCTAACCCTAATGTGCCAACATTGGATAAGGCAGATACTGACCTTTATTTGAACGCCGCTCAAATTAGTTTTGCTGACTTTTTTGGTACTCTTTCCAACCGTGGTATGGAAATGTCTCGAACTTGGAATATTGGCGGTAGCATATATCTTAACTCTTATCGTCCTGAAACATTCAATGGTGTTTGGAGTACTGCTTATCGTTCTGTGTTAACACAGATCAACGCAATGGAGCCTCTTGCTCGCTCTCAAAATAGATTTTTCCATTTGGGAATGGGTCAAGTAATGAAGGCTTATGTAGGAATGACGCTTGTTGATTTCTTTGGCGACGTTCCATGGACTGAGGCTGCTAATCCTGCAAACTCTGTTATCAATCCGAAAATTGATAAAGGAGATGCTGTGTATACTGATTGTATCAGTCTTTTGGATTCAGCTCTTGCTAATTTCGCAAAAACGGCTGCATCAAGCCCTACTAACGATTTGTATTACGCAGGTAATAAAACGCGTTGGATCACCTTGGCAAAAACATTGAAGCTTAAAGCTTATATGACAACTCGCTTGGTTGATGCAACAGCAGGTACCAAAATTGCTGCTCTTGTTACAGGTGGTGATTTAATTGATACAGAAGCTGAAGACTTTGTTTTCCGTTATGGCACACAATTAGAGAACCCCAATTCACGTCACCCTAAGTATAATGATTGCTATAGAGCCTCTGGTGGTGTAGGAATTTATATTTCTAATTACCTGGCTTGGGAAATGGTAACTGAAAAAGGATTAATTGATCCACGCACTCGTTACTATTTCCGTCGTCAGATCAACGCTAGAAACGGACAGACCATTTCCGGTCAATTCGCTATCCCTGCTACTGCATTAGCTTGCCAGGGAGCATTAAGTCCTGGACACTATCCTGCAAACATGGCTTATTGTATGGCGGGTGATGGTTATTTCGGACGTGACCACGGTGATCCTTCAGGTATCCCACCAGATGGTCAGCATCGTACTGCTTGGGGCATTTATCCTGCAGGTGGAGATTTTGATGCATTAGCTGTAAATACAGGTGCTTCTTCTTCAGTGCAGGCAAGCCAAGTTACTTTAACTGGAACTCCAGGCGCACGTGGTGCAGGAATCCATCCAATTTGGTTGTCATCTTTCACTCATTTCTTGTTAGCAGAAGCAACACTTGCTTTAGGTACTGCGGGTGATGCGCGCGCGCTGATGGAAACAGGTGTACGCCAATCAATCACCAAAGTGATGAATTTCCCTGCTGCAATTGGTGGAACTACAAATGCAAACTTTGTTCCAACAGCAACTGATGTAACTAACTACGTAAATGCGGTACTCGCTTTGTATAACGCGGCTACAACAAACTCTGCCAAGCTGAATGTAGTTATGAAAGAATACCATATCGCTTCATTTGGTAATGGTGTGGAGCCTTACAACAACTACCGTCGTACAGGTATGCCTTCTAATATGCAGCCCATGTTGAATCCTCAGCCTGGTCCATTTATTAGAAGCGTATGGTATCCAACTGATCACGTAACATTGAATCTGAACGCTAAGCAGAAGGCTGACAACACTGTCAAAGTTTTCTGGGATAACGGTTCAGCCACTTGTTTCTAAACAACTAAACAATTTGAAATGAAAGCTAAATTCTCAATTCTTGTACTACTGCTGGCATCAATCGTTTGGTTGTCCGGCTGTACCAAGAAAACTGAAAACGATTTTAATGGATTTGTTTCTGGTCTTACTACAGGGGCTTACCTTAAAGGTAAGGCTACGTATGATCCAGGCACAAACACATGGACTGATCAAAGCGTATTAGGCAATACGCTTGATGCGGGTAACCTTGCTACAACTAAAGTTGGTGTAAGAGTTCGCTCATGGGGTAACGACCCTGTTGTTACTGCCAATATTTATGTGGTAAAAAATACAAATGCCAACCAATCTGCATGGCGTTTTATTAAAAAGTATACTATCGCCGACGGAGATACTAGTTATTTTGATATCTACGTATCAGCACAGGAGATTGCCACTGCACTTGGCTTACAGCTTAATGTAAATGCTGGCAATTTCCCTCCAGGTAGCATATTTACTTGTTACATTGAAGCAGTAACTAAATCCGGGAAGAAGTATACTGTAAATAATTCCAATTTCACAGGAAGTGGTGCCAACTTTTATTACTCTGTATTCTCGTTCCGTGGTAGTGTGGTTTGTCCTTTTACCCCAGCTACTATGCCTGGTAACTACGTAGTGGTTACTGATCAGTGGGAAGACTGGGCGCCTGGGGATGTAATACCCAGCCCAATCACTGCAACCACTGCATCTTCAATTACCACATTTGGAATCTATCCAAATATGGCTTATCCTGGCGCGAATAGCCCTCAGCCTATTGTAATCAATGTGAATTCGTCTACGGGAGTTGCAACTGTGACCAATCAGTACTACGGAAAGTATAGCTCTAGCCCAACTGCTACGCAATATGCGGTAACTACTGTAGGGACTGGAAACTTTATTTTCTCTTGTACTACTCCAGTTGTAATGACTATGTTGTTGAACCACCACGTGTTTGGTGCTCCAACAGTTTCGGCTGGCCAATACCAATTGACATTACGTAAGCAATAATCTAATTGCTTTAAATAACTAAAAAGGCCCTCACGTTTGTGAGGGCCTTTTTTAATGCCTTTGATTATTTAGGAAATTTTGCGCGATAATCTTTTTGATTGAGTACAACACCCTTTACGCGTAAAACATAAACATTCTCAATCTCTTTAAACTTTAAATATACTTCTTTCAGAAAAGTTTCTTCAGCTCCTGCATTAAAAGTTACAGCCAATTGAATCGTTTGACCAGGTGCAATGGAAGTAGCAGAAGGTTTGGGTGTAGTACATCCACAACCTGCCCATGTTTTTTCAACTATAATTTTCTTTTTTCCATTGTTGGTGACTAAGAAATTACCTGTTGCAGGTTTTCCTAATTGTAAGTAACCAAAATTATATACCCCTCGATTAAAGCTTACCTGTGACCAAACTGGCTGCAGGCATCCCATCAATGCAATTGTCGTGACGGCAATGATGTTATGTAATTCCTTTTTCATAAATAGGAGTGAGTTTGCAATCAGACTACCTATTTGTTCTGCCAGGGTATGAAGCTAGCGCTTGTTCCAGACAGTCCATAGCTTTATTAATCGAGTCAAGATTTAAAACGTAGGCGAGTCTCACTTCTTGTTTGCCAAGACCCGGGGTGCCATAGAATCCTGTGGCAGGGGCTAACATTAAAGTTTGATTATTATAAGAAAAAGACTCTAATAGCCATTGACAGAATTTGTCGCTGTCATCTATTGGTAGTTTTGCAATTGCATAAAAGGCGCCTCCTGGGTTGGGACAGAATACACCTTCCATTTTGTTCAATCTGTTTATTAATAAATCTCTTCGTTGTTGGTATTCTTTTTTTGGTGCATCAAAGAAATTGTCTGGAAGATCCACGGCAGCCTCTGCTAACAATTGGGCTAGTCCTGGAGGGCTTAAACGGGCTTGCGCAAATTTCATAGCCCCGTCATAAACGGTTGTATTACGGGTAATAAAGGCGCCAATCCTTGCACCGCAGGCGCTATACCTTTTTGAAATAGTATCCATTACAATTACCTGCTCCTCTAATCCCTTTAATTCAAGAGCACTCATTGCCTTTCCCTGATATGAAAACTCTCTATACGCCTCATCACTGAATAAATAAAGATCATGTTTTAAGCAAAGGCTTCCTAATGCTTCCATTTCTTCTTTGCTATAGAGATAGCCAGTTGGGTTATTGGGATTGCAAATCAGGATTGCTTTTGTTTTTGGAGAGATCACCTTTTCAAAGTCCGCAATAGGAGGCAGGGCGAATCCTGATTCAATGGTTGAAGTAATGGGCACTACTTTGACTCCGGCTGCGCAGGCAAATCCGTTATAGTTTGCATAGAAGGGCTCAGGAACAATCACTTCGTCGCCTGGGTTTAAACAAGTAAAAAATCCAAATAAAATAGCCTCACTACCACCTGTGGTTATAATGATTTGCTGTGGGGTAAGAGCGATGCCTGATTTGGCGTAATACTCCACCAGTTTTTTTCTATACGATTCATTCCCCGCACTATGGCTATATTCCAATACTGGGATAGTAGCATTTTTTACTGCATCTAAAATTGCAGGAGGTGTTTCAATATCTGGCTGACCAATGTTTAGATGAAATACTGTTATACCTTTCTTTTTCGCCGCTTCAGCAAAAGGTACAAGTTTTCGAATGGGTGAGGGAGGCATTTGCTCCCCCCTGATTGATAGGGATGGCATCCTACAAAGGTAATTATCTCTCCATCGAATTAGATTACATTTGCGCGTGACTTTTAAAAGGGTGTTGAATAAATATTATTTGCTAACCCTGTTAGCTGTAGGCTTGCTTGTTACTACTAAAAGTGGTTTTGCGCAATTATGTACAGGCAGCCTAGGTGACCCTGTGGTTAATATTGATTTTGGAACTGGCCTTGCATCCTATTCTTTTTCTGCGCCGGGCTACCGTTTAACAACCGGTTCTTGTCCCAATGATGGCGAATACAGCATTACTACATTTCAATCTTCGTGTGGTAGGCAGTGGCACTCGGTTGCTGCCGATCATACTGGGGGAGGTGCTTTTATGATGGTGAATGCATCTAATAATCCAGGCGATTTCTTTTTGCAGACGGTGTCAAACCTCTGTCCAAATACTACCTATGAATTTTCAGCATGGGTGTTGAACGTGGTGAATAATCCAGGCTTGATCAAGCCAAACCTTACCTTCAAAGTAGAAACAACAGGCGGAGTAATTCTTAATCAATATGCAACTGGAGATATCGGCGTAGCGCCGCAGGCAACCTGGGAACAGGTTGGATTCTTCTTTACAACAGGCCCTACTAGCAGCAGTGTCGTCTTGAGAATAACCAATAATGCACCCGGGGGAAATGGAAATGATTTGGCGCTCGATGATATAACATTTCGTCCATGTGGACCTACTATTCGCTCTAGTGCACCTCCTGGTTTTGATACAGTTCGAATTTGCGAATATCAACAACAACCTATCCGTTACCAGGCGATCATTTCATCAGGGTATACTTCACCTGCCTACCAGTGGCAATTGAGTGTAGATACGGGAAGAACATGGGTTGACATAGCTGGTGCCACGGGGCTACAGTACAATCGTAACCCAAGTGTACCTGGCCATTATTCTTATCGCCTTACTGTTGCAGAGTCTGGCTCAATGGGTATTGCCACTTGTCGTATCGCGTCAAATGTACATGTAGCCGACATTTATCCTACACCACTTATTAATGCTGGGCCTGATCGTACTTTATTTGCTGGAAGATCCATTCAGATTGGGGCCACTTCGGATGGGGCAGTTGGTAATCTTTATCAGTGGAATCCTTCTCTATACTTAAATGATGCGACTATGTTAAACCCTGTTGCTACTCCAACATTGACACAGGCCTACACCCTACAAGTAACTTCTGCAAAAAATTGTACTAACACTGACCAAGTGGTCTTGTCCGTTTTTGATAAGCTATATGTTCCTACTGCATTTACTCCTAATAATGATGGCAAAAATGATTTTTGGACCATTCCAAATTTGGACCTTGCCGATGGAACACAAGTTCATGTTTTTGACCGTGCCGGTTTATTAGTATTTGCTGCATCCGGATCTGCTGTAAATTGGGATGGCACTTTTAAAGGAACGCCTTTGCAAACAGGTGTTTTTATTTACGTCATCAAGTACCCTGATGGTTTTATACAAAAGGGAAAGCTCACCTTAATCCGCTAACAAATAAAAAAACCTCCCTAAGGAGGTTTTTATTCAAGACTATTTTGAATCTGTTAAGATTTTTTTACTGGGGCAGCTTTTGGAGCTTGTTTCTGCAATTCAGCAAAGGCTTCGGTACTCAATACTTCTCCAGTGATCTTTACTGTTTTCACCTCGTCGATACCTGCAAACTTGATATTTACATCTTTTGTAAAAGGAGCAACAGCCGCCGCATTGTATTGAACTTTCAACTTAGCAGTTGATCCAGGTTGAATAGGCTCAGCAATACGCTCTGGTGTAGTGCAACCACAGCTAGCCCAGCTGTTTTCAACTACAAGAGGCTTATCGCTAACATTTTTGATTTCAAAAGAATAAGTAACAGGTTCGCCTTGTTTAATTTTCCCGAAATCATACTTTTCGGTATTCATTTTAATGACGGCATCTACTTTGGTTTGTGCAACAACTGCCAGAGAGAAAAAGCTAAGCAGGGCACCAAATAATATTGTTTTCATATTGAAAGAGATTTAAAACAAAGGTAACTAAAAAAAAGCCTGCATTCCAGCCTTTTGGATGGTTGCTTTCGTTTTTAGCATTTTGCTAACCCCCAGGGATTCTTCCTATTTTTGCCCCCATGGAAGCTACAATGAGCCAGGAAAAGTTGTCCTTTGAGCTTTTTAAATCCAGCGTTCTTCGCGATTACAGTATTGCCTGTTTGAGCCGTGAGATAAGCTTGTTAGGGCGTAAAGAGGTACTCGGTGGAAAGGCCAAATTTGGCATTTTTGGCGACGGAAAAGAAGTGGCTCAGGTCGCCATGGCAAAGTTTTTCAAACCAGGGGATTTTCGCAGCGGCTACTACCGTGATCAAACCTTTGTGTTAGCTGCAGAAATAGGTTCTGGCGAACAATTATTTGCGCAACTTTACGCAGATGCTGATGCGGGACGTGAGCCATTTAGTGGGGGCCGTCAGATGAATAATTTTTTTGCTACACCATTCATAGATGGCACAGGAGAGTGGCTTAATCTTACTAAAACAAAAAATAGTTCCAGCGACATAGCTCCCACTGCTGGGCAAATGCCTCGTGCACTGGGTTTAGCACATGCCTCTCGCATTTTTAGAGAGTTGAAAGAGTTGCAACCATTATCTCATCTATCTCATCAGGGTAATGAGGTTTGTTTTGCTACTATTGGTGATGCTTCAACGAGCGAGGGTCATTTTTGGGAGACAATAAACGCTGCAGCAGTTTTACAGGTTCCCTTGGCTGTATTTGTGTGGGACGACGGATATGGAATTTCTGTTCCCAAACAATATCAAACTGCAAAAGGGTCTATATCTGCCGCTTTGGAGGGTATGCAACGAACAGAAGAGGAAACAGGTATTCAGATTTACAAAGTAAAAGGGTGGGACTATGCAGGTATGTGTGAGGCCTTTGAAGAAGGTATCAGTCTTGCAAGAGAAAAGCATATTCCTGTGCTCTTTCATGTTGAAGAAGTAACGCAGCCACAAGGACACTCCACCTCTGGCAGTCATGAGCGTTATAAATCATCGGAACGCTTAGAGTGGGAAAAGGAATGGGATGGTTTAGTGAAAATGAAGGAATGGCTTCTTTCAAATGGTTTGGCTTCTGCTTCCGAATTGGATGAAATCGCCACCCGTGCCAAGGAAGAAGCAAAATCTAGTCGTGATAAAGCCTGGAAGGAGTATTTGGATCCACTACGCCAATTATCTGCTCATGCTGTTGCAATACTTAATGAGACGGCTACTCTCCTTACACATAAGCAAGATGAATTAAATGGGTTGGCCACCGAGTTGGAAGGAATTCGGAGTCCCTTACGTAGAGATATTCTTCGCATTTTGTATCGAGCAGTTCAACTATGTAATGATACAGAGGCCTGTTCGGCAATCAAGGAGTTTTATCAGAATCTTAAGTTGGAAGGGCAGAGAATCTATAATTCTTATTTGTACGACGAGGGTCCTAAAAGCGCTTTGAAAGTAAAACCGGTTACTGCTCAATTTTTGGAGGAGGCTCCACTTGTAAATGGTTTTGAAGTCATCAATCGTTTTTTTGAAGCTCAATTCAATGCGAATCCAAAATTAGTTGCATTCGGAGAAGATTTGGGGCAGATTGGAGATGTGAACCAAGGTTTTAGTGGATTACAAGAGAAGTTTGGGAAAACTCGAATTTTTGATACAGGCATACGTGAGTTGACAATAATGGGAAGTGGTATTGGATTAGCGATGAGAGGACTTCGTCCCATTGCAGAAATTCAATATTTGGATTATCTGTTATATGGTTT
>JBJOGP010000029.1:0-13649 GCA_046048175.1 Bacteroidota bacterium
GTATTTTTTAATAACCTCAAGAAGTGTATCAAAAAAAATGGAACATTGGTACTCACTGTTCCCTCCCTTGAATCTTATTTGCTGACCAGAATTGTACAACAGCAATTCAATATTGACAAAAAAGAATTTAAAGAATCTATATCTAGCAAAAAGGCACTTGTTAAATGGAAGAATATTATGCAAGGCGTAGGTGAAATAGATCATGTGCCCCACAAACATTTTCTAGAGGAAGAGCTAACGCTAAATCTGAACAAATCCGGTTTTCAAGTTTTGGAAATTAAAAAAATTGAATACCCTTGGTCCACTGAATTTAATCGACCTCCGCGCTGGTTACACTCCCCCAAGCCTTGGGATTGGATGGTAGTTGCAAAAAATGATTAATTCAGTTTTTCAAGACCTGTGGAAAAGTTTCACTTCTTTATTTGATCAACCTATAAGAAATTGTGGGTATGGCGAAAACAGATGAAATAGCTGCGCTGTACACGTTAATTGACGACCCCGACGAAGAGGTATTTGGTGTTGTATCAGATAGAATCGTCAATTATGGCACCACCATTATTCCTACACTTGAACACTGGTGGGAAACAACACCCAACGAACAAGTTCAAAACCGAATTGAAAATTTAATTCATCGCTTACAGTTTAGAGATCTTCGCAGAAATTTCACAGATTGGAAGCACTCTCCCCGGCCCGAACTTTTTACCGGTGCCCTTCTTTGTGCAACATTTCATTTTCCTGAATTAGCTACTGCACCTGTTATTGCCGATTTGGAGAAATTACGAAGAAATATATGGCTTGAGTTAAACAACTACCTTACACCACTAGAACAAGTAAATGTTTTTCATAACATCCTCTATGGATACTATGGATTACGATCCATTCCCCGTGATGAGAGCAAACCTGATCACTTTTTGATCAACAAAATAATTACTGGTAAAAAAGGAACCCAAGCCGGTAATGGACTGCTGTATTTAATTCTTTGCGAACAATTGGATTTACCCGTACGTGCTATCCAACTCCCAAATCAATTTATCCTCGCATATATCAAAAATGGCGGGATGGAAAATAACCGTCGAGCAGAATTTTTTATCGATCCAACAGGCGGCCAAATTTATACCCACAAGGATATAGAAACATATTTTAAAAGAATTAATGAGCCGCTAGAACCTAGTTATCTACTCCCCCTATCCAACACAGGTACGATTGCCAAATTAGTAGATGAACTATCTTCTTCTTTTGATGCATCAAAGGAAGCCCAGAAAATAATTGAACTCCAAGAACTTTCTGCTTTTTTGAAAAGTTAATTTATTACAGCACAAGATTCCATCCATCGCGATATTCTCGCTTAACAAACTGATTTGCCTCGTCAAAATTAGTTACGCGCATGGAGTCGGCATCCCATAATAATTTTTTACGACCCAAGTACTTATCTTCCCAGCCTTTCAATTTTGGATTTTTAATCATCCAACTGCGTATCGCAAGATTACCCATCAAAATACTTTCGGTAAATGGTCCGGCATACTCAAAAGGAGAACTGGTAACACCTTTGCCATAACCTGCAATGCAAGCATTGACCCATTGTTGATAATGACCTTCAGGCACGCGTGTTAACGTTTGTTTTGGCAATGTTGTTTCCTTCATCAAACGGGTTGGTAAAAGCCGTGGATTAGCCCCATAACAGTCTAATAGCATTTTACCTTTTGTGCCAATTAACAGAACTCCCCCATCCCAATTTCCAAATGGTTCCTCAGGAGATAATTCCTCTGGGCGCGGAGGTAAAAGCCCTCCATCATACCAAGAAACTTTTATTGACCCTTTTCCGTCTGTTCTTGGATAATGTAAGTGAATAATGGAAGAAGGTGGACATGCATCTGCATTGGGCGTATCATTCCACATCTCTCTCCAAATTGTTGCAACACTACACTCGGCTGAAGAAGGATACAGAATAGGCAAAATTCGATAAATAGGATCCATAATATGACAAGCCATGTCACCCAATGCACCAGTGCCAAAAGCCCACCAACCTCTCCAATTAAAAGGAAGATAAGCAGGATTATAAGGTATTTTCTTAGCGGGTCCTAACCATAAATCCCAATCTAATTCTGTAGGTACTGAATATTCTCCGGTTGGGGTAGGAATTCCCTGTGGCCATACGGGTCTATTTGTCCATGCATGGGCCTCCACAATATCCCCAATGAGACCCGCTTGATACATTTCTTTTGCAGTACGCACCCCATCTCCTGAGCCGCCTTGATTACCCATTTGCGTAACAACCTTGTATTTTTTTGCCGCCTGCGTTAAAATTCTTGCTTCATAAATATCATGGGTCAAAGGTTTTTGAGTATACACATGTTTTCCTAATTGCATAGCCGCTAAGGTGGCTACGGCATGGATATTATCAGGGGTGGAAATAGTACATGCATCAATTGTATCCTTTTCCTTGGACAACATTTCACGGAAATCCTTATAATAACTTGCTTTTTCAAATGACTTTCGAGAACGAGCCGCTTGCCTATCATCCACATCACATAATGCTACGATATTAACGTATGGACTTTTTGCGATACTGGCTAGATCACCAGCCCCCTGTCCTCCTACTCCAATACCTGCCACATTTAGTTTATCACTTGGTGCAATAAATCCATTTCCAAGAACATGTCTCGGAATTATGAACCAACCTGCTGTTGCAAGTGAAGTTTGCCTGATAAAATCTCTTCTGTTTTTTGAAATTGGAGGCATACAATAATTTTAAATAGTTGTTTATTTAAGAAAACTACTTTCAAAGGCAAGGGGTAATAATAAACGAGTAGATTCAATGATCAAGATCTCTCCTGTTACTCCACCCAACAACAGACGAATGGGCTGATTTACTCTGTTTTCGAACTCCAGTAAAGCCTGCCGACACATGCCGCAAGGAGCTACAGGAACATTACTCTCCCTATTTTTTGACTGATACGTTATGGCCATCGTTTCAATAGGAATTTTTGGCTGTTGAGTAGCAACGATTCCGAGTAAAACTCTTTCTGCACAAATACCTACAGGATAAGAGGCGTTTTCCTGATTTGAACCAGTAAGAATCATTCCAGATTTCAATCTGGCAGCTGCACCTACTAAAAAATTGGAATAAGGCGCATAAGCTTCGGCGGATGCAAGTAAAGCCTGTTGCATCAATGCCTGATCAATTGGATTCAGTTCGTCTTTGCTCGAAATACGGGTAAATTCAAATTGAAAATTCTCTTTTTTCATAGACTAGCTTAAGAAAGAAAGATGCCCCTTGGAGGGGCATCTAAAGTTAAGCTATTTGA
Organism: Bacteroidota bacterium; assembly: GCA_046048175.1. Lineage (GTDB taxonomy): Bacteria > Bacteroidota > Bacteroidia > Chitinophagales > Chitinophagaceae > JJ008. The sequence continues at coordinate 3,306 of JBJOGP010000029.1, forward strand.
CCTTTCTGAACAATCGGTTCCAGCGTGGTCCATTTTCCCAGCTAAACCAGATGAGCCAGGCCTTACCTACAATTCTGTCCTCAGGAACGAATCCCCAAAATCGGGAATCTTGAGAGCCATGACGATTATCTCCCATCATCCAATAATAATTCATCTTGAAAGTATAAGAGTTCGCCGGTTTACCATTTAGAATGATTTGACCATTTGACTTATAAAAATCGTTTTTCTCGTACACTCTTATTACACGCTCATACAAAGAATAAGTAGAGTCAGTTAACGGAATCGTAGCTCCTTTAGCAGGAATCCATATAGGACCGTAATTATCCTTGGTCCATTTGAAAAAGGTCGTATCATATGGATAAACATCACCAGAAGTTGTTCTGGGATCCATATCATTTACGGCATTTGCCTCATACGGCTCATCATCTGGAACTAATGGACCATCCAGAAACTTTTGTTGTCTAAATTGAGCTACTTTATTGTAGGGTAAATTAATCACATAACGACCACTCATATCCACTCCAAACTCTGTGGTATTGAATTCCTCCTTCATGATCTCTGGATCCAAAGGAATAGTCGAACGAAAAGAATAGGTATACTGCGCATCAGGTGGAGGAACAACTTGTTTTCCATCAATCAAGAGTTGCCCTTTTCGTAAACTCAATACATCACCTGGAATAGCAACACATCGCTTAATGTAATTATCCGTCTTATCATTGGCATGTACAGCCAGCGGATATGAATTTGGGTCGCTTAAAACAATTTTTCTACCCTCCTCAATATTTCCATTTCCTAATCGGCGACAAACATCATAGTATGGATCCTTTGACTGGTACTCTGGTAAATTAATTACCGTATCCCCAGCCGGAAAATTAAAGACAACAGCATCATTTCTATCAACAGAAGAAGCAAACCATCGGATGTAAGGAAGCGATACGATTTGAGTGTATGATTTTTTAGTAGAGCCAAATGGAAGATAATTATGTACAAAGGGTATCGCTAAGGGTGTATTGGGAATACGAGGGCCATAGCTCATTTTGCTTACAAATAAAAAATCATTAACCAACAAGCTCTTTTCCATAGAACCAGATGGAATAGTATAAGCTTCAAACACAAATGTTCGAATGAGGGTAGCAGCAACAATTGCAAACACCGCAGCATCAAACCATTCTCTCCAAGATGGCTTACGATGTTGTAGGACGGCCTCTTTACCAATGAACTTCAGGTCTTTTTGAGTTGACAACCAAGGGAAATAAAAAGGTGCAAAAATTGCTGCAGCACAATGTTCACCCAACGAAAAGCGACCGAACACTTTTGAAAACTCAATAAAAATTCCTGGTGTAATAAACCAACCAATCACAGGAATAAATTGCCAAAAAACCCAATGTGTAGGTCTGCCAGCAATTTGTTGCATTAAAAAAGTATTGTAAAATGGAACATAGGCTTTCCAAGATTCAACACCTGCTTTCTCAAATAATTTGGATAGTCCAATCGAGGGCAGTAAAACGAGCATTATACTGACCAAGTAAACAACAAAAAAGTGTTGTAGGGGCATATTATTTCAGTTGATACATAACTTCCTTCACTAACTTGACAGTGCGACTCACGTCAGGAAGTGCAGCAGCTACAAGATTTGGGGCATAGTGCAATGGGGCATCTGCCGCAGTAATTCTTCGAATGGGTGCATCCAAATAATCAAATCCTTCTTTTTGAATTCTGTAAGATATCTCGGATGAAACAGATGCAAATGGCCATTGCTCCTCAATAATAACCAAACGATTTGTTTTTTTGACACTCTCCAAAATAGTATGCCAATCTAAGGGGCGTATAGTACGAAGGTCAATTACCTCTGCACTAATCCCTTCTTTTTCCAATTCATCTGCGGCACCCAGAGCAACTTTCATCATTTTATTGAATGAAACAAGGGTTACATCCCTTCCCGATTTTTTGATATCAGCCTTACCTATTTCGATATAGTATTCATCGTCAGGTACTTCTGATTTGTCTCCATACATCAGCTCACTTTCCATAAAAACAACCGGATCTTCCTCATATCGGATAGCTTGTTTCAAGAGCCCTTTCGCATCATAGCCATTACTGGGAGAAACTACTTTAATACCTGGAATATTTGCATAAAGGGACTCAAATGCGGTGGAGTGCTGCGCACCCAGCTGACCTGCAGAGCCATTAGGACCTCTAAAAACAATGGGACAACTAATTTGTCCACCACTCATTGCCAACATCTTAGAGGCTGTATTTAAAATTTGATCTAAAGCTAAAACAGCAAAGTTCCAGGTCATAAATTCCACAATGGGACGCAATCCATTTTGAGCAGCACCAACACCAACAGCAGCAAAGCCCAATTCAGAAATTGGTGTATCAATAACTCGTTTGTGTCCAAACTCTGCCAGCATTCCCTGACTAACTTTATAAGCACCATTATACTCAGCAACCTCTTCTCCCATCAAAAAAATGCGGTCATCTCTACGCATCTCTTCTACCATAGCTTCACGGAGAGCTTCTCTAAAAGGAATAATCCTGGCCATAAACACTTGATTTTAAGCTTTGCAAATGTAAGCACCCCTCTGAAGAAATCCTAAACCAAGCTAGTTTTGAGCAAGAATTAACTTGTTATTGTAGAGGACCGAAATTTCACACCCTACCTTTGCTTAACTATGAAAAATGTTAAACTCATTGAAGTCCCTTCAGAAATTGGTGCCGGAACCCGAGGTGCCAGCCTCGGAGTGGAGGCGATCAAAATCGCAGCACTGGATTTTATGAGTAATTTCTTTATTCACTTTCCCTCCGAAAAGATTCAAACTGAAAACAGACTGCTGCATGAACCCATAGAATCCCCCTATGCCAAACGGATTAAAGGGATGCACACCATGTATGAAAGAGTGTCTAAATCTGTTGCAGATACAATCAAAAACAATTTTTTCCCCGTAGTACTAAGCGGCGATCATGCTACTTCAGGCGCCACCATTGCAGGTATACGTATAGCTAAACCCAAAAGTAAACTGGGTGTAATTTGGATTGACGCACATGCCGATCTTCATACTCCCTTTACAACTCCATCCGGCAACATGCATGGAATGCCTATGGCCATCTCTCTCGGAATTGACAATAAAGAATCTGCCATCCATAAACCAGATGCTGTTACAATTGAATATTGGAATAAACTAAAACAGCTTGGCAAAATCTGCCCAAAAGTACTGCCCGAGAGTGTTGTTTTTATCTCTCTTCGAGATTATGAGAAAGAGGAAAAAAATTTACTTGACGATTTAGGTATTAAAAAAATTTCAACCAAAGAAATAAGAAGCAAAGGAGCAGAAAATGTTGTTCGATCAATCTTTAGATACCTGGCAGATTGTACTGACATTTATTTGTCTTTTGATGTTGACTGCTTAGATGCAGCGATCTCGAAAGGAACAGGGACCCCAGTTGGAAACGGATTAAGGGAGCGAGAAGCTGAAGATTTGGTCAGCAAATTCATGCAAAACAGAAAGATTTGTTGCTTTGAGATAACAGAAGTAAATCCAACCTTGGACAAGGAAAATCTCATGGCTGAGATTGCATTCAATATCCTTCAGCGAAGTGTCAACATCCTAATGATGAATTAGGTCGCATTAAAAGTTTTACGAAGACCTTCTTCAAAATTTGAAGGACTAAATCCCAATATTGAGCGAGCTTTCTTGATTTGCAAACCGGTAACCAGAGGTCTTTTTGCCGGCTGATTAAAACTGGATGAATTGGTTCGTATTAGTAACGATGGATCTAAACCAAGATAGTTTGCAGAACGAATGGCCATTTGATAGGGAGTTAATACTTCCTCACCACAAATATTGAACACCCCTTGCGCCTGTTTACTCATCATGCTTACAATGCCAGTTACCAAATCCTCTACAAAAGTTGGTGTCCGAACCTGGTCATCCACTACCTGATAAGACTCTCCCCTATTTAATTTCTCTTGTACAATGGACAATAAATTAGAACGCCCTGTCATGGGCATACCGTATACTAGAACAGTACGCACTATAGACCATTCAAACGGATATTTTTCAACCCAATTCTCAGCTTCTAATTTTGTTTTACCATAATGATTAATGGGATTTCGTATTGCATCCTCTGAATAATTTCCAGCAACTCCATCAAACACAAAATCTGTTGAGATGTAGTTAAAAGGAATTTTCTTTTTACTAGCTGCTTGCAAAAGATTAAATGTTCCCAGCGAATTGATTTGGGTAGCGAGTTCTTTTTTTTCTTCACACTCATCGGGCTTACCCATGGCCGCAGCATGAATAATGTAATCTGGAGAAGCTTGACCAATAATAGTGCTAGACTGATCTTCTGTAGCCAAGTCTAGCGGAAAATAACTAAACCCAATTATTCCATTGAACGGAAGTCTGCAATTACCCCTGCTAGTTGCCACAACCTCATGACCAATATCAAGCAGCCTTTTGCAAAGGTAAAATCCCAAAAAACCATTTGCACCTGTAACAAGCACTTTCATAGGGTAAAACTAAAGAAAACACGTACCTTCACCACTCAATTTTTTCCAGATGAACTCTAAAGTGACCCGAATAGGCGTATTAACCTCGGGCGGCGACTCTCCAGGCATGAATGCAGCTATCCGTGCGGTTGTCAGAACCGGTCTTTTTTACGGACTTGAAGTGGTTGGGATTATGAGAGGCTACCAAGGATTGATTGAAGATGACATGTTTAAAATGAATGGCCGTTCCGTAGCAAATATTATTCAACGTGGCGGAACAATTTTAAAAACAGCACGCTGCTTAGAGTTTATGGAAAAAGAGGGCCGTCAAAAAGCCTATGACAACTTAAAAAAAAGAGGCATTGACGGATTGGTAGTAATTGGAGGGGATGGATCATTTCGAGGTGCATGCAAACTAAGTAGTGAGTTTAATATTCCCTGCGTTGGATTAGCCGGCACCATTGACAAAGACATATCAGGTACAGATTTTACAATTGGATTTGACACGGCGGTCAATACCGCAGTTGAGGCCATTGATAAGATCAGAGACACGATGGATGCACATGATCGCGTTTTTGTTATTGAAGTAATGGGGAGAGATGCAGGCTATATTGCCCTTCACAGTGGAATCGCTACAGGGGCGGAAAACATTTTAATACCCGAGAGAAAAACAGATATCAATAGTATTATTAAATCCCTCAAAGAGAAAGAGCGTAGAAAGAAAATGGTAAACTTGATTGTTGTTGCAGAGGGGGATGATTTTGGAGGCGCCAATGAAGTTAGTAAGGTTTTACAAGAAAATTTACCAAAAGCTGAAATAAGGGTATGCATTCTTGGGCATATACAACGAGGAGGATCCCCTAGTTGTATTGATCGAATTATTGCCAGTAGAATGGGATATCATGCGGTTGAAAGCCTGATGCAAGGAAGACACAATGTATTTGTTGGAATATTAAACAACAAGATGAATTATATCCCCTTGGAACAAGCAGTCAAAACAAAAGGAAAGATTAGTGATGAGTGGCTGGATATCGTGAAAATCTTAGCGAGCTAGATTAATAAAGCAATTATGGCTAAACATATTGACAAATACTTACATCAAGAATACGATAATGAGGCTGGAAGATTACATGCTTACAAAAGGACTAAAATAGTTGCAACTGTTGGACCAGCCTGTGACACATATGATAAATTGTTAGACTTGGTGAAAGCAGGCGTGAATGTTTTTCGACTCAATTTCTCACACGGTTCGCACGAAGACAAGGCTAAGATTATTGAGTTCATACAACAAATAAACAAAACGCAACCTTACAATATTGCAATTCTCGCTGATTTGCAAGGGCCAAAATTGAGGGTTGGCGAATTGGAGGGCGGCTCCATTGAACTGGTAGCAGGGGAAGAATTCTTATTCACAAATGAAAAAATTGTAGGAACAAAGAGTAGAATTTTTGTTTCCTATGAAAATCTCCACCAAGACGTAAAAAAGGGAGAAAAGATTCTGTTGGACGACGGCAAGCTGGAAGTGGTGGTTCAAGAAATTACCCCTTCAAATGATGTCCGAGTCAAGGTATTATTAGGAGGCACTCTATTACCCAAAAAAGGGGTAAACTTACCTGAGACCAATATATCCCTTCCGGCACTAACGCCAAAGGACCTGGCAGACTTGGATTTCATTTTTCAACATCCTATTGACTGGATTGCATTATCATTTGTGAGATCACCCAATTGTATCAATAACTTAAAGGAACGCATCCAGAAAAGTAAGCATAGTGCAAAGGCAATTTCAAAAATTGAAATGCCGCAAGCCATCAAACATCTACGAGAGATAATTAGAGAGAGTGATGGCATCATGATTGCGCGCGGAGACTTAGGTGTTGAGTTGCCTATCGAAGAAGTACCACTTATACAAAAAGATATTATCAAAAAGTGTATTCACCGAGCAAAACCTGTTATCGTAGCTACCCAGATGATGGAGAGCATGATTGAGCGCACAAAGCCGAACAGAAGCGAGGTGACCGACGTTGCCAATGCAGTGTTAGAAGGTGCAGATGCATTGATGTTAAGCGGTGAAACTGCGATGGGATCTCATCCCAAATTAGTCATTGAAACAATGACCAAAATTATTTTAGAAGTGGAGGCTAAGGCTTACTACTATAACAGGGATGAGATGTTGCGTCCACAAGCCCACTCTCCTTCCCTATTAAGTGATGCTATTTGTTACAATGCTTGTAAACTAGCCGAAGACGTAAATGCCGAAGCATTGATAGGAATGACGCAAAGTGGATATACAGGCTTTATGCTTAGCAGCTATCGTCCTAAAGCCCCCGTGTATGTGTTTACGAAAAAGCGTTCCCTGGTGAATCAACTCTCGCTTTCTTGGGGTGTTCGAGCATTTTTCTATGATGAGGAAGAAAGCTTGGACGAAATTTTCCAGGATCAAATAAACATTTTAAAGCAAAGAAGCTTTTTAAAGAAAGGTGACGTTGTAGTTAGCACCGGAAGTACACCAATACACCTACACCTCCCAACCAACGTACTTAAAATTGCAACTGTTGAGTAAGAACGTCTTATAGTTCTCTTACTTTGATATTTCTGAATGAAACTTTATCACCATGGTCTTGCAAACCAATGCGGCCTTCTTGATAAGTTCCAAATCCTTTCATCTTTGCAAACTTACTAGCAGCAATCATTTTTTTCCAAGTATCCCCCCAAAGCGTTGTAGAAACTACATTTACTCCGTTGAGCCAAAAATCTAATTGCCCATTGAGAGAACGGATCTCAACCTGATTCCATTGACCAAAAGGACGAACTGTTTCTTCGCTACAAGAAATCAAATCGTAGAGGTCGCCAGCCCGATGCTTTATAATTTTACTATCTGGATGTCCTGCATTATCCAGCACTTGCATTTCAGGTGCTGACATCCAAGGCCAGACATAGAGAGCACTATCTTCATGAATGTAAAACATGATGCCACTATTGCCATTTTGAGCAATTTTCCACTCTAATTTCAAGTGGAAATTTTTAAACGCACGATCAGTAACAATGTCTCCACCATCAGCAATCTGCCAATCCTTTTTTTGAGTAGGATCAAGATATAATTCTCCATCCGACACTTTCCAAGCAGAACCAACAGGCTTTCCTCCATATTTATGCCAACCTTGCAAAGATTTGCCATCAAAAAGAAGCGTCCAACCTTCTTTTTTTTCTTCTGCGGTTAGTTTATTGTCACGTTGCGCATTCAAAGAATTGAGAGAAATTAAAATAAGCGCTACGAGAGAAAAGAAAATATTTTTCATACTTATTTATTTAAAGTTAGAATATAACGAACCATTGTCTCTGCATCATCCTGTGAAATAGAGGGATGAGGCGTCATTGGGACATTGCCCCAATTTCCGACGCTACCATTAATAATTTTTTTTGCGAGCGCCGTAATTACGTCATTGGGAGCATCTGCATATTTAACAGAAATTTCTTTATAGGAGGGCCCAATGAGTTTATCGTCGATTTTATGACAAGTCAAACAATCACTTTTTGCAACAAGACTAAGGCCTTTAGTATATACCGGGTCTGGTTGTGAAGATTTTTTAGATCCCTCTTCATTAGCAACGGTTGAATTTTCAGATTCAGCAGTAGATGAATTGTTCTGACAACTAACTAAAACAAGAAGAAGAAAAAATAAGTAGAATAGTTTACGAAACATAAAAGATGATTTCTGAATTATTGAATGTAAGATTTATTCTAAGCCCAACAAGCGACGATTTTCCTTATGATTGGTTTTACTTGAAGCAAAATCATCAAAAGCTTTTTCTGTAACGCGGATTATATGGTCACGAATAAATCCTGCGCCTTCACTAGCTCCTTGTTCAGGGTGTTTAATACAACACTCCCACTCCATTACAGCCCAACCGGTAAAGTTGTACTGTGCCAACTTACTAAAGATAGACTTGAAGTCCACCTGGCCATCTCCCGGAGAACGATAGCGTCCCGCACGATTTGCCCAAGATTGATACCCTCCAAAAGTGCCTTGCTTTCCTGTTGAATTAAACTCTGCATCCTTTACATGAAAAGCTTTGATTCGTTCGTGATAATGATCGATGTATGCTAAATAATCCAATTGCTGCAATACAAAATGAGAAGGGTCATATAATAAACAAGCTCTGGGATGATTATCAACTGCCTCTAAAAAAATTTCATAGGTTATACCATCAAAAATATCTTCGCCTGGATGCACTTCGTAGCAAACATCTACACCACACTCGTCAAAATAATCCAAAATAGGACGCCAACGGCGCGCTAACTCTTTGAAGCCCTCCTCCACTAAACCGGCTGGACGTTGCGGCCATGGGTGAAAGGTATGCCATAACAAGGCGCCACTAAAAGTGGGGTGCGCAGTTAATCCGAAATTCTCTGAGGCCTTTGCACCATATTTAACTTGCTGTATAGCCCACTCTGTTCTTGCCTTTGAATTACCTTTTACTTCTTCGGGAGCAAATCCATCAAACAACGAATCATAAGCCGGATGTACCGCCACTAATTGCCCTTGTAAATGAGTAGAGAGCTCTGATATCTTAAGCCCACACTCTTCCACAATGCCTTTGATTTCCTCCGCATATGTTTTACTGGTTGCTGCCTTTTTTAGATCCATACAACGAGGATCCCATGTAGGTATCTGTACCGCTTCGTATCCTAGTGAACGAGCCCATTTACAAATTGATTTCAAGTCATTGAACGGTGGCTCGTTCCCTAAAAATTGGGCTAAAAAAATACCAGGCCCTTTCACTGTTGTCATAACAAATTATTTATTTAACAAAGTCAGTCCACTGGCCGCTTGCACTTGATTTAATCATTGTTTCAATAAAAGCCATACCACGAATACCCTCGTGTGTACTGGGATAATCTACCCATTCTGGTTTGGGCGTCATCCCCTGCTGTTTCGCTCTTATTGTTAAAGCAAAATTTCGGTACAGGTTTGCAAATGCTTCAAGATAGCCCTCCGGATGACCGGCTGGCGTACGCGTATTATGCGCAGCATAACTACCCACATAAGATGATCCCGTTCTCCAACACTCGGCTGGTCGATCAGGCCATTGTATAAAAAGTGAATTATTATCTTGTTGACACCAATGCAATCCTCCCTTTTCACCAAATACACGAATAGAGATATTATTCTCCGCGCCTGAAGCAACTTGCGTGGCTACTAGCACACCGCTTGCTCCATTTTCAAACTCTAAAAAAGCTGCCCCATCGTCATCTAACTTTCTGCCCTCAACTACTGTTCTAACAGAAGCGTTAACTCGTATTACCGATAACCCGGTAACATATTCTGCTAGATTAAAGGCATGCGTTCCAATATCTCCCATTGCACCTGCAATTCCGCTTTTTGAAGGATCTGTTCGCCAGTCTGCTTGTTTGTGTTTACTTCCTTCCAAAAAAGTAGATAGCCATCCTTGTGGATACTCTACATATACTTTACGAATTGAACCTAGCTTTCCCTCATTGATTAGCTGACGAGCCTGCTTTATCATGGGATAACCAGTGTAGGTATGGCATAATAAAACTTCTTTACCAGATTTGATTTTACTATCATGCAATTGCTTTGCTTCTGCTAAAGAGAAGGTCATTGGTTTTTCAACAATTACATGAAATCCTTGCTCTAATGCTTGAATTGCAGGATCAAAATGAACATGATTGGGAGTAACTATTGTTACAGCATCTAATCGCTCGTGATTAGGAAGCATAGCTTCCTGGGTCAGCATGGTAAGATAATCAGGATAAACTCTGGATGAATCAATAAATAGCTGCTCTCCTGTTTCTCTACTCCTCTTTTCATCTGAACTAAAAGCTCCAGCAAC
>JBJOGP010000030.1:0-13638 GCA_046048175.1 Bacteroidota bacterium
GTGGTGTTGGAAAAACGACCTGTGCGCGTATTCTGGCAAAAACGATCAATTGCAGCAAGCCAACCAAAGAAGGAGAAGCATGTGATAAATGTGAAAGCTGCACTTCCTTTCGTGAAGGTGGATCTATCAATTACTTTGAGTTAGATGCCGCTTCCAATAATTCTGTCGATGACATTCGTACATTGACAGAACAGGTTCGATTTGCACCGCAGGGTGGGCGCTATAAAGTGTATGTGATAGATGAGGTTCACATGTTATCTACGGCAGCCTTCAATGCTTTTTTGAAAACATTAGAAGAACCTCCCTCCTATGCCATTTTTATTTTGGCAACCACCGAAAAACATAAAATTCTTCCTACGATTTTAAGTCGTTGTCAAATTTTTGATTTTCGTCGCATCACTACTGCTGATACAGTCGCTCACTTAGAAAGCATTTGTAAAAAAGAAAAAATAAATGCCGAAAAACCAGCACTTCAAATCATCGCGCAAAAAAGTGAGGGCTGTATGCGTGATGCTTTAAGTCTGCTCGATAAAATTGTAAGTTTTACAAATGGGGAACTAAAATATGCGCAGACGCTAGAGCATTTAAATATTTTGGATGAAGATTATTTTTTTCGTCTCTTAACCCAAATACAAACGCAGGATTTATCGGGAGCGCTATTACTATATGACGAGATCAATCAAAAAGGATTTGAAGGAGAACTATTTCTGGGGGGAATGGCCGAGTTCACAAGAAATCTCTTGGTTTGTCAAGATAAAAAAGCAGTACAATTATTAGATGTAGTGGAAAGTTTTAAAGACCGTTATCAAACGGCAGCAACCGGCTTATCTACCGCTACACTTATCAGCATGCTCAATTTGCTCACAGAAGCTGAAATACAATACAAAAGCGCACGTAACAAACGGCTTTTTATTGAGATGACACTGATTCGGCTTTGCTATCTTCAACAAGCTTTGACATTGAGCACCGAGGGAGAGGCCCTCGTCAAAAAAAAAATGACTGATGTTTCGGCTGGTTTAAGACATAGTCGAATTATTCCCTACGGTCCGAGGCCAATTCCGATGATGGCTCAACCAAAAGTTACTGAACCAGCACCTCAACCTCGATTAACTATCGATGAAGCTGTTTTGGAAAAAGCTCCACCTGCTCGTGTACAACCTACTGCAAAGCTGAATGCGCTAAGTAAAATTCGTGCGCAGTTTAAACAGGATAATCTGCAAAATACCGAAGCTCAAGCTACTCCATTGGAGATAGAGGCATTGACACAAGCCTGGAAAAGCTACACACAAATCTTGCGCGATGCCAAAAATCCTGCCGTACAGCCTTTCGATGCAGCCACACTTCACATCATTGATGAAAATAGTTTTGAGGTGCTTACTTCCAGCAACATTGAACAGCGTTTTGTCGAAGCCGAAAGAAATCATCTTTACGCTTACTTACAGGAACAATTACGAAATAAAGCACTCCAGTTTTCCGTGATCGCGCAGGAAAAAAAGGAACAAAATCCTACAGAAGGTATTCTCACCTCCAAAGAACGATATCAAGAAATGGTCAAGCGTTATCCTCTAGTCCAACAATTAAAGGAAAGACTACGCCTAGACCTCGATTACTAATCGGGGTTTTTATCTTAATTTCGGGCCCAAATTCGTTAGGGAATGGCCGAAGTGATCCTGATGCCCAGATTAAGTGATACAATGACCGAAGGGGTTATTGCGTCCTGGCATAAAAAAGTTGGAGACCGTGTTAAGAAAGGAGATCTACTTGCAGAAGTAGAAACCGATAAAGCCACGATGGAGCTGGAAAGCTACAAAGACGGCGTGTTGCTTCATTTAGGGGGAGACAAGGGAGCAAAATTGCAGGTGAACGACTTACTGGCCATTATAGGTAACGAGGGAGAAGATATCAGTTCACTTCTTACTAAACCTGCAGCCGCTACTGCACCTGCATCGACTCCAACGCCAACTTCAACACCAACTACTCAACCCACTTCATCAACTGCTTCCACTATGGATCTTTCTAAAATGGATGAAGTTGTATTAATGCCCCGCCTAAGTGATACAATGGAAGAAGGTGTTATTGCCGGTTGGCATAAACAAGTGGGAGATGCTGTAAAAAAAGGAGAAGTTTTAGCTGATATAGAAACAGACAAAGCAACGATGGAATTGGAGAGTTATAAAAACGGAACACTCCTTTACATCGGCGCACAAAAGGGCGAAAAAATTAAGGTGAACAGTTTGCTTTGCATCATTGGTGAAAAAGGAAAAGTAGATGTGGATGCAATCGTAGCAACATCAAAGAGTAGTTCCCCTGTAACCGCTGCAGCTACTTCTTCCCCTGCACCAATTGTAACAGCACAGCCGACTGCAGCCAGCACAGCTGACCTTGCAACAACGGGAGGAATGGATGCAAATGGGAGAATTAAAGCTTCACCACTTGCTAAGAAAATCGCTAAGGATAAAGGGGTTGACCTAAGCCTGCTTCGTGGAAGTGGCGATGGAGGCCGTATTGTGAAAGCAGACCTGGATAATTATAATCCATCTGTTAGTGCTACTGCCGCTCCTGCTTTGAATATCCCTACTTACACCCGACAAACCACCGAAGGCTTTACTGATATTCCAAACTCTCAAATGAGAGGAGTGATTGCTAAGCGCCTTGCTGAAAGTAAGTTTAGTGCTCCTCACTTTTATTTGAAGATGGAGATCAACATGGATAATGCAATCTCCGCCCGTACACAACTCAATGAGGCAAGCCCTGTTAAAGTGAGCTTTAATGATTTTGTAATTAAAGCTGTAGCATTAGCCCTTCGTCAACACCCTGCAGTAAATGCATCTTGGTTAGGCGATAAGATTCGTCGTTATCATCACGTACATATCGGAATGGCTGTAGCCATTGAAGATGGATTGATTGTTCCTGTTGTACGGTTTGCAGACAACAAAACCCTGCCTCAAATTGCTGCCGAAGCAAAAGAATTAGCTTCCAAAGCCAAGAATAAAAAATTACAACCTAACGAGTTCACCGGCAATACATTCACCATTTCTAATTTGGGTATGATGGACATCGATGAATTCACCGCCATCATCAATCCGCCGGACAGCTGCATACTAGCAGTTGGAAGAATCAGCGAAAAGATCATTCGCAAAGGAGAAGGCTTTGCTGCTACACAAGTAATGAAAGTTACACTTAGCTGCGATCACCGAAGCGTAGATGGCGCAACCGGTGCAGCTTTCTTACAAACCGTAAAGAAATACTTAGAGAATCCCATTCAATTATTTCTCTAATTGTCGTAACACAGTAGGGCTAGCTTTCCATCCATCGTGGATACAACTACCTGCTTTTTTCCTATGGGTCTTACCGTATTGACCATGGAATTATCAATCTTGTATGCCCATGCTGTTTTTTGCTTAACTGGATCAACTGCATAAACCACTCCGTTACGTGTTCCAAAAATAATGTAGCCATCTTGCTCCAGAATCATAGAAGGAACATGTTCATAGCCAAACCCTACATGCATTTTCCAAGCAGCAGTTTGAGGCTCTCTACTAGCTCGGTAAGCAACAATCGTATCCTGCATAGACTTTCCGTAAATCCATTGTTGGTCTTTTGATAGTCCAATTGATTCTCGCACGCCTCCATCTTTTGCACGCCACAGCGTTTGTCCATTTGTAACATCAATGGCTGTAGTATACCGATCAGGTGCCATAATGTATACAACACCATCTGCTGCCACAGGAATACAAGAAGCGGGAGAATAATTTCGGACAGATGTGCCATTATTCCATTTCCAAACCAGCTTTCCGCTTGAAGTTTGAATGGCATACAAATTTCGATCCCAAGCACCCACAATCAATTTACCCTGGTAAAGCAAGGGTGTACTCACAACAGGACCATCGAGTCCTTCAAATGCCCAAAGAAGAGATCCATTTTTTAAACTAATTGCAACGATGCGGTGATCACTTGTTCCAATAAAAACAGTATCACCTGATAAAACGGGAGAACCCAATACGGAACTATTGGCTTTCCACGTCCACAAGGCCGTTCCTTTTTTGATATCCAAACAATAGACCCCGCCATCGGCAGAACCTACCACCACTTTACTTTTATGAATGGCTGGTGAGGAATAAATTGGACCACTGGTAGAAAAACTCCAGCGACGTGCGCCTGATTTTTTTTCATAACAATTGATTGTCCCCTCCTGATTGCCTATTACGATTGTATTGTCTGCAACAGCAGGTGTAGAGATAATATTGGCCACGTCACTCACTTGCCAACTTGCTTTTACTTGCGGATACTGTTCGTTGATTTGATAAGAAGGACGCGGAAAAGACTTTGTTTGTTTTGCAACCAAACCTTGTTGAATAGATACTGCATGCCAAACAGCAAGGGTCCTTCGCTCTGGTCTCCGCTCAGAAAATAAAATACTATCCGCTCGCACTTCAACAATATTATAGCCACCCACTTCTGCTTTAGCGCGAAGATTTGATCTGCCCATCACACCTGGGATTCCTTCAAAATCCATTTTCCGATTGGCATGCCCATGCCCGCAAATAGCTGCCCACGTATTTTTTTGACGAATCCGATCCGTAATCTCATACCAATTATCTAATGAGTTGTCTAAAGGATAATGATTGACCATGATAACGGGCGTTGTATCTGCCAATGAAGCAAGTTCTTTATTCAACCAATTGACAGCATCTCTTGGTACATGTCCATCACTCATTCGTACATAAGGTCCGGAAGCACATCCTATAAATTGAACACCTTGAAAATTGAAACTGAAACGATCGGCACCAAATGTTTGTATAAAACCCAGCCCTCCACTTTCGCTCCAACCCGTGTCGTGATTGCCTGGGATGATATACCAAGGAATACGAAGACTATCTAGCAATTTTTTTGCAAGCGCTAATTCTTGATTTGTGCCCAACTCCGTAATATCCCCAGTCAATAAAACAAAAGCAAGATCAGATTGCGCATTGATATCTCGAATAGTTCTTCGAAGATCCTCTTCTGCAACACCATCGGGTGATCCAATATGTGTATCCGTCACAAAAGCAAAACGAAAGGGTGAACGTTGTGAATGTGCACTTAGATAAAGTAACAGTAAAAGGCAGCAGGCAAAATTTTTCATACTGAAAAGTACTGAAATCAACGGGTAACTCCACCGCTATTAATATTGCAGTACTTTTGAATATGCAGTCTTCAAAACCCACTCTAGTTATTGGTGCTTCTGAAAATCCAGCGCGTTATAGTTACCGGGCTATTCAAGATTTACAAAAACACCAACATCCCGTATGGGCTATTGGAGCCAGACCGGGAAAAGTGGGAACAACCCCTATTGAAACAACACAAATAGACTGCCCCTCCATAGATACTATTACGTTGTATTTATCCCCCGAAAGGCAAAAACCTTACTACGATTATATCCTTGAGCTGCAACCTAAACGGCTCATTTTTAATCCGGGCACGGAAAATGAAGAATTAGCGGACCTAGCAAAACAGGCGGGCATTCAACCCCTTGAGGCCTGTACATTGGTTTTGCTACATACAGGCCAGTATTAAGGTCGATTCACAATTTGATAACACAACTGTGCATATCTTCTGCGGTTAAGTTGAAGAAGTAAAACAATTCCTGAGGTAAATTAGGAAAACCTATTTACTCATGCAATGGAGAAAGTTTAATGGCGATGCTGTAGAGCTCCCCATTTTTGAAGCCGTTGAAATTGCGATTCAACGAGAAACCAATAAAGGAATCCGTTTAAAAGTTTGTATTGGAACAGATTCACAAGTAAAAGGAAAAGAAACTGAGTTTGCCACCGTGATCGTATTTCTGCGAGAAGGGCAAGGCGGCTTTATGTTCATCAGCAATGAAAAAACCAGACAGAGTTTCACTATAAAAGAACGAATGCTAACAGAAGTTTCAAAAAGCATTGAGATTGCCTATCAACTCTGCCCACTATTTAATAAATATGATGTGGACATGGAAGTGCACGCAGATATCAATACCAACCCACAATTCAAAAGCAACGATGCGCTTCGTGAGGCGATGGGCTATATTTTAGGAATGGGGTTTGCCTTTAAAGCAAAACCAGAGGCGTTTGCAAGTACCAGCTGTGCCAATAAAATGGTCAACTAGTATTAGCTTTTTAGCAAGTTGCGAATATGGTCGAGAATTTCTGATCGACCCACTTTAGTAACAGCGGAAGTTAAAAAAACGGGAGGCAGCGCTTCCCAATTCTCCAATAACCGGTTCGTAAATTGTTCAACGTTTCGTTTTGTTGCACCGGGTTTATTCTTATCAATTTTTGTAAAGATTATACTGAAAGGAATTTGCCACTCGCCAAGTTGATTGATAAAATCAATATCGATAGGTTGAGGCTCATGTCTGCTATCAATCAACACAAATAAACTGATCAGATTTTCTCGCTTACGGATGTACGACTCAATCATATTTCCCCAATTACGACGTGCTTTTTGAGAAACAGTAGCAGCATAGCCATAGCCAGGTAAATCCACCAAGTACCACTTTTTTTTGTCTGTATCAATAATATCAAAATGATTGATGAGCCGTGTCTTTCCAGGCGTTGCAGAGGTGCGTGCAAGTTTAGTTGAGCCAGTGATTAAATTGATCAAAGAAGATTTACCAACATTGCTACGACCAATGAAAGCGAACTCCGGCCGATCTGCTTTTGGACATTGCTTGTGGGTTTCACTACTCACCACATACTGGGCTTGCAAAGTGGGTTCTTTTTTCATTGTTAGCACGAAGTAAATACATTCAGGCGAAACCTCAAGACAACCCACAATCTGAGCCCGGGAGCGTACCTTTGCGCTATGTCGCTTCCGCACGATTCCATTACTCCGCTTTCTGATTCTGACAAGGCAAAAAAAGTACAGGTCGCCGAAATGTTCGACCGTATTGCTGGTCGTTACGACTTCATGAATCGCTTTTTATCGGCCCGTATTGATAAAGCATGGCGAAAGAAAGCCCTTATGAAACTCAAAAAAAATAAGCCGAAGCAAATTTTGGATGTAGCAACAGGAACTGCAGATTTAGCACTAATGGCCCATGAACTTTTACAACCTGAACAGATTAAAGGAATTGATATTTCTACGGGAATGCTACAACTGGGTAAAGAAAAAATTAAAGCCCGTCAATTAGCTCACAAGATTAGTCTTGAGACAGGCGATGCCGAAACAATAAACAGCCCCTCGAATTCGTTTGATGCAGTAATGGTAGCGTTTGGAGTAAGGAACTTTGAAAATCTGCATGCCGGACTCACTGAAATGCTTCGAGTTTTAAAATCTGGCGGCCAATTGATGGTACTGGAATTTTCAACGCCACGTAATTGGTTTATAAAATTTATTTACAACCTGTATATGCAGCAAATAGCTCCTTTTTTTGCTCGCCTATTCAACACCGATCACCAGGCTTATGCCTACCTAAATAAATCGACTAACGCATTTCCTGACCGAACCACTTTTTGCAATTTGCTTGAAGAAGCGGGTTATACAGAAGTGCGGTACGAATCGTTGACTTTTGGAATATGTTGTATTTACACTGCACAAAAAAAATAGCACTAACCCTGTTGATCACAGTGGGATTTCTGAATTGCACATTTGCGCAATTCAGCCAAAGCCAGTTGGAGATTAACCTTCCTGACCATGATAGCAAACCCTACTATTTTGGAATCACGATTGCTGGAAATAGCACACGATTCCATACCAGTTTTCATCCACGTTTTTTACAAGATGATAGCGTACTAGTTGCAGAGCCCACTAATACAGGAGGCGCTTCATTAGGACTATCAGGTACGCTTCGTCTTTCGAATCGTTTTCAGGTTAGATTCAATCCTCAATTATTTTTTGCTGATAGAAGTATCCGATATAAACTCAGCTATCCTGACCCATCTTCTTTCAATGAGACAGAAGTATTCAAAAAAGTAGAATCCGTTATCATGTCTTTTCCCGTGCATGTTAAATTTCAAAGTGACCGGATTGGCAATTTTAGAATTTATACACTCGCGGGTATCAAAGGAGATATTGACATGGCCAGTAATGCAAGAGCCAAAAGAGCGGAAGAGCTAATCAAAATTGAAAAAAATGATTGGGGCCCAGAATTTGGCGTGGGATTTAATTTTTATTTCCCCACTTTTATTTTTTCTCCAGAGATAAAAATCAGTAATGGAAGTCGAAATATTCATGCCCGTGACGAGAACTTACGCTTTTCCAGTGTAATTGATCGCATTCAAAGTAGAATGATTGTATTCGCCATCCACTTAGAGGGATAAGAAATATTCCCCCACTTTACAAGGAAAAAAACTAGTAATTGCAAAAGCAACGCTATTGACTTCAAAAAGTCAATCGGTTAGATTGAAGTATGTTCGTTACTGTTTTTGGCAGTGCATTGGTAGGCATTGAAGCGCACTGTATACATATTGAAGTAAACTGGCTACTAACAGGTAAGTCTTCGACGATGGTGGGACTACCGGATAGTGCTGTTCGTGAAAGCCTGGAGAGAATTGAAAGTACATTCAAGACAAATGGTTTCCGGTTTCCCAGAACTAAATTGGTAATTAATCTGGCTCCCGCAGATATTCGAAAAAGCGGGACAGCATTTGATCTTCCTATCGCAATTGGAATTCTAGCAGCTTCGGGGCAACTAAACCAGTCGCACTTACTAAAAAAATATGTTCTAATGGGAGAGCTTGCATTAGACGGCTCCATTCGTTCTATAAAAGGAGCACTTCCCATTGTACTACAAGCACAGGAAGATGGATTCGATGGAATCATTTTACCGAAAGAAAACTTAAACGAACTATTGATCGCAACTCCATTTACAATTTGGGGAGCTTCCCATATACTGGATGTGGTTAATTTTTTTTCAAACAAGGAACAGCGTCTTCATGCATTTAAAATGACTGCGGCTCCTGTTGAAACAACTTCTGAACAAGAAAACCCACTCGCCGAAATTTATGGACAATCCTTTGCAAAGCGTGCCCTTGAAATTGCAGCAGCAGGTGGTCATCATTTACTATTTATAGGCCCGCCGGGTGCAGGTAAAACAATGTTGGCAAAAAAACTTCCTGCGCTATTACCGCCCCTATCTTCACAAGAAGCTATCGATACCTTTAAAATCTTTTCTGCAATTGGATTACCCGTAGGTTTTGATGCACACAGCTTAAAAAGACCTTTCAGAAATCCACACCATTCACTTTCAGATGCAGGTTTGATTGGAGGTGGACGCACACTACAACCTGGAGAAATTACACTGGCACATCATGGGGTTCTTTTTTTAGACGAATTACCTGAATTCAAACGTAACGTCTTAGAGGCCCTTCGGCAGCCGTTGGAAGAATATAGAATTGCACTATCAAGAGGCGGGCAAACCCGTGTGTATCCTGCCAACTTTCAATTGATTGCGGCAATGAATCCCTGTCCATGCGGCTATTTTACACATCCTACTAAAAACTGTGCTTGTCCTCCTGGAGCAATTTATCGATATAGAAATAAAATTTCTGGTCCATTACTAGACCGAATTGATTTGCATGTAGAAGTGAACCCTGTTGACAAATCTGACCTATTAAAAAATTCCAAACCCCAAAAAGGGAATTCTATCACAACGATTGATGCTATCAAAGCAGCACGAGCCCTGCAACAGGAAAGATGGAAACAATTCGATAAGATTAATTGTAATGGCCAAGCTACGCCCAAAGCTGTTCAGCAAAAATGCAAACTAGATGATGCAGGGAAAAAATTAATAGCAACCGCTTTAAACAAGTTGAATCTATCCATTAGGGCCTACGACAAAATTTTAAAAATCGCACAAACTATTGCGGATTTGGATCAGACCGAAATTATCCAACCCATTCACTTAGCAGAGGCCATCAGTTTCCGAAATTTAGACAGACAAGAATTATAATTGACATTTCAATGATCATTTTAAACGACCTTTGCCGCAGTTTAATCTGTGTACATGAAAATACTTTTTCGCTATTTAAAACCTCATCGCTGGCTGGTAAGCCTCGTACTGATATTATCTGCCACCAACATTGGCTTTTCATTGGTGGACCCTATAATTTTTGGAAAATTGGTGAACCTGGCCAATGATTTTTCGCAACATCCAGCGGAATACACTTATAAAAAATTCTTCTTTTCCTTTCAACCGCTTCCTCATTATGGTGTACTGGCCCTACTCGCCGCCTCGGTGACCGTGGCAATGGTAAGCCGAATTGCCAAGGCCTTTCAAGATTACACGCTCAACTTAATTACTCAAAAATTTGGAGCAGCAGTATTTACAGAGGGCCTTCAACATGCTATGAAACTCCCCTTTCGAGAATTTGAAGATGCGCGTAGCGGAGAAACATTAAGTATTCTACAAAAAGTAAGAGTGGACACAGAGCGTCTGGTATCTTCTTTTATCAATGTATTATTCCCCGTAATTATAGGAATCATTTTTGTAGCCGTTTATGCAACCGCCATAGATTGGAGACTTCCTATTTTTTATTTTGGTGGCATTTTTCTACTGGTATATTTCTCAAACTTATTTAGTAAGAAGGTCAAAGTGATACAGAAAAAAATTGTATCACAAACAACTGCATTAGCCGGTTCTACCACCGAATCACTTCGCAACATTGAGTTAGTAAAAAGTCTTGGCCTCACCGAACAGGAAGTAGCTCGCCTGAATCGAAACACATTTAAAATTCTGGGGCTGGAATTAACCAAAGTAAAAAAAATCAGAAGCATCAGCTTTTTACAAGGCACTTTTGTCAATACGCTTCGTCAAGTCATTCTCTTTATGTTGCTGGTGTTGATTTTTCGCCATGAAATGAATGCAGGGGAGCTCGTCACTATGCAAATTTTTTCCTTCTTTGTTTTTGGACCGCTCCAAGAAATAGGAAATATCATCCTCACCTACCGGGAAGCGCAAACCTCTTTAGAGAATTTTAACCAACTAATGGAAAAAGAACCGGAAAGAGTGCCCGCTTCTCCCACCCCGCTAGGAGGTATCCAAAAATTAGAGTTTGAAAATGTAGGTTTCCAGCATCCAACAGCCCGACAAAAAGCATTAAATGGTATTAGCTTCGAAGTAAAAACAGGTGAAACGATTGCATTTGTAGGACCATCGGGTTCTGGTAAAACCACTATGATGAAATTATTAGTGGGTCTATATAGACCAGAGAGCGGACGAATTCTCTATAATGGAATTGACGAAGACAGTATCAACTTTGAAGACCTTCGCAATCAAATTGGATTTGTCACACAGGATACACAACTTTTTTCTGGCACGATTAGAGAGAATCTCTTCTTTGTTAATCCTACAGCAACCGAACAAGAATTACTAGATGTTCTACAAAAGGCAGCCTGTCAAAATTTATTAAATAGAGCTGACAATGGTCTTGACACGATGATTGGCGAGGGCGGTCTTAAACTATCCGGTGGAGAAAAACAACGTCTCTCGATTGCACGTGCCTTATTACGTAAACCTAAACTATTACTGTTTGACGAAGCTACTTCTGCATTAGATTCGCTAACAGAAGAAGAAATCTCACTCACCATACGAGAGGTTTCCAAATCAGGAAAGCAAATCACTATCCTAATTGCACACCGGCTATCTACCATTATGCATGCAGACAGAATTTATGTATTGGAAAAAGGAGAAGTGGTAGAAACCGGAAAACATGAAACGCTGCTCCAGGAAAAGGGACTCTATTACGCCATGTGGAGGCAGCAGATCGGGGAAAGAAAAGAGATTGCTGAATAAACTAGCGAACCTGCTCCCACTTAAAAGGCACGACCACGCGAATTGAAAAATTACGCCCTCTATTGAACACACCCATCCTTCCCGTTTGAAGATTTTCCGCAGTGTACTTTAATCGACTAGTGTGCGATTGCCACGCTACATCTCCAAGGTTTGTAGCAGCTAGATGAATTGTTGCGACTGTTTTTTTATTTCGGTTTATCATTGAAAACCCAGCACCCGCATCAACCAATAAATAAGAAGGAGTTCTCGTTTCTGTATTGAACCCCGTGAAAAATCGATCCTGAGAAAATGTTTGTTGTGCTACCAGCTTTACATACACTTGGCGAAAAGAACCCCATCCTTTTTGAAAATCTCCTCTTATCTCACCATTCCACCTTGGTGCGGGCATCAAAGGCAGTTGATTACTTCCCGCAATAGCGGGATCAATATCGCTATTAAATTTTCCTCTTACCAATGAAAAGCTATTTTCAATATGTAACCAATCTAATGGATGCGGATGAATATCCATATTGAATTCTATCCCCTGCAATCGTGCAGTATTTTGCTGAAAAGCAAAAGCAGTAAGTTCTTCTCCATTTAGCAAAAGAGTAGAATCACCCCCTTGCACAGAATTTAATTTCCGATAAAAAATAAAATCATTGATTTGATTATAAAAAGTACTCAGCCCAATTCCAAAATGTTCAAACTGCAACTCTAAACCCAAATCCCCTTGTAAACTAGTCTCAGAACGCAAATCTAACCTGCCATACTCATATCGATTAGTTCCTTCATGCGCTCCATTACTGGCCAATTCGGATAAAGATGGCGCCCTGAACCCTCTTGCTACATTTGCCTTTATTACGACTGAAGAAGTTGGCTCATAACTAACTCCAACACTTCCTGACCAATTGGAAAAATTTTTCTTGAAAGAAGAAAACTTAAGTTGCCCATTTTCTTGGAAGGCACTTCCTTCAATCGCACGCGCATCAAAGCGAAGTCCACCACTCCAGGATATTTTATTCTGTAACCGCTGTGTAAATAAAAAGAATCCGGCATCAAATAGATTATAATCCGGAATCAAACGCTCTTCTCCCCTGTTTGTGTTTTGCTGTTGCATACCATTTAGACCGAGAGTAGTATGCCACTCATTTTTTTCGGGCAATTGCCAATGCAACGTATAATTAAACGTGCTCAAATCAAAATACAATTCCTCCGCTTTTGGCTCTTCTGGCTCTCCAAACTCTTTACGTAGGTTCTGTTGCCAACCTAATCCAATTTTCAAACGACTTTTACCAATTGCAATCGAATTATCAGCAACCAATTTAAAATGTTGTATTTGTTGGTTAGGAATCAACATTTCTCTTCCCCTGAAATCAGATTGGGTTGCCACTCGCTCCAAAGGGGTTCCTCCGTATAATATAAAATTACCTGTTGCATCATCCCTTTCACCTTCTACTATTCCTAAATGCTGATTAAAACTTGAAACTAACAGATGCGTATATCCCCATTTTTTATTGATTCCGATGTGTCCGCCTGCATTTATCTCATTAAACCGTGAATTCAGCACCTTCCCATCAAATTTGTTTGAATAATCAGCTGCACTTTTCAAACTACCGTAGCTACTCCAATTGAAGCCTTTGTTATTGCCGCCTAGCTGAATATGGGTATTATGCAGGTTCCCATTCGTTTGATAGTTGCTAACAACCCTACCTTTCATTGTACCTTCTTCAACAGGTGGGGCAGATAGAAAATGAATCACCCCTGCTAAGGCATTGCTTCCATATAACAAGGAAGAAGGTCCTTTTAAAATCTCCACTCGATTTACACTGAGTTCGTCAATTTCTAAACCATGTTCTTCTCCCCACTGTTGACCTTCTTGACGAATGCCGTCATTTACCACT
>JBJOGP010000031.1:0-13345 GCA_046048175.1 Bacteroidota bacterium
ACAAAGAAAGCATCGGATGGACAGACGATGGGCAGTATGCTTATCGCATGATTAATGGCGGTGATGGTATGCAGGCCCAAGTGGATAAAAGAGATAACAGCACAGTTTATTCTGGCTCACAGTTTGGTTCGTATGCGCGCTATAACAAAGACAAACGTGGTGGAGGAAAATTCATTCGCCCTCAACATGAGCTCGGCGAAAAGCCGTTGCGTTTCAATTGGCAAACACCCATTTTATTGAGTCGTCATCAACCTGATATTTTATACTATGGCAGCAATCGTCTACATCGTTCACTCAATAAAGGTGATTCGTTAATCGCGCTCAGTAGTGATTTAACAGGAGGTGGCATTAAAGGAAATGTTCCCTATGGCACCTTAACATCGATCGAAGAATCTCCACTTCGTATGGGCCTATTATATACAGGTAGTGATGATGGAAAAATCTACCGCTCCTCAGATGGCGGATATACTTGGACCGCCTTGCATCAACAAGCGGTAACAACCAACAAAAAGAAGACAAGTCCCACTGCTACAACTGGCCTTGAAACAAAAAACTTATGGGTAAGCAGAATTGTTGCCTCTCAACACAAAGAGAATCGTGTTTATGTTACGCTCAATGGTTATCGTCATGACCATTTTAATCCCTATGTGTTTGTGAGTGACGACGGTGGACAAACCTGGAAGGACATTGCAGGAAACCTTCCCCTAGAACCCGTAAATGTAATACGTGAAGACCCCGCAAATCCTTCTATCCTCTATGTAGGCACAGATGGAGGCGTGTATGTAAGTTGGGACGGCGGACAAACCTATAAAGGGTGGCATGCTGGTTTGCCCAAGTCAGTACCCGTACATGACATTGCCATTCAGCAAAGAGAAAATGAAATTGTAATTGGGACGCATGGACGCAGCTTATATGTTGGTAAGCTAAGCGCGATTCAAAAAACACTGCAACGCTAATTCATAACCTTGTAGACCCAGGCCAGCCAACACACCCACAGCGTGAGGGCTTACAAAGGAATGTCTACGAAATTCTTCTCGGGCATGAACATTGGAGATATGCACTTCCAGTACGGGAGTACGTATAGCCGCTACTGCATCTCCAATTGCAACAGAGGTGTGCGTATACCCTCCAGGATTAAAAATGATGCCATCAAAATCAAACCCAACACGGTGTAATTCGTTGATGAGTTCCCCTTCCACATTACTTTGAAAATAAGAAAAAGTGACAGAAGGATAACGAGACGTTAACGCAGAAAAAAAATCCTCAAAAGACTGTTGACCATAAAGAGCAGGCTCCCGCTTTCCAAGCAGATTTAAATTAGGACCATTGAGGATGGCAATTTTCATTGTTAGTTTTTCGAAGCCTGAATCATTCCGATAAAGTCGTCAAATAAATAACGACTATCATGGGGTCCGGGAGTTGCTTCCGGATGGTATTGTACAGAAAAAGCTGGTTTTCCCTTGACGCGAATCCCCTCAATAGATTGATCATTGAGATTGACATGGGTGATTTCAATATGATCTGCTTTTTTAACTGCTTCGGGATCCACACCAAAACCATGGTTTTGAGTAGTGATCTCAGAGCGTCCACTGATCAGATTTTTCACAGGGTGGTTAAGTCCTCTATGTCCATGGTGCATCTTGAATGTAGGAATTCCGTTAGCCAGTGCTAGTAACTGATGTCCTAAACAAATTCCAAAAACAGGTTTGTTTTCTTTCAATACTTCTTTGACAAAAGAAATAGCATAATCCATTGGAGCTGGATCACCAGGACCATTAGAAATAAAATAGCCATTAGGTTGAAACTGCTTCACTTCTGCTAATGTAGTTTTTGCCGGAAACACTTTTACAAACGCTCCGCGATCTACCATACACTGCAGAATATTTCTTTTTACACCATAATCCATCACTGCAATACGAATAGAAGAAGAGGCATCTCCCATTTCATAGGACTGGGTAGTGCTCACTTTCGAAGCCAACTCTAGTCCATCCATATTGGGTACTTGCTGCAACTGCTTCTTTAGTGCTTCTACATCGGTAGTTTCAGAAGAAATAATACAATTCATGGCGCCCTTCGTACGAATCTGTGCTACCAATGACCGAGTATCTACTCCTTCAATGGATACTACTCCATTTGATTTTAAATATTCATCAAGTGAACCATTAGCTTGTTTACGAGAGTACAGCTCTTCCAAATTGCGGCCAATCAATCCGTTAATCTTAACACTGGAAGACTCCACATCCTCAGGCTTCACACCATAATTCCCAATATGTGCCGCATTCATAATTAGGATCTGACCAAAATAACTAGGGTCCGTAAAAACTTCCTGATAGCCGGTCATTCCGGTATTAAAACAAATCTCACCCGTGGTAGTTCCAATTGCACCATAAGCCCGGCCATGATGCACGGTTCCATCAGCGAGTACCAAAAGAGCAGGAGTAGATTGTTGTGGCATGAATACTAGTTAGTGGGTAAAAAACAAATTCAGCAAAAATAGCTGATTTATTTAAAATCAAAGTAACCAAAATAGCCGTTAAACAGCAGGCTCCTGTTGACTCAGGCAATGAAAACTGCCTAATCCCCAGATAATATCAGTAGAGTCAATTCCAATAACCTGGCGACCAGGGAAACACTCCTCGATTAATTGCAAGGCCTTATCGTCATTTTTTGAATTAAAAACAGGAACAATGACAGATTGATTGGCAATGTAGAAATTGGCATATGAGCAAGGCAAACGTTGCCCTTCATATGAAAGAGGCTCTGGCATAGGAATTTCAACAATATTGAGCTGCTTCCCACTTGAGAGACGCATCGATTTTAATTGTTTGAGATTGTGTTGCAACAAGGAATAGTTTTCATCGGAACGATTTGTCTCTACTACGGTAAGCACGGTGTCTTCATTCACAAATCGAACAGTATCATCAATATGTCCATCGGTATCATCACCTACAATTCCTTCGTCGACCCATAATACCTGTTCTACTCCGTAATAGGCGCGGAGATATTCCTCTATTTGCGCTTGATTCAAATGTGGATTTCGATTGGGGTTTAATAGACAAGCAGTAGAGGTTAGCACAGTGCCCGCTCCGTTAAACTCAACTGATCCTCCTTCCATTACAATTCCTGGGTTGTAAACAGGATAATTATAATGACGAGCAATCAAGGTTGGAATAACATCATCCAAATCGTAGGGAGGATATTTATCACCCCATGCATTATACCCCCAATCTACAATTACTTTAGGCTGTGCTGCTGAGGGATTAATCAAAAATGCAGGACCATGGTCTCTACACCAGGCATCATTAGTGGGGTGAAGAAAAAACTGAACACGAGAAAGATCCACACCAGTCTTTTCGAGCGTCTGTGTGGCAAATTGTTGCATGGCTGTATTCACCACATTGATCTTAACCTCTTCTCCTTTTACTAATTCTTTAATGAACTGTGCATACGAAGGAAAAATAGAATGAATTTTTCCTGGCCACGAAGCCTCTTTATGTGGCCAACTTAACCAAGTGGCTACATGTGGAGCAAATTCTGCAGGAAAATAATATCCCTGCTCACGCGGAGTGGGACGATCAAGATTCATCAACATAACGCTTGGTGATAGGATCATAAGAATCGATACGACGATCGCGTAAAAATGGCCAGTGCGTTCTGTAATGATCAGTTTTAGAAAGATCGATATCGATAACTTTTATTTCTTCTTGGTCGTGTGTGCCCTGATAAAGGATGCTACCAAAGGGATTAGACACAAAGGAACCTCCCCAAAACTGCATGGCTCCATTTTGTTCCATGCCCACCCTATTTACACTAACAACGTGTACGCCGTTTGCAACTGCATGGCTACGCTGAATCGTTTGCCAAGCGCCGTACTGCTCTGTATTGGTAGCTGGATCCTGTGAGGTAGCCCATCCAATTGCAGTAGGATAAAATAGAATTTCGGCTCCCATCAACGAAGTGATGCGGGCTGCTTCCGGATACCATTGATCCCAACAAATCAATACACCAATCTTTGCAAATTTGGTCTGGAAGACCTTGTACCCCAAATCACCTGGAGTGAAATAAAACTTTTCATAATAAGCCGGATCATCAGGGATATGCATCTTTCGATATTTTCCCAAATACGTTCCATCCGCGTCAATCACTGCAGTAGTATTATGATATAACCCTTCTGCTCTTTTTTCAAACAAGGAGGCAATTACAACTACTCCTTTTGCCTTGGCTACCGCTTGAATTTTTTCAGTGGAAGGACCCGGAATCGATTCAGCCAATTGAAAATTTTCATAGGCTTCTACATCGCAGAAATAAAGTGAAGTAAACAACTCTTGCAAGCAAACAATTTGTGCACCATTTGCAGCAGCTTGTTCAATTCCGGCAATTGCTTTTTGTAAGTTAGCGGCTTTGTCAGCCACACAACTCATTTGAACAATGCCAACGGATACTTTTCTCATAGCAAGTGATTGATTCGCAAAAATAACAGATTGGAGGGGCAAAAAAATGCTCTCCAGTTGGGAGAGCATTTATCGCGAGTTAGTTTTGGTTGGTTATTACTCGTTACTGGTTCCTTCAGTAGCTTCAGTTGCAGGAGCAGCTTCTGCAGTTTTTTCAGTAGCTTTTTTACGACTTCCAGAACGGCGTGTTTTCTTAGCAGCTGCTTTTTCTTCACCACCCTTTTTGTAGATATCGTTAAAATCTACCAACTCAATCATGGATATATCAGCATTGTCTCCAACACGATTTCTCAATTTGAGAATACGCGTATATCCACCTGGACGACCCGCTACTTTTTCAGCAACGGCACCAAATAATTCTTTCACTGCCTCTTTATCCTGAAGGTATCCGAATACAATACGGCGCTGATGCGTTGTATTATCCTTTCCTTTTGTGATTAGGGGCTCAACATACACACGAAGCGCTTTTGCTTTCGCAGTAGTGGTTACAATACGCTTGTGCTGGATTAGCTGGCAAGCTAGATTACTTAAAAGGGCCTCGCGGTGTGCTTTGGTACGACCCAGGTTGTTTACTTTGTCTCCGTGACGCATGACTATTGTTTTTTAGACGTTGCACCGTGTCAGGAATTGCAACGTTTGTAGCCCATTAATGAACTACGGTTAATGAAAATTAGAATTCGCTAACGTCGATACCCATTTTGGCAAGATCCATTCCAAAATGTAAGCCGCGCTCTGAAAGCACCTGCTCAATTTCAGAAAGTGACTTCTGACCAAAGTTGCGGAACTTCATCAGGTCCTCTTGCTCATACTGCACTAATTCACTAAGTGAATTGATCTTTGCGGCTTTCAAGCAGTTGAAGGCACGTACGGAAAGATCTAAATCTTCCAATGGAGTCTTCAACACTTTACGCAACTGAAGTGTTTGCTCATCAACCAGGTCTTCTTTCTTCTCTTCTTTATTATCAAACGTGATATTTTCATCCGTAATGATCATCAAGTGTTGAATCAAGATTCTAGAAGCCTGCTTCACAGCTTCTTCTGGATGGATGGTACCATCCGTTGAAACTTCCATGATGAGTTTTTCAAAGTCAGTACGCTGCTCGACACGGGTATTCTCAATGCTGTATTTCACATTCTTGATAGGAGTGAAAATTGAGTCAGTTGGAATATATCCTAATACAGCCTCTTTAGGTTTGTTGTCTTCTGCAGGAACATACCCACGACCTTTTCCAATGGTCAATTCCATTTCAAGGCGAGCTGTGCTATCCAATGTACAAATCAACAACTCTGGGTTCATCACTTGGAAAAGCTGTGTATTCTCTCCAATAAAACCAGCTGTGAACTCAGTTTTATTTTTGATTGAAAGACTAATTTTTTCTGTAGTGATATCCTGATCGCCGATTTTTTTGAAACGCACCTGCTTCAAATTGAGCAACATTTCAACAACGTCTTCACTCACACCTTTCAGTGTAGCAAATTCATGTTCTACTCCTTCAATCTTAATTCCCACAATGGCGTACCCTTCCAATGAATTGAGAAGAACGCGACGCAGTGCATTACCGATTGTTACACCGTATCCGGGCTCCAAAGGACGGAACTCGAACAATGCATTGAAATCACTAGATTTCTGAAGAACAATTTTATCTGGTTTTTGAAAATTTAAGATTGCCATGGGATGGATTATTTTATTACTTAGAATACAATTCGACGATTAACTGCTCCTTGATATTCTCAGGAACACTCTCACGCTCTGGGTAAGTGATGAAAGTTCCTTTCATTTCAGTCTCATTAAAATCAACCCAGCTGAACTTAGGATTCTTTCCACGAATAGCAGATGTGATAGAAGTACGACCGCGGCTGCTGTCTTTAATTGTAATCACATCACCTGGCTTCAATGAGCAAGATGGAATGTTTACTACATGACCATTCACTTCAATATGCTTGTGGCTCACTAACTGACGAGCAGCAGGACGAGAAGGAGCAATACCCATGCGGAACACGGTATTATCTAATCTTGCTTCAAGCAATTTGATTAGATTTTCACCGGTAACTCCCTTGCGACGAGCAGCCTCTTCAAATGTTTTACGGAATTGTTTTTCTAATACACCATAGGTGTATTTAGCTTTTTGCTTTTCACGAAGCTGTAAAGCATATTCCCCAAGGGTTTTACGCTTACGCTTATCACCGTGTTGACCGGGAGGATTGCTGTTTTTCCCGAGCCATTTTCCATTACCCAAAATGGGCTCCCCGAAAATACGGGAGATCTTGGTCTTAGGACCATTGTAACGTGCCATAGTACTTATTCATTTAAGCTTTTTTAAAATCCGGTGCTGCGATCGGTAAAAAGCTTTAAAAAAATTAATCGCGCACCCTTTAATAAAATGAAACGACTGGCGTCAGTATGTCAAATTATACTCTTCTTTTCTTGGGAGGACGGCAACCATTGTGTGGAATGGGAGTTACATCCTTGATCATTACCACTTCAATTCCGCTTTGAGAAAGGGAACGAATGGCACTCTCACGACCAGAACCTGGACCTTTCACATATACATCAACACGCTTCAAACCTGCATCAAATGCTGTTTTTGCAGCATCTGCAGCAGCCATTTGCGCAGCGTAAGGAGTATTTTTCTTAGAACCGCGGAAACCCATTTTACCGGCGCTGCTCCAAGAAATAACCTGACCTGTTTTGTTAGTCAGACTCACAATGATATTATTGAATGTGGCGGAAATGTGTGCATCTCCGTAAGCATCTACTTTTACCACTCTTTTTTTAGCAGCTGCTTTTGCGCTGGGCTGCTGTTGTTGTGCTTTTGCCATTTTCTTACTTGAGGTAGTCGATTAAATTAATTATTTCTTAGGAGCCTTCTTCTTACCCGCAACGGTCTTACGCTTTCCTTTACGTGTACGGCTATTTGTTTTAGTACGTTGTCCACGAACAGGAAGACCTTTACGATGACGAAGACCACGGTAACAAGCGATATCCAATAAACGTTTGATGCTCATTTGCACTTCAGAACGTAATTGTCCTTCTACCTTTAACTCCTCGGTGATTACCGAACGAATCCCGTTCAGTTCATCATCGTTCCACTCATTGACCTTTTTATTATAATCAATATTGTTTTTGTCGAGGATGTAACGAGCCGTAGCAGGACCGATTCCATAGATATAGGTCAGTCCAATTTCTCCTCTCTTGTTTTTTGGTAAGTCGACACCGGCGATACGAGCCATAGCTGATTATTGTTATTGATTGGTTTGCTTAATTAGATTAACCCTGACGTTGTTTATAACGAGGATTCTTTTTGTTGATGATGTACAACTTGCCCTTGCGACGAACAATCTTACAGTCCGCGCTGCGCTTTTTGATGGAGGCTCTTACTTTCATCGATAATTAGTTTGTCTGTCTTATTTATAACGGAAATTGATCCGTCCCCTAGTTAAATCATATGGAGAAAGTTCCACACCAACCTTATCGCCAGGTAAAATACGGATGTAGTTCATTCGCATTTTTCCAGAGATCGTTGCGAGGATTTCATGGCCATTTTCGAGTTTAACTCTGAACATTGCATTTGACAATGCTTCTAAAATGACTCCATCCTGCTTGATCAGCGGTTGTTTCGACATACGATTTTAAGGGGTGCAAAGATAGGTCGTTATCAGTGAATAACGAAGAAAAACCGTAAAATTTTAGCTACTCCGAGATTACTCAGCCCAGCTCATCACATAGTCTTGATTTTCAATGCCTAAGGCCTGCTTGGTCAGCATGAGGGGTCGAAAGGTGTCGACCATGACCGCCAATTCCTTGGTTTCTTTGGCACCAATGCTCTTTTCAACAGCTCCTGGATGTGGACCATGAGGAATTCCTGCGGGGTGAAGGGTAATCATCCCTCTGGTTACTCGTTTGCGACTCATAAAATCGCCATCCACGTAGTAAATGACTTCGTCACTATCAATGTTGCTGTGATTATACGGAGCAGGTATAGCTAGAGGATGATAATCATAGAGGCGAGGAACAAAAGAACAAACCACAAAACTATTCGTCTCAAAGGTTTGGTGAGTTGGCGGAGGCAAATGCACCCTTCCCGTGATAGGCTCAAAGTCGTGGATAGAAAAAATGTAAGGGTAACAGCATCCATCCCACCCAACCACATCAAAAGGATGTGTTCCATAATGGAGCCCATATAAGACTCCCTTTTTCTTAGCCCGAATCAAGAAATCTCCTTTCTCATCATAGGTCAATAAATCCTGTGGCGGACGAATATCTCTTTCACAATAAGGAGAATGTTCCATCAGCTGACCGTACTTACTCATGTAGCGTTTAGGATAACGCAACGGGGTAAAAGACTCTACTATAAAAAGGCGATTTTCAGGTGTATCAAAATGAATTTGATAAATCGTTCCGCGTGGAAGAACAATATAATCGCCATATGAAAATGGTAATTGACCGTATTGTGTAATTACTTTCCCCGTTCCTTCATGCACAAAAATCAACTCATCTGCGTCGGCATTCTTGTAAAAATAGGAAGTCATACTCTGCTGAGGAGAAGCCAGTACAATGTGACAATCATTATTGACAAGAACCGGAACCCGACTCTCTAAATAATCAGCAGCCGGCTTTATATTAAATCCTTCAAAACTGCGGTGCTTCAGCATCTTTTCCTCTGCGATTTGCGGAGACACGTCTTGCTGAGGCTCTGTTTTAATGATCTGTGTAGGTGGGTGACAATGATAAAGCAACGAATAATCATCACTAAACCCTTCCGTTGAAAAAAGTTGCTCGCTATACAAAGAACCATCAGGCTTTCTGAACTGCGTGTGTCTTTTATGTGGAATAGCGCCTAGCTTATGATAATGTGGCATACAGCTTGAGTTAAATTAAGCACCAGGAAAAAGCGGTCTTCCAATATCAGCCCTTCCTGGCCATGGAATGCCCGCAAGAATTAGTAGCAATGCAATGAGCAATAACCAGGATACGGAGCGAAAATTTAAAGCCTTTGCCTTTCCTCTAGCCATTGTAATCAACACAATTGAGGTAATCATCAACACGGGATGCTCAATTAGAAAAAAGCGATAGAATTTGTCTTTCATGACAGAGGTTCCCTCTGGCAACTGAAGAGAGAGCCAACCAAATCGTCCTGCAATAGTCTGGTAAAGCCCAATTAGCAACATTGTATGAGAAGCAATCATCAACCATAAACTAGATTGACGAATAGATTCCTTTTTAGCATAGGCCTGAAAAAGACCCAGCAATAATAATAACAATACGACCCAACGAAGTAAGTTATGTAAATGGAGCAATCCGGTTTCCATAGGTATTTGTTTTGATAAACAAATGTAAGGACCCTTTCTTACTCTACCCAGTCTGCAATAAAGACATTTGTGTCTCGGGTGCCGCCGTTATTACGATTACTCGCAAAAACGATTTTTTTTCCATCTGGGCTGAACATAGGAAACGCATCAAATCCTTTATCCCGACTCACTTTTTGAAGATTAGTTCCATCTTCATTAATGGTATAGAGGTTAAAAGGAAATCCTCTTTTGTATTCATGATTAGAGGCAAAAATGATGCGCTTACTATCCGGCATAAACGTAGGAGCCCAATTGGCCTGACCATAGTTTGTCACCTGCCGAGGATTAGAGCCGTCTGCATTGGCCACCCATACTTCCATGTTGGTAGGCGCAACCAAATCTGCCGCTAACAACTCTTTATATTCCTTAATTGCTTCTTCTGTAGTGGGTCTAGATGCTCTCCAAATAATTTTGGTTCCATCTGGACTAAACCAAGCACCTCCATCATATCCTAATGTATGAGTGACTCTATTTTCTTTCCCAGTTTTTAAATCCATGATATAAAGCTCTATATCTCCATCTTTGGTGCTGGTATAAATCATCTTTTTACCATCGGGAGAAAGCGTAGCTTCTGCATCATAATACGCAGAGTTTGTTAGTTGCTTTACAATTTTTCCGGTTAGATCAGCCATGAAAATATCATAGCCCCTGTACAATGGCCAGATGTATTTATTTCCATACTGTGCACGATCCGGAACTGGAGGACATTCTTTGCTTGCCAGATGTGTAGAAGCATAGATGACATGCTTGTTGTCTTTGGTAAAAAAAGCACAAGTAGTTCTTCCTTGGCCCGTGCTAATTAACCGATATTCAAATTTCTCATTGGGAGAAGTAGGCACCTTTCCTATAAAAATTTGGTCACAAGGAATTCCATCTTTAACAGAGGTACGTTGAAAAACCAGCGATTTTCCATCGTAGCTCCAGTAGGCCTCCGCATTGTCACCCCCAAATGTCAATTGACGGACGTTTTGCAAATGCGATTCTTCCGAATAGCGCAATGAGTCCGTTGATTGCCCAAAGAGGAAAGGATGATTTAGTAAAACCAAAATAAAACACACAAGAACTTTAACAGGGTGTTGATGCAATTTGATATAGTTCATATTAGTTTTAATGAAGAGCGCAAAGTTATCTTTGCTTTGCGGATGTAAAGTCAATTGATTGTAAAACTATTTTCATGTTTATCAGAATTGCTCCTTTTATTTTAGGCGTTTTAGTAGTGACTTTGCTTTCCAGCTGCAACAACACAACTCAGCAATCTGAATCACAGGTAATACCGGAGGATACTACCAGCGCGGATCCTTCATTTACAAACATTTACGATCGGGCACTGGGCTGGGCAGAAAAAGGTGATGAACGTCTTTTACCACTGTGCGACTCGTTGCTTAAAAATGGGGATTCCCAAACTGGCGCCTCACCTTATTACTATCTAGGTATCTACTATGCCGAAAAAGGAGACACAGTCCGATCAATTGGGTTTTTTGATAAGACAATTGTTGCCGACTATAATTTTCTGGAAGCTTATATTGAAAAAGCGGCTTTACTACTTGCCTTAAAAAGGAGTGATGATGCTAAAAAAGAGCTGGAGCTTTTAAGAGATATCGCTCCCACTTACGCTCCTGGTCATTATTGGATTGGGAAAGTAGCGGAGGCCCAACACAAAAAAGAAATTGCCATTTATCATTATAGATTAGCCCTTTCTTTGGATAGCACTATTGTAGAAGCACGGCAAGGGTTGCAACGGCTTGAAAAATGATTACTATCTTGCACCTATGCCACTAATCGCCCCCTCACTTCTCTCTGCAAATTTTTTACAACTACAGGCAGATTGCGACTTGCTTAACAAAAGCGAAGCTGATTGGTACCATCTGGATGTGATGGATGGAAACTTTGTGCCTAACATCAGTTTTGGTCCCATGCTCATTTCTTTTTTCAGAAAAGCAACTACCAAAACATGTGATGTTCACTTAATGATTGAAAAACCTGAGCGCTATCTTACTGCATTCAAAGAAGCGGGTGCTGATATTTTGACCGTACATGTGGAAGCCTGTATTCATTTACACAGAACCATTCAACAGATCAAAGAACTGGGAATGAAAGCGGGCGTTGCCGTCAACCCACATACACCCGTTTCCGTGATAGAACCCTTGATAAAAGAGATTGATTTAGTTTGCCTGATGAGCGTGAACCCAGGTTTTGGTGGACAAAAATTTATTCCGGCAACACTTCGAAAAATTACCGAACTAAGAAAGATGATTGATTTAGCCGGAGCGGTTACGTTAATTGAAGTTGACGGCGGAGTTACACTTGAAAATGCCCCATCCATTGTAGAAGCAGGAGCAGATGTTCTGGTTGCAGGAAATACTGTTTTTAAATCTACTGATCCTCTTGCCACTATCGCTTCGCTCAAGAGAATTTCTACGGCTGCATAATGGAAATCCGTTGGACCTTACAACAATTTTCGGAGTTAACGAACTCCGATTTATACGAACTATTAAAACTTCGTTCAGCCATTTTTGTAGTGGAGCAAAACTGTGTGTTTCCAGATATGGATGACAAAGATTACTCATCCTACCATTTGTGCGGATGGAATAATGAAAAGCTAGTCGCCTATACTCGATTACTACCTCCCGGTTTAGCGTACGAAAACTGTTCTATTGGAAGAGTGGTTACTGCTGCATCGGTACGAAGACAAGGCATTGGTAGATTACTTATGAAAAAGTCTATTGAAGCGTGCCAACATTTATTCAACTCCCAGGATATTGAAATTGGTGCTCAATTATACCTTGAGAAATTTTACGGCTCTTTCCAATTTAAACGCGAAGGGGAAGTTTACCTAGAAGATGGCATCGACCACATTCACATGCGGCGTCCACTTCACTGAGCTACTCAAGCTCTTGCTTAAGGAAACGAGCTGTGTGTGTTTTTGTTTTCTTCACTAACTCTTCGGGAGTACCCTCAAATAAAATTTTACCACCTCCATCTCCACCCTCTGGACCAAGGTCAATGATATGATCTGCCATTTTAATCACATCCATATTGTGCTCAATCACTAAAACTGTGTTACCACGATCTACCAGTTTAGTGAGCACATCCATTAAATGTGTAATGTCTTCAAAATGTAACCCGGTAGTGGGTTCATCCAAAATATAAAACGTTTTTCCAGTTTCTCGCTTTGCGAGTTCTGTGGAGAGTTTAATTCGTTGTGCTTCTCCTCCACTCAATGTAGTGGCAGCCTGCCCAAGAGTAATATATCCCAGACCAACTTCTTCCAACACTTTTATTTTTCTATATAGATACGGCACTGCAGTAAAGAATGTCAATGCTTCCTCTACTGTCATTTCTAATACATCGGAGATAGATTTCCCTTTGTAGCGAATTTCTAATGTTTCCCGGTTATATCGTTTTCCATTGCAGCTAGAACAGTGTACGTATACATCAGGTAAAAAATTCATTTCGATAACACGCATACCCCCACCTTCACAGGTATTGCAACGACCTGATTTTACATTGAAAGAAAAACGACCGGCAGTATATCCACGCACCTT
>JBJOGP010000032.1:0-11792 GCA_046048175.1 Bacteroidota bacterium
CTGTGTGTTGTTAATTGGCCAGGCTGCTGGTACGTTAGCCGCTTTAGCAATAAAAGGAAATTATTCCTCTGCAAAAGCAGTTCCGGTTCGTGCGGTTCAAGCTGCTTTATTAACGCAAAAGGCATACCTTCTTCCCTATGCAGATGTGTCTTTATCGGATAAAGATTTCTATTCAATACAACGAATAGGTGCAGCTGGATTCTTGCGTGGAAAAGGGCAACCCAATGCTTGGGCGAATCGAACTTGGTTTGAGCCAGACTCTACGCTTTTCTCCTACCAATTCTTAAAAGATTTATCTGTAGTCCAAATTAAAAATACACTTGGACAAACGCTTACTGTTTCATTAGGTGAGGCATTACAAAAAGTTGATAAAGACGAACGCCTTTCTATTGCTAGTTCTATTTATTGGATTGAGTTGTTGCAAAAAAATATTCAATCGGCATTAACTACTAATAGTGCAATGCCGCCAACGGATATTGATCAATTTGTTGGAGCCAATTGGGTAGCTTGGGGTTTAGCTGATTTTAATCCTAACCGATTGATTAAAAAAAGAGAATTAGCGGTATTAATCGATAAAATAATTAATCCATTTTATTCAATTCAAATTGATCACTTTGGAAACTATATATCACCATAAACTAAAATCAAAATTCAACATTATGAGAAAAGCAATCCTGTTGTGCTCGCTCTTCGCTCTCCTTGGGGGCTTTCTGCAGGCACAGCAAACAAAAGTTACCGGTAAGGTCACTGATGCAAATGGAAATGCCATTGAAGGTGTTTCTGTAAGCATCAAAGGCAAATCCACCGGTGCAGTTACAAACTCTGTTGGTGAGTTCAGTATCGCTGCTACTACTGGCCAAACACTAGTATTTAGCAGCGTGGGACTTGTAAGCAAGGAGCTAGCGGTAACTGGCAGCGCATTGCAAGTCAAGATGGAGGCTTCTAATGCGACCTTATCAGAAGTAGTGCTGGTAGGTTACGGCCAGCAACGAAAGGCTACCTTGACTGGATCTGTCGTAACGCTTAAGCAAGAAGACTTGACTAAAAGACAAGTTGCGACGGCTAGTAATTTATTACAAGGTTTGGCACCAGGTGTAACAGTACAACAACAGTCTGGTCGCCCAGGAGCGGATGGTGCTTCCATCAGAATCAGAGGATTAGGATCTATATACGCAGGACAAAGCCCACTTATTATGGTGGATGGTGTAGTATCTGGATTTGATATGATTGATCCAAACGCAATTGAGAGTATCACCATCTTGAAAGACGCAGCTTCTACTGCTGTGTATGGGGCACGTGCGGCGAATGGAGTTGTGTTGGTGAAAACCAAGCGTGCAAAAGGAAAAGGAGTTCAAGTATCATACAATGCTTTTTTATCTAAGCAAGATGCAACTGCAATTCCTGAGCGTACAACTGCCGTGGAGCATATGGAGTTGAGTAATATGGCAGAAAGAAATAGAACAGGTAATCCCAACGCGTTTCTTTTTACACAAGCTTTGATCGATAAGTACAAAAGCACACCTGCAAACAATCTTGATGTAATTGATACGGATTGGTTGAATTTGCTATTAAGCAACACTGGTTTAATGCAAAACCATAACGTAACCATTAACTCTGCAGGGGATAACACAAATATTTTTG
The DNA here is from genome assembly GCA_046048175.1 of Bacteroidota bacterium. Classification (GTDB taxonomy): domain Bacteria; phylum Bacteroidota; class Bacteroidia; order Chitinophagales; family Chitinophagaceae; genus JJ008. Next base: position 1,642 of record JBJOGP010000032.1, read on the forward strand.
CATCTGTTACGTATTTAAATCAACAAGGTCTAATTCCGAATAACAGTCATCAACGTTATGATATTCGTTTCAATCCTGATTTTAAGTTGAATGAAAAACTTAGCATTAATGGTGTATTGAATATCAATAGTGCAAAAACAATTGCCCCTTCTACAGGTTCTCCTGAATTTATCATCCGTCAAGCAATTGGGCTACCTGCTGTTGGTGGAGGTTTGTATGGTCCAGGTTTATATGGTACAGCGGGCCAAACTAATAACAGAAATCCACTCGCGATGGCAGAGGCTGCAGGTACTTCTGTTTCAAAGAACAACACTATGCTGACTAAAGTTGGATTCAACTATAAGCCAGTAAATAATTTGGAGATTGAGGGTTATTGGGCTCGTGAATTCTGGACTCCTAACGGAAAAACATTTGTAAAGAACGTAGACATTTATGTGCCCAATTTAGTCACATTAGGGTATGATAAAGTGGGAGTATGGCCTGGAACAACAAGCCTAGGAGAGTCATATTCAACCAACGTACGCACAACTTACCTAGCGCAAGCAACGTGGTCTAAAAGATTTGGTGCTAACTCAATCAAATTACTTGGTGGTGCGCAAACAGAGGAATTTACATACTCTGGTATTTCTGCATCTCGTACAGGATTCCTCAATCCTAACCAGCCTTATCTGAGCTTAGGTAGCGGAAACTTGAATAATAGCGGTTCTGCATATGAAACGGCCTTGGCAGGTTTTTATGCTCGTTTAAATTATAATTACGATGATAAGTATTTCTTAGAGGTCAATGGACGTTATGATGGTTCTTCACGTTTTTCACAGGAGCTTAAAAAGCAATGGGGCTTCTTCCCATCCGCATCTGCTGGATGGATATTCTCTAAAGAGAGTTTCTTTAGCGGACTTTCAAATGTCATCACTTTTGGTAAGTTGAGAGGATCTTGGGGTGTATTAGGAAATCAGGCTTTGCCAGAGATTTATCCGTTTGCAGTGAATTTTGGTACATCTACCTACTCTAATCCTATCAATGGAACTAATACTTATCTGAACAACATCAATACGTTGGGCTATGCATTGTTAGATGCTCCAAATCCTAGTATTACATGGGAACAGTCTGAACAAGCAAACATCGCAGTAGATTTGACAATTAAGAATAATCTCACTTTTACTGCAGAGATCTATCGCCGTAAGGTTGATCAAATGTTGTTGAGCCGTCCTATTCCTAACTATGTTGGCCTGAATGCACCATTTGTGAATGCGGGCTCTATGGAAAATCGTGGATGGGAATTGAGTGCTAATTATAAAAAAGCACTTTCTTCAAAAGTTAAGCTTGATGTAACTGCAATGCTTTCTGATGTACGAAACAAAGTACTTACATTACCTGGTGTGCCTTTCTTAGATGGTGGATCAATCAGAACTGCACCTGAGCAAGCTTTATGGTCTTACTTTGGATACCAGGCAATCGGTTATTTTGCTGACTCCAATGATGTTAAGACGTCTCCTGTTCAATTTGGGACTGCATGGAGCTCTAATCCAACTGTTGGTACAAAACCAGGAGATGTGAAATATGCAGACATCAGTGGTCCTAATGGAAAGCCCGATGGAAAGGTGGATAATTTTGACCGTACTTTCATTGGCAATAATTTCCCACGCTATGAGTACAGCCTCAATTTGAATTTGTCGATAGGTAATTTAGATATCAGCATTTTTGGTCAAGGTGTAGGAATGCGTAATAATTACTACAGTGGTACAGGAGCTGTACCATTTGCAAGCTCTGATTTTGCTGCCTCCCTTTTAAAAATGCATAAAGATTATTGGACGCCTTCTAACCCGAATGCAAGATTTCCTCGTTTGCTTCCTTCAGGAAGTGGCGGAAACAACTATGTGGCTTCTTCACAGTGGATTCGTGATGCTTCTTACTTCCGTTTAAAGAATGTAAACATTGCTTATCGTTTCCCAGCTTCTTGGTTCAAAAAGACAGGAATGCCACTTACTGGAGCTAAAATTTATGTTAGCGGTCAAAATCTGCTCACTTTCACAAAAGCATGGGACGGATTTGATCCTGAGATCAACAATGCAAATGCAGAGTTTTATCCGCTCATGAGGACAATGACTGTAGGTGTAAACATAAACTTCTAATCAATTAAATTATCAAATATGAAAAAGATAAGTTCAATTCTGTTCATGGCAGCAGTGGTTGTGTTATCTGGCTGTAATAAGTTTTTAGATCGACAGCCATTAGATAGCGCATCTTCTGCCACTTTCATGCAAACAGAGGCGGAAATGAACCTTGCATTAAATGGGGTTTATGCAGCTGGTTTCTGGCAATTTCCAAACAACACTCCGTTGTTATTTGCCATTGAGTCAACAACTGACTTGGCGATCAAAAGAACCGGTAACGCTGAAGATCAGGTAGCCATGGGTGATGGTGGTCCATTTTTAATTGGAAATTCATTGCCAGGTACGGCATGGAATCAGGCGTATAAATTAATTACGCGTGCCAATATTATGTTAGATGGAATGACAAAGGGACAAGGTAATGTCTCTGCAGCTCGTTATGCTCGTCTTCGTGCAGAGGCATTAGTGCTTCGTGCATGGGGTTACTATCACATTATGGGTTGGTTTGGCGATCCTGTGTATTTCAGAAAGCCACTTGATCCAAGTGAATATGAGACAATTTCCCGCACTCCTGTCGCGACTGTAGTTGCCGATCTTTATAAAGATCTAGATGAAGCTGCTGCAGGTTTTGATGCATCTAACGCGGCCCCAGTAATAGAATATGGTCGTGTTAACAAAGGAGTTGCGTTGGGATTAAAGGCGCGCCTAGCCATGTTAATTAAAGATTATCCAACAGCAAAAGCTGCCACTCAAACTATAATTTCATCTAATGCATATGGTCTTAATCCTCGCTACACTGATTTGTTTATGTTAGCAGGTCAACGCACCAATGCAAACCGCGAGTTGATGTTTGTTCAAACCTATCCTACAGATATCTTGGATCCACAAAACTGGCTCTGTGTATTGACTATTCCTCGTCAGGTAGGTACTTCACAGAGTAGCCATTTCCCTAGTCAGCAGTTAGTTGATCTGTATGAGGGAAGAGATGGAAAGCGCATCGATCAGTCATCTGTGTACAGCGCTGCAACACCTTCTCGAAACAGAGATAATCGTTTACGTTGGACTGTTTATATGCAAGGGGATACTATGGTTCACATGACAGCTAAAGCTCCTTCTTTACCTTATGTGCAACCTAAGGAAAGAACAATTTTCAATATTTATTCAAATACCCGTATTAAGTTTAACTGGAATACAGGTGTATATGATAACCTCTCAAGTAATATTGATTGGATTGGATTTTTGGCTTCTCCCTGGTTTGCAGGAGCTACCGGAAACAACGGGGGCGTAGGCTATGTGTGGAGAAAATATGTTGATTCTACGCAGTATTCTTGGGAGACTAAGACGGGTTATATCAATATGCGCTATGCTGAAATTTTATTGATGAATGCAGAAGCGAAAATTGAATTAGGTGAAACAGACGCCTCTGTACTTTCTGCAATCAACGCTGTTCGTGCCCGTGCTGGCCAGCCAGCTGTAACGGGTGGCTCTGCTGCTGAGTTGAGAGAATTAGTTCGCAGAGAGCGCGCGGTAGAATTTGCAGGAGAGGGTCTTCGTTTAATTGATCTTCGTCGCTGGGATCTTTATACAACTGCAAATTCAATGCCAGTTGTAGGGGTCTCTTTGAACCCTGCTGATCCTGCTGCGACACCAACCTTTGATGCCAATGGTTTGCCTGTTTATTCTGCTGCAAGCATTGCAAAGCGTTTAAAGACTCGCGCACAAACGCGTGTTAATGCCAATTCCAAGTATAAGCTTTGGCCTATTCCACAAGGAGAGATTGACAAGAATAAGAACATCGTTCAAAATCCAGGCTGGCAATAAGCATGGTTTAATTATAGCAAAGGGGTACATCTTGTATGTACCCCTTTTTTATTTAATTTCAAATTAACAGGGAAGCCATGAATCAGTCGTTGAAATCCTCTCGCGTGGAAGTGCTAGATGCGTTACGTGGTATTGCCATATTTGGTATGGTATTGTCCGGAAGCATTGCGTTTGGAGATGTTTTACCAGCATGGATGTATCATGCACAGGTGCCTCCGCCGCTCCATCAATTCAACCCTGCACTTCCTGGTATAACATGGGTTGACTTGGTGTTTCCCCTTTTTTTATTTTGTATGGGAGCTGCCATTTCTTTTTCTGTGTCTGCGAATATTAAAAAGGGATTCTCCAAATTACAATTATGTAGAATTGCAGGAAGACGATTTTTGCAACTTCTATTTTTTGCCTTGTTTTTTCAGCATTGCAAAGCATGGGTAATTAGTGAACATCCTACTATCAATCATCACCTACTTTCAATCTTTGGGTTTCTCTTATTATTTGGTCAGTTTTATGATGCCAAGGGTAAGCAGCCTACACTCGTATGGAGCCTAATAAAAGGCACTTCTTATTTATTAGGTGTTGTTCTATTGGTGGTACTTCCATTTAGTGATGGAAATGGATTTAATTTTTATAGAAGTGATATTATCATCGTTGTATTGGCCAACATGGCCTTATTCGCAGGAATTATTTATGTTTTTACAATCAATCGCCCCATTGTAAGAGGGCTTTTATTAATAGCTGTTGCTGCGATCATTTTATCAGCAAGGGAGCCAAATGAAAATGGGGTGAAGCAATTTTTTTATTTTAAAGAGATTGCAGGCTATTCGTTTGATTGGGCGTATAAGTTTTACTTTCTCAAGTATCTTTTCATTGTTATACCCGGTACATGGGTGGGAGACTGGCTATTGAATCGCAACAATGAGCAAAAGCCTGCATCAGTTAGCTCGAGCAGCTTACTCAATTCGCTAGGTGCATTTATTTCGCTTTTGTGTTTGCTGATTCTATTGTTTGAGCGTACTTATTTAAACTATAGCTTTCTTGTAGTAATCGGGTTAGGTATACTTAGTTGGATACGATTTAAAAATGCTGTTCCTCAATCTACAGAGCAACGATTAGCAACCACAGGTATTTTTTTGCTTTTTATAGGGATATTACTCGAGCCCTATGAAGGAGGAATCAAGAAAGATCCTTCTACTTTTAGCTATTATTTTGTTACTGCTGGTTATGGATGCTGGGAAGTTCTTCTATTACTTGATTTTGCAAATTATAAGCTCTTCAATGGGGTGAGTAGGTTTTTTGCAGCATTAGGGAGAAACCCATTGGTTGCTTATGCCACAGGTTCATTATTGATTCTTCCCCTTTTATCTATTCTCGGTTGGCGCTCCGCTTGGGATAGTTGGGCTACCACTCCTTGGTTAGGGTTTTTCAAGGGAATTATATTTACCTTGTTGGTTAGTGGGGTTACGATTTTATTTAATCAATTCAAGCTGTATTGGCGCTCTTGATTAATCAATCCATTTGACCTCTTTAATTGTAATCCCTGCAGCGGGATGAAGTGACTTGATGATAATATGATCGATTTGTTGAGGTGTTTGTAAAAAAAGATACCAATCGGCTTTATCTTTTTCTGGAGTTCTCTTAAATATAGGTCTTGGATCTTTTATTGCTCTGATTTCTCTTCCGTAAAGCATCGTTGTTTCGTAAATGACTTTGTTATTTCTAAGTAGCTGCAGAGTGGCTGTTGGGGTAGCTTCAGGAAGAATCAACGATGTTGCTAAAGACAATTTTAGACCGCTAATTAATTTCTCATTTTCTGATTTAATTATAAAAGTAGAGGCTCTTGTTATCGAGTTAGTATCACAGGTATTAAAAAGCTGAGCATTGCCTGTCCAGCTCCATCCTTTTAATGGTTTCAACGGTAATGGTTGTCTGTAAAAGCGGGACGTAAATTCTATAATGGGGTCATAGGATAATTTTTTAGGCATTTCTGAACGACCACTCCATGCGTAATCGAGCGCTAGTACATAGGCTCCAAATTGTTCAATATTTTTTAAAAGATTTGATTCACTACTTTCAAAATCTGCCCATGTTGTCTGCAAAACGCCTGCCTGCTGCTCAATTGCAGCTAAGGTGAATCCACGAATATTTTCTCCAATAAACCAAGGTGAGGCGATTGGAAGAAATCCGGATTCTTTCCAAATGGATAGATTCTTTTTGTAGATGTTAGGATCTGCGTTGCCAATGTAATGCCAATCTGCTACCCACGTATTTTTGGGAATACTATTTCTGATTTCAAGCGCTCGGGTAGGAGTAATTCCATTACAAGCGTCAGGGCCTTCACCTGGCGCCAATCCCATATCACCCCAAATCATCATTGAAAGATTTCTTTTTTTAGTGTAGTTGCTCAACCAATTAATCTGCTTTTTAAACAACTCAATTTCTTTTTCACGGGGCCAATTAAATCCGATCATTCCAATTTCATCAAATCCCACATGGATTGTTTTAGGCTCTAACAGTTCGATGGCTTCGTCCCATATTTTTTTGATCGACTTTGTTGCAGCAGAATTAAAAACATTTAATGTATAAGGATAGGAGGGGTTCGTGGCCAGCTTTCTGTTTTCTAGGGGCTTGAAAAACCATTCCATGTGCCCCAGGCTTTGTATAAGCGGGATAGGTTCGACATTCTTTTTTCGTAAAAATGTGAATTCTTCTTTTAAATCAGAAAGTCCTATACTGATTGAGTTGTGAACCGATGGAAAACTATTCCATTTTGACTGTTCACATTGTATCACTGCTTTATTGATCTTTAAAGGGAGTAAGACGTTTTCAAACATTCTTTTATGGAGCATCCAGCTAGTGGGCCCCGTAAACATATGAATGCCTCTCCAGTTAATTTTAGGAGCGTCTTCTATCGCTGTATAAGGCAAGTGTAGTGTTCCATTTTTTTGATAGGTTAGCTGCCCTACTGTTTCCATTGCATACTGAAGAGCGACAGGGCTTCCATAACTTATTTTAATTGATTCATCGATAAGTAAATGATATCCTTCGCTCGGCAAACTGTTGTCTTCTTTGGCGCTGATTAATGGATTAAAAAAGGCGTCTTGTTTCCAGTATTTTTTTACAGTTTCATTAAATAATAGCTGTAGTGTGTCAGTTGGCTTTTCTGATGTGATAGAAACGGTATACTCTTTCTCTGACTTTCTCCAACTCGTAGGTTGGGGAAGAAGCTCAAGCTTTCCTATAATTGGCTGCCAGGCATTCTCCTCTCTTAGTAGTCCATTAAAGATAACTGTATCGTTTTTTGTTGAAAGGAGTTGGTTGGATTCTCCCATTTGTTCAATCCAAAATGTTCTATGGAGCTGTTCGTCTTTTTTAATCGGAATATTTTTCTCTTCAAAATAGAGGTATTGTGATCGCGATGTATATTCATTTTCTTTCAAAAAAGGATGTTCGTCTTTGCGAACTCGGTAGGGTGTCGCAGCAATAAATTTAAAATTGCCAAATGGAGTTTTAGCTATGATGACCGAGTCTTCAAAATTATCCAGCGATTGTTTTATCTCATTCCCATTTTTATCAAACCAGTTGGCCTCCTGAAAAAAGGGCAACCATATTTTTAAATATAAAATATCGCAAACCCCGTCATTAGATTTATTCCAGGTGGTGTTTAAATCTAGTGTAATTTTTTTCTTGAATTTGTATAGAGAAAGTGATCCATCTACTGCTGTATTTTGACTGCCAATTAGTAAAATGTCTTTGTTTTTATCGGTTGTGTCAGCGTCTTGTTCCCACCAAGTAAAGTAATATTCGTGATGCTTTCGGTCGGCATCTAAAAAATTGATTTCCGAACCCATGCCCCATTGAAGGCTGCCACTGCTTAGCCACAATCCTTTTTTAGGGATCAGTGATCCTTTTAATTCTTGGGAGAAACCAGTTTGGACTTCAATAATTAAACTAATGATGACAAGGAACACATAACGTTTACTCATAAATGCTATAAATAAGCTTTCCGCCGTTTAAAAGTTGTGAATGAGTTATCGAGCGAATTGGAATTTCTTTTCCATTTAAGTGAATAGCTGCAATTCCTTTTTGATTATTGCCTTTGACTTTTTTTACTGTGATATGTAATTTTTTATGTTGAGGTAATTCTATCGTTGCCTCTGAAATTTGGGGCATGCCAAAAACATATTCGCCGGATGCTGGATTTAGCGGATACATACCCAGTGAAGTCCATATATACCAAGCGCTCATTTGCCCGCAATCGTCATTGCCGGTCAGTCCATCCGGTCCATTTTTATACATGCTATCAGCAACTACCTTGATCCATTGTGCGGCTTTATCGGGTCTTCCTAATTCTGTGTATAGATAGATGATATGATGGCTTGGTTCATTTCCGTGTGCATATTGTCCAATCAAACCCGTTACGTCTATGGAAACATCTTCTCCGTGTAATTCAGAGGGAGCGGTAAATAATTGGTCTAGTTTTTGAATTAATTTCTCTTTTCCACCATGCAAAGTCGCAAATCCCTCTACGTCATGGGGCACAAAAAAGCTATGTTGCCAAGCGGTTCCTTCAATATACTGTCCCTCAAAACCATGTTCACTAAGCAATGGATCAAACGGCTCTTTAAATTCTCCAGCACTGTTACGTGCTCTAAAAAAACCAGATGTTGGGTCAAATAAATTTTTATAGGATAATGCACGTTTGCTGAAGATCTCATAATCTTCTAGTCGGCCTAACTTTTTTGCCACTTGTGCAATGCACCAATCATCAAATGCGTATTCTAATGTGATAGTCACACTCCATCCATGTTTATCCTGTGGGAGATAACCGTATTTAATATAGTCGGGTGTACCTCTTTGTTTTTGATTTGCGCTTTTTTTCATGGCTTCATATGCGCGGTAGATATCAAATCCTTTGATGCCTTTCAAAATCGCATCTGCCAAAATGGGTACGCTGTGATAGCCAGTCATTGTATTGGCTTCCCAAGTACTGATATCCCAAACTGGTAGAAGTCCATTGTCCTCGTAAAACGCTAATAAGCTATTGAGTAAATCTCGGTATCGCTCTGCTTGCGTTATTGTGAACAACGGATTTAATGCTCTAAAAACATCCCATTGAGAAAAAATGGTGTACTTGTTTACTCCATTAGTAAAACGACGAATTTTATTGTCATAGGTTTTATATTCTCCATCTGCATCACTACTAATGACTGGGGCTAAACAAGTTCTGTATAGCGCGGTGTAAAAACGAGTTGCTTGTGCTTTATTCGAGGTGTCAATTTTGATTTTCTGCAGCTCCGATTCCCATCTATTTTCTGCTCTTTTTGCAATTTGTTCGAAACTGGTGACTACTTGTTGCTTAATTTCATTAAGAGCTTTTTCTGTGCTAACGCTACTCAGTGCCACTGCGCATTCAATAGTTTGTGTTGAATTGAAATTAAGAATGACTCTTACATTCTTGCCTTCTGCTCTATTTGTAGTGTGTGTGGAGTCATTAATAAACAGTAGTTCATGGACAGGTTTATTGAAACGGGCAGCGAAATAAACTTTTTGTCCCTTTGCCCAACCTGTACTATAGCGATAACCGACCAGTGTCACGGAGTCAACCAAGTGAAGTAGCCCTGCAGTTGGTTGGTCCCAATTGATTGCAAAGCCCATGTCAAATTGTATCCATCCTTTTTTATCTGGAAATGTATAGCGGTGATAGCCAATGCGGTCAGTAGCTGTTAACTCAGCTAACACGCCGTTCCCCATTTTTACTTGATAGAACCCTGGTTTAGCTTTTTCGTCTTGATGCCTAAACGGGATCAATGTTTTTTTTGATCGTATTTGAGTTGTATCTGTTAAGGGGAGTACAGAAATATCACACCAATCTCCAATTCCAGTACCACTTAAGTGTGTATGGCTAAATCCTGCAATTGTGTTACTGCTGTAATGATATCCACTACACCAGTCCCAGCCCTCAACGCCATTATCTGGACTAAGTTGCACCATTCCAAATGGAACAGTAGCGCCAGGGTATACATGCCCATGTCCGCCTGTACCTAAAAAGGGGTCTACAAAACGGGTGTATTGTTGAGCTGACAAAAGGGTAGGAAGAAAAAAACTTGCTACCACTAGGATACGAATTAACATGCAATCTTATTTTATAAATGGGTACTGTCCGCTGAACCAGGAAGGAACTTCTTTTATTCCTTCATAAAAGAAGAATGATTCTCCCTT
>JBJOGP010000033.1:0-10887 GCA_046048175.1 Bacteroidota bacterium
GTACCGGATCTGAGTTTGATGTGCGTATGACTGCAGATTCTGTATTAGTGATTTGCCATGACCCCATTCATGATGGGTTAGCAATTGAGAGCAGTACGTATGAAGCTTTAAAAAAATTACCATTAAATAATGGGGAAGAATTGCCAACGCTAAAGCAGTACTTGTTAGCAGGCAAAAAGGATAATTCTACTACTCGGTTGGTGCTTGAAATAAAACCTTCGCCCGCAGGTAAAGAGCGGGGACAGTTGATTGCAGCAAAAGTTGTGGAGATGGTTCGCCAGTGTGGAGTGGAGCGAATCACAGAATACATCAGTTTTGACTTTGCAATACTGAAAAAAGTTCAGTCTTTACAGCCTTCAGCACTCACCCATTATTTGAATGGAGAAAAAGCACCCGATGAAATAAAAAAAGAGGGGATCAGCGGGATTGATTATAATATTTCTGTGTACCGAAAAAATCCTGATTGGATCAAGCAAGCAAAAGCGCTTGGACTTATTTTAAATGTTTGGACAGTTAACGATCCCGATCAATTGGAGTGGTGTATCAATCAGTCTTTTGATTTCATTACAACTAATGAGCCGGAATACTTGCTGGAGCGACTAAAGAAATGAGAAATACTTAAGCACTCGTACTATTTCCATCAATGGTCATTAGGTGATCAAATAGATTCATCTCGGAGGGGATTTCAATTTTTTTACGCAATCGGTATCTGCTTATTTCTACACCTCTTACGGAGATATTCATTAATTGGGCGATCTCTTTACTGCTCAAATTCATTCGTAAGTAAATGCATAGCTTAACCTCATTTGCAGTAAGGTTGGTGTATTTTTTCTTTAACGACACTACAAAGTCGCTGTGTACTTTATCAAAGTGTTTTGCAAAGGCATCCCATTCCTGATCAACTTTGTCTTCGTCTGATACAGACTTTATCACTTTTTTTATTTCCTGAATAGCAACTTTGTTGTCAATGTTTTTTAAGGCATGAGACAATTCGTCTTTGATTTTTGATAATAATTCTCCCTTCTTCACCAGATGCATGGTTGAAGATGCCAATTCCGAATTTTTAAAATTAATTTCTGCTTCTAGTTTTTCATTTTGTAAAGAAACAATTTCATTCTGTGCCTTGTTTCTTTCTAATTCATGGATATAAAGAAGACGTTTTTTTTCTTCTTCAATTCTTTCTTTTTGTTTTGAAAACTTTCTTTTCTGGATTTGATACATCAGGATAAATAAACCTGCTAGTAGTATTATATACAACGCATAGGCCCAGCTGGTTCGATACCAAGGGGGTAGTACTGTAAAGGAGTAGGAAGTGATTGATGATTCATTACCTAAGTTATTTCTTGTTTTTACTTCAAAAACATATTTTCCTTCAGGTAAATTTGTGTACTCTTTCTCTGTTTTGTCTGTCCAAGGTGACCATCCATTTTCAAATCCTTTGAGACGATAAGAATACTCAAGTCGTGATTGTTGTCCAAAAAGAATTGAGGAGTAATTAATTCGAATTGTTTTCCAACTACTTTCAAAGGTGGGTTTATGCGAATATGAGCCAGGGTTCCCTACTTCTCCAAATCCTCCATAGATTAAACTATCATTTTTATTAGTGATCGTCAAACTTCTAATTTCTACTTTTAGAGGTCTGATATTTTTTTTATACTTCAAGTAGTTAACATGGAAAATTCCCTTTTCTCCACTAATAAAAATATTCTGCTCATCAAGTGGTAAAATTGATTCAAACCCACTTAGAATTTTATTTGTTAATTCTGGCAAGTAGGTAATTGTATTGTCGGATGCGTTTATTACGCCGACGGTTTTATCTTGAACAAACCAATAGTTGCCATTCTTATCTTGATTTATATAGCGCGTTCTTTTTTTCCCAATTGTTTTTTCAAATTCGGGATGAGGAATAAACTTGTCTTTGTTTGGTACGTATTTATAAATTCCATTTTCTGTAGCTAAAACTATTTCTTGGTTTAAGAGGTACACCTGGTTGTTTAGAGGAGTAGGCACTCCATTTTCTGCGGCAAATCTTTTGATTCTATAAACACTATCTATAAGTGCTATTCGAAAAACGCCATGATAGGGGTGAGAGACCCATAAGTTACCAAATGAGTCAGCTACCAAATAGCGTGAAGATTCTTCGAATGAAGGAATAGTAGAGAATGGAACTAGTTGTGTGGTTGTTTTTTCAAAAATGGAAATACCTTGATAATTGCCAATGGCTACTAGCGGCTTATTTGTTTGATTGGTAATGGGTACAAAATTCCAGTTACCTGGTTTTTTATTGAACGACACTGCACGATTGCCTTGCAATACAAATCCTCCCTCGTGATGCCCAATTAAAAGCTTATTATCTAAAATAGAGAGGTTCCATACTTGTCCATCTGTGTTTCCAATTTTTTTGAAATTTCCTATTGAATAGCTTTTATCGGGTAAATTTTGTAAAGAGCTTGTATAAAGGCCGCTGGATGTGCCTATATAAAGTTGATTATTTAATATGGCGATACCATATCCTGATGCATCTTCTTGGCTGGGTGAGATTTGTTTGATAGCACTATTGAATGCAATAAAGTCAATGCCATTATCCAAACCAAGCCAAAGATTTTGATCGTTATCACAAAATATACTCAGTACATTATTGTTTTGAAGTCCTTCTTTTTTTGCAAAACGTTGAATAATACTACCTGACTTATCAATTATATATACTCCATTGTTATTGGTAGCTAATCCAATTCTATCATTCGTGATACGAGTAGCTGCATAAATTCTGTCGCTTATAAATGCGGGTTGATTTCCGCTTCTAAGTGGACTAATCTGGTCGCCAATTAATTGGTATAAGCCATTTTTTAAGCTGGTTAAAATAGCGCTGTCTTTCCCTGTTTCAAGAATTGCAGTAATTGGGTCATTTTTAGGAAGTATGGTTGATGACGGAATTGGAGTCCATTTGTTTTGTTTAAAAATCCACAGACCTGATTCATAGTCTTGGGCATACACCTTTCCACTGGCAACCCCCATAAATGCCCATTCACTTTTGGGATTAAAACTTTGGATTTGTTCATCCTTTAATTGAAAAATGCTGTTGCTACAACGGAAGAAAACGCTTTTGCCTAATGCTATTATATCCCATACATCGCTAAAGCCCCTTTTATTGCTTGGAATTTTGGGTAAAAGGGAGCTGTACTTGAGTTTTCCAGACCTGTCAGCTTTGAAATAACCAAGCTCTCCCTGGCCTCCGGCATATATTATACTATCGCCAACTACCTCTAAGGACCTCACAATTGTTTTGTTGGGAAGAGGGTGTAATTGCCAGGTGTTTCCATCAAAACTTAGCACCCCTTCGTTATTTGCTACATATATAATCCCCTTTTTGTCCTGTTTGAAGTCCCAGTTTTGAAGACCTGCCTTATAGGTTACTTTCTTAAAATTGATAATATCTGGAAGGCCAATTGTGTTTTGGGCAACCAGCGTGTAACTAAAAAGTGTAATTAATAGGGCAAAATAGTATCTCATACTTAAACAAGGCAGTTCAATTTAAAACATTTATCTGATGTAGTGTTGAGAAATTTTAAGTTAATTGAAAATCAATATTTTATAAATAATGATGTAGTAATGTTGAGGTATTTATTTTTATCTGCAGTTAACATTTCATTTACTTTGATTGTCTACATCTAGGAAAAAACCTAATGCTTGTCGTATGAATCCAAAACTCCTTAAATGGGCTTTTGCGGTAATGTTGCTGGTCTTCACTTTACCCTCTTTTGCCCAAAAGACCCCTGTTTCAGGCCGTGTTCAAAACAAACAATCTGGTGAAGTACTCTCCGGAGCTACAGTAACAGTAAAAGGTACAAACGTATCGGCTGTAACTGACTCCAAGGGTAAGTTTACTATTAACGCGCAACCAGGCTCAGTGCTGGTTATTACCTATGCTGGTATGGCCCAGCAAGAGCTGACTTTAGCTGGTCAGACTTCTGATATGGTGGTAAAACTGGACGAGTCTGCCGAAACTACATTATCTAATGTAGTAGTGGTCGGTTACGGTACCCAACGTATTACTAAGGTATCAGGTGCCATTGCAACTGTCAAAGGCGCAGACATCGAAAAGTTGAGACCTGTCCGTACGGAAGAGGCACTCCAGGGTAGGGCATCTGGCGTTAATGTTATTCAGCCGGGTACTCCTGGTGCAAAGCCAACTGTGTTAGTAAGAGGTATTCCCTCTTTTTCTGGTACAGATCCAGTTGTAATAATTGATGGAGTACCTCAAACATTAACTGATTTAAATTCCATTGCGCCAACTGATATTGAATCAATCAACGTTTTAAAAGATGCGGCTACTTCTGCCATTTACGGAGTTCGTGGCGGTAATGGTGTAATAGTCGTTACAACACGTTCTGGCAGAAAATCTTCAAAAACAGATATCAGCTTAAATGCGAGTTATGGTTTGCAAGAAGTAATTAATACAGTAGGTGTTCTTAACGCCACTGAGTATGCTGCCATGATTAATGAGGGAAGTACTGTATCTGGTGGTCCAGTCGTTTTCCCTGATCTTTCTACAATTGGCGTAGGCACCAATTGGCAAAATGAGGTATTCAAGCGTGCACCCATGCAGTCACATACAGTTTCTGCAAGAGGTGGAGCAGATAGAATGGGATATTTCCTATCTGTCGGATATATGAATCAGGGAGGAATTGTAGGTGGAATTGATAAATCAAAATTCAGCAGAGGAAACTTTACTGCGAATTTGAATTTTGATCTTACCTCTAAGTTGAAATTCATCCTCAACACTACCGGTGTTATTTTGGATGGACGTGGTATTCAGGAAAATTCATTCAACAGTGTTTTAGGAAGTGCTTTGAATTTTGATCCAACCGTTTCTGTTGCTAACACAGTTGCAGGTACTCCTGGTAAATATGGTTTCAGCAATTTGTTATTATCAGAGGTGTTTAATCCGCTTACCAAATTGGAGAACACCTATAATAAGAACACGGGTTCTAAGCTGTACGGAAAATTTGAATTGCAATATTCATTGATGAAAAACTTACAGGTGACATCCCGCTTTGGATATACAAAATATGATGGGAACGCTAAAAGTTTTACTCCTCTTGCTTTCTACGGGCCTAATAATATTGACAACTCCATGAACGCTGATGGCTCTGCGGTGGCAGGTCGTCACAATAGTGTTTCGCATGAAAAAGTGAGCAACTTTAATTACACCTGGGAGTCTTTTGCGAATTACAACTTTGAAATTGGTGGTAAAAGCAGATTTGAAACAGTAGCAGGATTTGCAATGGCCAAAGTTTCAGGAAATGCAGCTGGAGCTACTCGCCAGGATGTTCCTTTTAATTCTTGGGAGTTTGCCGATTTCACTGCAGCAACTGGAAACAATACAGCTGCCAATACCAATGCTTTAAGCGGTTATTATTATCAATACTTCCGTCGTAATGTTTCTGGATTCGGGCGTGTCAATTATGATTACGACAATCGTTATTTGTTGTCTGGAACAATAAGAAGAGATGGATCTTATGCATTTGGTACACAAAATAAATATGCCAATTTCATTTCTGGTTCTGCAGGCTGGGTAGTAAGTAATGAGCAATTCTTTAACTCTAAACTCATTAACTACTTAAAGCTCCGCGCTAGCTATGGTACAACCGGAAATGAAAACGTTGATCCTCAGTTTGTGGGTATCGTAAACGGAGGTCCTAGCTATGGTCCAACTGCAAACAGTAACGGATACAACTTCAACAACGTATTCTATGCGGGTAGTACTGTAGGATCTGCTGCTAATGATGCGTTACGTTGGGAGAAGCAATTACAAATGAATGCTGGATTGGACATTAGTTTATTTAAGAATGCGTTGAATATTTCTGCCGATTACTTCCAAAAAGAAGTAGATGGTTTATTATTCACTCCTTCTGCCTCTCTTTATTTAGGTACTGTGCCTATCCCTACTTCAAACATAGGTTCTACACGTAGCACAGGTATTGATGTTACAGTAACCTACAACCAGACTATTGCTAAAAAAGTAAAATTGAATAATGCTTTCACTTTCACTACTGCAAAAAATGAAGTGACTGCTACTAATAGCGATGGTACGGCCAAAATCATGGGTGGTTATTATTTCAATGGTCAGTCACAAAGCGTAACTGTGTTTGAAAAAGGATATACTCCTGGATATTTTTATGGCTACAAAACAAACGGATTATTCCAGAATGCGGCAGAGATTGCAGCTTCTGCTACACAGGCAGGTGCAGTACCCGGTGATATCCGATTTGTGGACATGAATAAGGATGGTATTATCAACGCACAGGATATGACCAAAATTGGTGACCCCTTCCCTAATTTCACGTTGGGTTGGAATTTTTCAATGGAGTGGGGTGGTTTTGATTTTACTGCCTTCACGTATGCTTCAATAGGTAATGATGTATATCGTGCTTACGAGCGTAATGCAAACTTCACTAATAAGGATAGAAGCGTTTTAGCAAGATGGACAGGTGAGGGAACTACAAACGATGCGCGTTACCCTCGTTTTACATTTGTGGATGCTAACAGTAATATCCGCGTTTCTGATCGTTTTGTAGAGGATGGGTCATTTATAAAAATCAAGAATCTCCAATTAGGCTATACGTTCAAGAGCCGTATGCAGAAATCTTGGTTCTCTTCTTTCCGCATTTATGCGCAAGCACGTAATGCTTTTGTGTTTACAAAGTATACTGGATTTGATCCTGAAATTGCTGGAGGAATTCTGGATACAGGTGTAGACAGAGGTTCTTATCCTCAACCTCGTACTTATACTGTTGGTATTGATATCAAATTATAATCAACCTAATGATTGCAATTATGAAAACAACTTCTTTTAAACTGCTCGGCCTAAGTGCGCTAGTGCTGTTTATGTTCTCTTCCTGTAAAAAATGGGTGGATTATAATCCACGGGAAGATTTTCGTATCACTGAATTAGATTATCTCCGCTCGGAATCAGATTATCGTACCATGGCGGTTAGTGTGTATACACCCTTACAATGGTTAAACCAGGCTGTGCCTGTTGGCGATATCGCTTCTGATAATGCGGTGAGTGGCGGTGAAAATGCGTCTGACGTATTATCACTACAACAGATTGATGACATGACTCATACGCCGGTTAATAGCACCTTAACTGAATTATGGCAGGCTGCTTATGAGGGAATTAACCGCGCTAATTATTTACACCAGTACAAAGACAAAAATTTAGCTGGTGAAACAGTAACATTTGCTGGTAAAGACGCACTCTATGGTGAAATTTATTTTCTCCGTGCTTATTACTACTTCCACCTGGTGAAGTTTTTCGGTGATGTTCCTTTATTTACTGAAAAGAGATTGGGATTAGGTGAGTCAGCTTCACTAACGCGTAGTCCCAAAGCGGATGTTTATGCACAAATTGAAAGAGACTTGACTGCAGCCATTACTGCGCTTCCTGCTATTCAGGTTCAAAAGGGGCGTATTACAAAGTATGCAGCGCAGGCATTGTTAGGAAAAGTGTTGTTGTATCAACGTAAATATGAAGCTGCTGCTACTATATTAGAAAGTGTTATTTCAGCAAACGCATTTAGCTTGGTTACTGATTTTGGTTCTATGTTCTTGGAATCAGGTGAAAATGGTCCTGAATCAATTTTTGAAATTCAATACACCAATACCTCCCCTTATTATAACTGGGGTGGTGTAACGCGTGGCCAAGGAAATTATGCCATACAGCAATGTGGAATTAGAGGATTGAATGGTTCTGCAGATATGCCTTATGCAGCGGGATGGAGTACTAATTTGCCTTCACAAAATTTGGCAAATGCCTACGCTGCAGGTGATCAACGTAAGGCTGTTACCGTATTGGATATTGAAGCTTACAAAGCGGCTAACCCATCTTTTGGAATTACTTATCAAGTTGCTCCTTACAAGAATACTGGATTGTACAATCAAAAGTATCTACCTCGTAAAGGACAAACTTCTGGGCAGATTGAGCTGAACTATTTGAATAATCAGCGGATAATTCGCTATGCAGATGTATTACTAATGGCTGCAGAAGCTTATAACCGCTCTGCTACCGCCAATGATACAAAAGCGCAAGCTTATTTAAATTTAGTAAGACAGCGTGCATTCAGAGATAATCTACACAATATCACTTCTACTGGAAATACATTATACCAAGCTATTTTGGATGAGCGCCGTTTAGAGTTGGCGATGGAAGGTGAGCGCTTCTTTGACCTGGTAAGAACTGGACAAGGAAGTAAAATCACTGGATTTACTGCTAATAAACATGAAGTATTTCCAATTCCTCAACAAGAGGTTCTTGTTTCCAACTTAACTCAAAACTCTGGCTACTAATTGCCAATAAAAAAGTTAATTATGAAAAAGATCAATTTTTTGTTTTCCGGGTTAATGGCGGTGCTATTATTAGCGGGTTGTACAAAGATGGAGTACACGGACACTTCTTTTGTGGATCGTGGCGAAGCTCCTTCTGGTCTTTCAGCTATGTTCGACATTACCCAGGATAATACAGGTTTAGTAACAATCACTCCTAATGGTGTGGGTGCTGTTAACTACGATGTATATTTTGGTCATGGCGGAACAACTCCTACAAAAGTTGCCGCTGGTAAAAACACTACACATGTTTATCCTGAGGGAGTTTATCCAGTGAAGCTGATTGGGTATTCTGTAAGTGGAAAAAAATCAGAAGTTACTCAACAGTTGACGGTGACGTTCCGCGCTCCCGAAAATTTAGATGTGACAGTTACAGTCGATCCTGCAAACAATTATAAAGTAAACGTAAGTGCAACTGCATTGTATGAAACTAACTTCAGGGTTTACTTTGGAGAAAGTCCAACTGAAACACCGGTAACTTTCTTAGAGGGGCAAACTGTGAGTTATGTATATCGTGCTACTGGAACTTACCAAGTTAAAGTAATTGCGTATAGTGGTGGTGCCGCAACTACACAGCGCATTGTGCCAGTTACCATTGTAGATCCTATTTTACTTCCACTAACTTTTGAATCGCCAACTATTAATTATAACTGGTTCAATTTTGATGGCGGTGCTGTAACTGTAATCGCTAACCCGCAATCAAATGGAATTAATACTAGTTCTAAGGTGGCTAAAATGGTAAAGAATGCAGGTCAACCTTGGGGCGGTAGCTTTTTAACTCTTTCTAGCAATATTGATTTTTCTGCTAATAAGATTTTCAGAATGAAAGTCTATTCTCCTCGTGTGGGTGCAAAAGTGCTATTGAAAGTGGAGAACTCTGCCAACGCTGCTCAGAATTATGAAAAAGAGGTATTGACTACTCGTGCAAATGCGTGGGAAGATCTTGTATTTGATTATAGAGGAATTAATACCGGAAACAGTTACAACCGCATTGTATTGATTTTTGATAATGGAACTCCAGGTGACGGTTCTGCTAATTTTACTTGGTTGTTTGATGATATCCGCTTGGTAGCTAACATGCCTTTGGATCTGCCCTTAGATTTTGAGTCTTCACCTTCTACTTATCCTTGGTTTGATTTTGACGGCGGTAATGCTACTGTCGTTGCAAATCCAGTTTCTGGAGGAATCAACACCAGTGCTTCGGTAGGTAAAATGGTTAAGAATGCGGGTCAAGTTTGGGGTGGTAGCTTTTTGACGTTGAGCTCACCGATGAACTTTTCTACAAATAAAGTTTTCCGCATGAAAGTGTATTCACCTCGTGTGGGAGCAAAAGTGCTATTGAAAGTAGAGAACTCTGCTAATGCGGGTCAGAATTATGAAAAAGAGGTAACAACTAGTATTGCAAACGCGTGGGAAGACCTTGTATTTGATTATTCAGGTATTAACACTGCTAACTCTTACGATCGTATCGTTTTGATTTTTGAACTGGGTGCTATGGGAGATGGTTCTGCTAATTATACGTTCTACTTTGATGATATCAGATTGACCAACACATTCCCTGTGCAACTACCATTAAATTTTGAATATCCTATCACCTATGGATGGTTTGATTTTGATGGAGGAAATGTAACAGTAGTTAATAACCCGCAATCTGCCGGAATCAATACCAGTGCAAAAGTTGCAAAAATGGTTAAGAACGCTGGACAGGTTTGGGGCGGTAGTTTCCTAACGCTGGACGGGCCTATTAACTTTGCGCTCTCTCGTTCACTTAGAATGAAAGTGTATTCTCCTCGCGCTGGTGCTAAAGTTTTATTGAAAGTGGAGAACTCTGGAAATCCTGGTGTGAACTTTGAAAGAGAAGTAGTTATTCCTAATGGCAATGCATGGCAAGAGCTGAGCTTCGATTTTTCAGCAATCAACACGGCTAATACCTATGACCGTGTGGTGATTATTTTTGATCTTGGTGCGATGGGAGATGGTTCTGCCAACTACACCTATTACTTTGATGATATCCGTCTTAATTAATAATTATAAATAGCTCGCCATGTTTAAAATGAATAAAATAATCGTAGCTGTTTTTTCACTCACTGTGTTACTGACAGCCTGTAAAAAGGAAGAGTATACATTCGGAGATTTGGTTAACCCCTCTGGTTTAACACTCACTACCTCCGTAATTGGAGTGGATGCTGCTAATCCAAATGGTAATGGTTCCGGTCAAGTAACAATCACTGCTGCTTCAACTGGAGCGCTAACCTATCAAATTGATTTTGGTGACGGAGTAAAGCAAGTGGTTCCTTCCGGAACATTGACTTATAAATACAATACTCCAGGTGTAAACAATTTCACAATCACCGTGAATGCTGTAGGTACCGGCGGTTCTTTATCTACAATTAGTAAGCGTATTACTGTATTTGTTGCTTTTCAAATACCTGCAAATATTGTTGCTGCACTTACAGGAACAGGTTCTAAGGTGTGGGTGACAGACAAAGATGCACCTGGTCA
>JBJOGP010000034.1:0-10855 GCA_046048175.1 Bacteroidota bacterium
ATCTTCGGCCCAAATCACTTTTGCCCCGCGAGCAGTAATAACAGATTCAAACAATTCAAGTTGCTTATCCAACGTAGCGATGGCCTTCCATTTTGCATTCTTTGCTTTTTCACGCGCCAACTCTACATCCATGAACTGTTGCTTTCCTTTTGGCACAACAGCATTATACTTGCCAATATTAAAATTGATTTTACGCCGGTGTTCTCGGTCGGCTGCTTTGATTGTACTACTGGCTAAAAATTGTTCTTGTGTCTCTTTCACTTTGTTAAGTTAAAAGAAATTATTTATTGTGAATCCTTCTTTTGATTTTCTTTCCAAGTGCCTTTTGCAATGGCATCCAATGCTTCCCAAAAACCGAGTCCCCATTTTCTAACGATCGGTTCTTTTAAAAACTCATATACCGGCACTTTTAGCTTCTTGCCCAATTGACAAGCAGGTGCGCACACCACCGGACGCGCATCATAATTAACATGCTCTACATTTTGATATTTGCTGGGCTCAGTTACAATGGGATACAAATGACAACTGATTGGCTTTTTCCAATCTATCTTTTTTTCCAAGTAAGCTCGTTCAAATGCGCAATGAATGGTTCCATCTTTTTCACGCATTCCGTAAACACAAATCTCTTTATCACTTTCCAAGGTTGGAGTCACCCAACCAAATTCATCATGCCATACATATTTTCCTTTCTTCTCAATTTCTTTTTGCGCAGCTTTAGTGAGATAAGGTCGTATTGTTTCATAAACACGATCAATAATTGCTTTTTCACTTTCCTCTAGAGGGGCCCCGGCATCTCCGTCTTCACAACAAGCGCCCTTACAGCGACTGAGATCACAAACGAATTTTTTTTCAATTACATCATCACTGATGAGTACGTTATCAATTACAATCATAACTTTTTATCTGTTGCTGCAGCTCTCCACTGCAACGTATTGATTAAATGTAGCAAGTCTTTTTTCAAAAATTCGTTAACGACTCCTAATGAGTCTGCATTGGGAGTTGCATCAAAATATAATGCACCGCGTAAAAAGTTTTTTGTTGAGTCTGTAACAAAAAACTGATTGGCAGTTGCCGTATTTCCTCCTAAATTAAAATAGATTCCCTTGATGCCGGAAGGCGTAGTGAATAAACTATCCTGAATACCCGTGGCCATATTAATATGTTGCCGATAAGCCATTTTAAATCCGTCTTCAACCAACGAATCAAAGCGATTACGTTCATTGATAGCTTTGTAGCTAATGTGAATGCGTCCGCCAAACTGCGGCACATCTATATTAATCCACCAGTCATCTGCTTTATCCTGAAAAAAAGTTGAATCTTTTTTGATAACCGCATAAGTAGGATATTCAAACGTATACGGATAGCCAGACTGATTGAAGAGCTGGTAACTTTTAGCGGGAAATTGAATGTTGAAGTACCCTCTTTTTTTTCCCACTGTATAGGGACTGTTACAGGCTATGAATAATAACACTGTCAACCCAATTCCTATCAAAAAAGTAAAACGCATGCCCATGTTTAGGATTGAAATTTAATACTTACCTGAACACGTTGAATCCTATTTTGCTGAATGTCGAGCACCTTAAATTCAAAATCACCACAAATCACTACCTGATCTTTCACAGGAAGTGCTCCCACTTGCTCCAACAACAATCCAGCCAGTGAATCACTCTCTCCTTTCACTTGATCAAAGGTGTCGAGAGGAAGACGCATAGCCCGACAAAGATCTGTTAACATGATTTTACCTTCAAAAAGGTATGTATTCGCATCTACCTGCTGCCCTTCTACTTCCTCTTCATCAAATTCATCGCGTATATCACCAATGACTTCTTCCAAAATATCTTCCATCGTAACAATTCCACTGGTTCCTCCAAATTCATCTACAACTACAGCAAAGTGGATGCGGCGTTGTTGAAATACTTTTAATAAATCTTCAATCAACTTAGGCTCAGGAACAAAGTAGGGTGAACGTAATAAAGTATGCCAGTCAAAATTTTCTGGAGCATTCAAATGAGGAATCAAATCCTTTGTATACAATATTCCTACTACCTCATCTAAACTTCCTTTATATACTGGTAAACGAGAGTAATGCAGCTCTTTGACGCGTTCTAATAATTGCGGAAACGAAGTGTTCCATTCCACTCCACTCACATCCAATCGACTCCGCATGATTTGCTTAACCGCGATATTGCCAAATTTTACAACGCCCTTCATGATACTTTTCTCTTCGGGCGAAGCCTCTTCGTCAGTTTTTATATCAATGGCTTCATCTAATTCTTGTAAACTGATTTCCTGACTGCGATCGGCCCCTGTTGTACGCGCAATTTGATCGGCCAATTGAACGAGTCGTGCGCTTAAATTCTTAAGTACGCCATGAAGACCATCCGCTACTATTGACCAATCATGTGCAAAACGCAGATTGTGTTGAGTTGCCCAAATTTTGGGTAAGATGCGAGTGCAAAAAAATACCAACAACACAATTATTACAATGCGAAGCAATATTGCTAATGTACCAGTGCCCAGCAACGATGGGGATAATGTGATCAAAAGATAGTTGCAAAGAAGAATGGTGCAGATATTGATGAAGGTGCCCGCAATCAACAAGGTTGCATACAATTGCTTAGGCGTTGTTAGCAATCGAACAATTCGTTTTGCTGACTCATTTTGCTTGGTTCGCAAAACATCCAGATCTTTTTTTGAAAGAGAAAAGAGAGCAGCTTCATTGCCAGCAATTGCAAAAGATAAGAGTATGCATAAAAACAAAAGCCCCAGTAAAAAAATGGTGCCTTGTGGCCACGCAGCCAGCAATAGGTTACTCAAGTAAGAAATAAGTCCGGTAGACGGAGGCTCCAAACGATTAGTTTTTGATTAATCTCTTTGCAAATTTATTGGTTTTGCAACGATGTATCGGTTAGAATAAAATAGTTTGAGCAGCAGTTGCCTTCAAAAACTGATTGATAAATTGAGGGAATGCCTGTTCTTGTAATTTTTCTTCCTTTATCCATTGCCAGTCATCGGCTAATGCTGGCTTCTTTTTTAACCGAACACGAATAAATTGACCTGCAATTAGCTGGTGTGACAAGGTTTGCTTAACCAATGAAGAAATTGTTTCGATAGCATAGGCGCCAACTGGCAAGAGCTTTGCCTTTTCAGCCGATTTCAGTATAGACTTTAAAGATTGTTCTTGATCAAATTCCAGGAGTGGAAACTCACTCAGTCCTTGCCAAATATCTTTTTGTGTTCGTATGCGCACAGGAAGCTGACCTCTGTAGGTGGGAAGCAAAAAATAAAACCAACGATTCTTCAATACAATTTTTTTATGCTTGACAGGCAGCTGCGTCACTTTGTTTTCTAAAAATGCTACACAACTTGTTTTAAAAGGACAGGTTTTGCACACGGGTGCAACCGGTTTGCAAACGGTTGCTCCAAAATCCATGATGGCCTGATTAAATAAACCGGGCTGTTGCGGGTCGAGCAACTGATTAGCTAGCTCTGTAAACTTTTTTTTGCCCTCCGTAGAATCAATGGGCAGGTCAATCCCGTAAACCCGGGCAAGAACTCGAAAAACATTGCCATCTACTACTGCGTGTGGAAGGTTAAAGGCAAAAGAAGCGATCGCAGCAGCAGTATAGGGACCCACTCCCTTTAGCTTTCGAATTTCATCATACGTGTTGGGAAACACCCCCTTGTAAGACTGGGTAATAAAACGTGCAGTTTCCAACATGTTTCGACAACGAGAGTAATAACCAAGGCCTTCCCATAACTTAAATACTTGATTATCATCAGCTTTTGCTAGTTTTTGAATAGTGGGATAGGCTTTTAAGATTTTTTGATAGTAGGCGGTGCCTTGCTCTACCCTGGTTTGTTGCAGAATTACCTCACTTAACCAGATCCGATAGGGGTCTTTTTCGCCTTTCCAGGGCATTTTTCGGTCGTTTTTTGCCAAATTCCAGGCCAAAAGTGTGGAAGAAAACGATTTTTTCGAGTTTTTTAACCTCATCACCGCATAAAGCTAAAAAAAAATATGTCTATTTATTTGATTATCACAAGATTTTACTTTAGATTGGCAGAGTAAACCCAAAATCACTCATCATGAGAAAGGCCGACCTCGTAAATCAAATCGCGGAAAAAACTGGCATTCCAAAGGTCGATGTACTTGTTTCTCTTGAAACGATGTTCAAGGAAGTTAAAGACACCCTTGCTAGCGGCGAGAACATTTACATCAGAGGTTTCGGCAGTTTCATCACTAAAAAGCGGGCTGCAAAAATTGGCCGTAACATTAAGAAAAACGTTGCGGTTCACATTCCTGAACATTACATTCCTGCCTTTAAGCCTGCTAAAGAGTTTGTTGCAGAAGTGAAGAAACTGAAGGAGCCCAAACCCGACACCGGACCTGGTGAAGACGAATAAGCGATCAATCCGGTAACTTTGCCGGGAAAATTTAGATCGTGAAAAAACCCCAATTGATATTGGCTGGCATCGGCTTGTCCCTTGTTCTTCTTTTGTTTGTATTTGGACAATTCACCCCGCAAAAAGATTCCAATCCTAAAAAGACTGAAGAGCCCGCTCCTCAAATGACAGCTGGTTTTACAGCTGACTCTGCTTTAGTTTTTGCCAAAAAAACACTTACAGCAGCTCTGATTTCTGAAGCTGAAAAATTAGAGAAATTACTGAGCCAAAGCAAGGATTCTGCTTCTCAATTGACTGCTAATCATGAACTTGCACACTTTTGGCAGGATAAAGCTCAATTGTTTGAACCCTTTGCCTGGTACGAAGCCGAAGCTGCCAGATTGGAAAATTCCGAAAAAAGCCTCACCTTTGCAGCCCGTTTGTTTCTAGAAAATCTGCAAGAAGATTCTGATGGACCCCGTCGCCAATGGAAAGCAATGCAGGCAAAGGAACTTTACGAGCGTTCTTTGAAGATTAATCCCGATAATGACTCCGCCAGGGTTGGTATAGGTGCCTGCTACCTTTTTGGTAACATTAGCAACAACCCCATGGAAGGTATCGCCCTCATTAGAGAGGTTGTAGCAAAAGACAGCACCAATGTTTATGCGCAATTAACCCTTGTAAAAGGTTCTATTCTATCTGGGCAGTATGAAAAAGGAATTGACCGCTTATTACTCGTTACCCGCACTCATCCGGAAAACATTGAAGCGATATTATTGCTTGCCGAACTGTATGAACGTACAGGCGACAAAAAAAATGCAGTGATATGGTACGAGAAAAGTGTCACACGAGTTCAGCAACCTGAAATACGGCAAGCCATACGGGATCGAATCAAGGAACTAAAAAAATAGTTCAACAACTCATTGATAAACTAATTTAATAACAAGAAAAAAAATTCTGGTATGCCTTGTGGTAAAAAGAGGAAGCGTCATAAAATTGCGACGCACAAACGTAAAAAAAGACTGAGAAAGAACCGTCATAAGAAGAGAAATAAATAAATGGACGGACCGGCTTGACCGGTCTTCCTTTATTATTTTCAGTCTCCGGTTGTTCAAGTTATCTCATTCGATCATTTCTCGAATTCTGCACCTGTCTTAAATTGTTGCACCCTAGCGTGGTTCAACCGGTATTTACAGCCCGCCCGTGCTTACGGTATAGTGAGTCGGGTTCCATAGGTTATACAGTATACACGCTGTAATGAACAAGGAACTAATTATTAATGTCCATCCGCAAGGAGTTGATATTGCATTGCTGGAGGACAAAAAACTGGTAGAGCTGCACACGGAAAAAACCGATGCACGCTTTGCAGTTGGAGATCTTTATCTGGGAAAAGTAAGAAAACTGATCCCAGGTATGAATGCCGCATTTGTGGATGTTGGTTTTGAAAAAGATGGCTTTCTACACTACACCGATCTTAGCCCATACATCCGATCTCTGATTAAATTCACACACCATTCCATAAACGATAAAACAGAAAAGGGGCTCGACTTTAGCAAATTCACAGTTGAACCTGAAATTCTGAAAACAGGAAAAGTAACAGAAGTGCTTAGCGGAAAGCCCTCTGTTCTTGTCCAGATCTTAAAAGAACCTATCGCTAACAAAGGCCCGCGACTAAGTTGTGAAGTTTCTCTTCCCGGGCGTTTTGTGGTGCTTACCCCATTCAATGATATAGTTGCGGTTTCTCGAAAAATTCACTCTGGAGAAGAACGCAAGCGACTACAAAAATTGATTGAAGCAATAAAGCCTAAAAATTTTGGAGTCATCGTTCGAACCGCTGCGGAGGGAAAAAAGACAGCGGAATTACACGAAGACTTGAATACACTTACGGCCCTATGGAAAACTATTCAGGATAATCTGAAAGAAGCAGTGCCTCCTGCAAAAATTTTGAGTGAGCAGACAAAAACCACTAGTATTCTGCGTGATTTATTGAGTGCTGATTTTAACAGAATCGTGGTCAATGATAAAACTCTCTACAGCGACACAAAAAGTTATATCCAGCGAATCGCTCCCGAAAAAGCAGATATCGTTTCGCTTTATCACAATGGCTCTTCTTTATTTGATACACATGGTATCACGAAGCAGGTTAAATCTTCCTTTGGCAAAACGGTTAACCTGGAAAGTGGTGCTTATATCATCATTGAGCATACCGAAGCGTTACATGTCATTGATGTTAACAGTGGTTACAAAAGCGTAGGGAGTAACCAAGAACAAAATGCACTTGAAACAAATTTAGAAGCCGCAGATGAAATTGCAAGACAACTTCGACTGCGTGACCTGGGTGGAATTATAGTGGTTGACTTCATTGACATGAAGCTTCCTGAGAACAAAAAGAAATTACTCGAAAAAATGGAAGCCTGTCTTGCTAATGACAGAGCTAAACATACAATACTTCCAATCTCGAAGTTTGGTATCATGCAGATCACCAGACAACGGATGAAGCCCGAAGTGAATATCAATACGCAGGAAGCGTGTCCCACCTGTAATGGAACAGGTAAAATCACTTCTACTTTATTATTGGAAGATGAGATTGAAAAAAATCTCAGCTATCTCATCAAACACAAACACGAACAACTCAAATTAGTTGTGCATCCTTTTGTATTTGCTTACCTGACCAAAGGTTGGTTTTGGAAAACAAAAATGGCTGTATGGAATAAAAAATTCGGCCAGAAGACGGCTATCTCATCGGATAGTTCCTATCATCTGACCGAATATCACTTCTTCGATAAGAACGAAGAAGAAATCAAGTTGTAAGAAGGTAGCGAATTAACGCTCGCGATTATTTAAAAAGATCATGATATACTGGATGAGCGTCACTACTGCTGCCAGTGCTGCCACAACATAGGTAGTAGCTGCCCATTTTAATGCATCTTTTGCAAGTGGATACTCTTCTGAGTTGGTCACGTTTGTATGATCTAACCATGCTAATGCACGCTTGCTGGCATCAAACTCAACGGGCAATGTGATCAAACTAAATAAGACTGTTACCGACATCAAGATGATTCCAATCAATAGTACTGTTCCGTTATTGCTGGCAGCAAGCATAATTACACCTGCCATCAAGACCCAGTTAACAATAGTGGAGCTGAATTGAACCATTGGCACCATGCGGCTTCTGAAAACCAGAGGACCGTATGCTGTAGCATGCTGTACAGCGTGCCCGCATTCGTGTGCCGCAACTGCGGCAGCGGAAACAGAAGTACCGTGATAAACATCGGGACTCAGATTCACAGTCTTGTTCATGGGATTATAGTGGTCAGACAAAAAGCCGTCTACAGATGTGACTGTAACATCATAAATACCATTTTCGCGGAGCATTTTTTCAGCTATCTCCTTGCCAGACAGTCCGTTAGATAGGTGAAGTTTGCTGTATCGGTTAAATTTGCCCTTTAAGATGGCCGAAACCAGAAAGCTGAGACCTAAAAAGAGAAGGGAAACGAGCATAATTTCGTTTGTCATGGGATTAGGTTGATTTGTTTTTTCAATATTACAACAAATTTACAGCCAGTCAGATAGACATTTTTCTTTACGTCTTTTTGTCATTTTTTAAGAGGAAAAAAACTTTTTTGCGGGAGGGTTACCTCTGACGTCCCTGTGGTTTATTTGATCATTAATTATTGATATTCAATTTATTATATATTAAATAGTACAACTGTTTTTAACCCTGACAGCCCCCGGATTGACAAGAAAAGTTATGCACAAATCTGAAATTTAATTTTAAATATCCCCCCTCCCGCGTTAATTTAGCAACAGAATTTAATGGGTTAGTAAGTAAAAGGGTCAGTCGTGAGATTGGCCCTTTTCATTTTGAATTATGAGCAAAACAAAAACCTCTTTCTTCTGTCAACACTGTGGCCACCAAAGCGTGAAATGGTTGGGTCAATGTCCAGGTTGTAATGCATGGAATAGCTTTGTAGAAGAAATTATTCAAAAGGATAAAGGAAAAGAAACTGCTGATTGGTCATCGTATGGAGATGATAAAAGAAAATCTGCAATAACCACATTAGATAAAGTCAAGAGCAGTCAAGAAAAAAGAATTGTCACAACAGATTCTGAATTAAATCGTGTCTTAGGCGGTGGAATTGTACCTGGAAGTTTGACATTGATTGCGGGAGAGCCAGGTATTGGAAAATCAACTTTGTTTTTGCAAACAGGCCTGTTATTACAATCGGTTCGCGTTTTATATATAAGTGGTGAAGAAAGTGAACAGCAAATTAAAATGAGAGCAGACCGGCTTCAATTAAAGCATGCCGAGTTTTATTTGCTAACTGAAACAAACACGCAACTGATTTTTCAGGAAATAAAAAAATTGAAGCCCGAGTTGGTGATTGTAGACTCCATACAAACGCTACAAACTTCCTATATCGATGCATCAGCAGGATCTGTTTCTCAAATCAGAGAGTGCGCAGCCGAATTTCAACGTTTTGCAAAGGAAACGAACACCCCTGTATTCTTGATTGGACACATTACAAAAGAAGGACAAATTGCAGGACCCAAAGTGCTAGAGCACATGGTAGATACAGTGCTTCAGTTTGAAGGGGATCGGCATTATGCCTATCGAATTCTACGAACGCTGAAAAACAGGTTTGGCAGTACCGCAGAACTTGGTATATATGAAATGAATGATACGGGAATGCGAGGCGTATTGAATCCAAGTGAAATTCTGCTAACGCAAAAAGAAGAGAACCTGAGTGGCATTGCAATAGCTGCAACTCTTGAAGGCCTACGACCTCTCTTGATCGAAGTACAGGCGCTTGTTACTCAATCTGTATACGGCACACCCCAGCGAACGGTGAGTGGTTTTGATTTGCGTCGTTTGCAATTGCTTTTAGCGGTACTTGAAAAGAGAGGCGGTTTTCAATTTGGCAACAAAGATGTGTTTTTAAATATCGCTGGTGGCTTAAAAGTAGAGGACCCTTCTATAGATCTTGCAGTACTATGCGCATTATTATCTTCATACGAAGACAGCCCCTTGCCTTCGTCGGTTTGTTTTGCGGGAGAAGTTGGTTTGAGTGGAGAAATACGCGCTGTTAATAGAATTGAACAACGAATTGCAGAGGCCGCAAAACTTGGATTTGAAAAAATCATTGTATCTCGCTATAATCAAAAGAGTACGAAAGGACAATTATTCAAAAAAGATCTAGGCATAGAGGTAGTGCCAATGGCAAGAGTGGAAGAAGTGTACAAATTTCTTTTCTGATTTAATTCATCATGCGCTGGTATCAACTACTGCAAGAAGCAGCAGCTCAATTATTATTTCCCCACTTTTGTGCAGGATGCAGTAGTGATGTGTTGCATAAAGACGCATCTATTTGTGGGCGTTGCATCCATCGACTTCCAGCTACTTCATTCAATACAATCGAGGACAATCCAGTTGAAAAAATTTTTTGGGGACGGGTCCCAGTACATGCCGCGATGGCCGCCTATTATTTTACGAAGGACTCTTTATTGCAAACCCTATTACACGAATTAAAATATAGAGGAAATAAAGAGTTGGGCTTTCATTTAGGACAGTTAATGGGGGTGCTTTTAAAAGAATCCCCACGATTTAATCCCGACGTCTTAATTCCAGTTCCTATACACCCCAAAAAAGAAAAAGAACGAGGATTCAATCAATCATTGCTTTTATGCAACGGAATCGCATCAGTTTTAAATGTTCCTGTAGAAGAGTCCCTTCTCTTAAAAAAACACCTCGGATCTTCCCAGACAAAAAAGAATCGACTGGAAAGATGGGAAAATGTTGAACTCTCCTTTGAAAAAAATCCAAATGCAAACAGTTCCGGAAAAAAAGTACTACTGGTAGATGATGTAATTACAACTGGTGCTACACTAGAAGCCTGTGGACATATTTTAACAGAACAAAATGAGCTACAGCTTCAAATTGCCTGTCTTTGTTATACTTTTAAATAACCTTTTTAGCCATTTGTTGTTATATAAAAAATCGCCACTATGAAAACGATCATAATCACCCTTTTTTCCCTTTTAATGACTATGTCAGACGCATCTATTTATCAATTTTCAGTACCCGCGCTGGACGGGAATACTATCGACTTTTCTGCTTTTAAGGGCAAAAAAATTCTAATTGTCAACACCGCCTCTAAATGTGGGCTGACACCACAATATGAAGGATTAGAACAGCTATACACGCAATACAAAAACAAACTTGTGATTGTAGGTTTTCCTGCTAATAATTTTATGGGGCAGGAACCAGGAAGCAACGAAGAGATTAGCACATTTTGCAAAAAGAACTATGGTGTTAGCTTTCCTATGGCTGCTAAAATTTCGGTAAAGGGAAATGACACGCATCCGCTTTATAAATTTCTAAAAGAGCAAGCCAAAGCTAAAAAGTTAGACGACCCCGTTTCTTGGAATTTTGGAAAATTTCTACTGGATGAAAAAGGCGAGCTGATTG
>JBJOGP010000035.1:0-10790 GCA_046048175.1 Bacteroidota bacterium
GGAACCTCGATCAAAGCATATTGATCTTGATAGGCAGTATGCCTTCTTCGCATCACCACCCCCAGATAAATACTCTTGTCTCGAATATAAGGAAGCTGAGGGAGTGACTCAATCATTAAAGGAATTACATAATTCCTGACTTGCTTCTCAAAATAGGTCTTGACAAAATGCTGCTGCTCGCGAGTTAATTGCTTTTCTGTTCTAATAAAAACTTTTTGCTGACGTAACTCTAGTTGGATATTTTTCCAAATACGCTCAAACTCATTCTGTTGTCGAATGACAATCGTTTGAATTTCGTCAAGTATTTCCTGGGGATTTTCTTCAAAATTGACTTTACTCTTTTGTTTTTTTTGAGAAAAGTCAGCCATTCGTTTTAAGGTGGCCACACGAACCCTGAAAAATTCATCCAGGTTATTTGAAAAAATTCCCAAAAATCTGATGCGTTGTTGGAGCGGAACAGAGGTATCGTTCGCCTCCTGCAAAACACGGCCATTAAAACTAAGCCAACTAATATCACGAGGAATGAGCATGCAAGGTTATAATTAACTCAAATCTAAACAGTTGACCGAGAGGAAAAGAATTTCTACTGTTAATTTAATAATTGTTTCACATTGACGCCAAAAACAATGAAAGGCGAACTAATTATTCATTATCCGGCGAGAGGACACCTCTTCATACAACGTATGGATAAGCCCATCAGCTAATCCGATTTTTGGAACATAAATTTCCTCTGCATCAGCCCACCGCATCGCATTAATATAGACCTGCAATGCAGGAACAATGACATCAGCTCGATCTTCGCGCATTCTATAATTATCCATCCTCTCATCTATTGTTAAAGCCTCCAATTCTTTGTGATACTCTTTCAAAAGTTCAAGATTTAACGGCTTACCCTCCTTCCGTTTTGACAAATTGAATATCTTATTGATGTTACCGCCAGAACCAATTGCAGTAACCTGATGATATCCTTTTGTTTTGGACCGCAGGTACTCTTTCATCTCCTCCCAATGCGAGTTTTTGACTTGCCCTTTTAACAATCGTATAGTGCCGATGTCAAATGATTTTTTTGAAATTAATTCGCCATCACTAAAAAAAGTAAGTTCCGTACTTCCCCCTCCTACATCAATATACAAATAAGAAGCAGAGTCATCCATATAATCTGCTATATGGTTTTCATAAATCAGTGTAGCTTCTTCATCTCCGCTAATCACTTTTACAGTCAAGCCTGTTTCGGACTTAATTTTTTGAAGTATCTGTGTGGTGTTCGTTGCATCACGCATGGCCGAGGTAGCACACACCTTAACATTCTTAATTCCGTATACCTCTAATAGTAATTTATAGGATAAAAGTGTTTTTGTTAGCTGTTCAGCCTTGAGAGCTGAAATGAATCCTTTTTCAAACACGTCAAATCCTAACCGAAGCGGCACCCTTACCAATCCTGTTTTAATAAAGGTTGGCTTAGACTTTGGGTTCTCAATGACATCTGTAATCAACAAACGGACAGCGTTACTCCCTATATCTATTGCAGCTAATTTCACTCAAAATAATTTGTTATCAGTCGATTCTCAAATATACTAGTCGGCAGGGTAATTTGTTTTATAATATCAAAAATGTATTGAACATTTTCATTCACTTTTCGATAACATAGGTTTAATAGTAGGATAACAAATAAGTTTTTCTTTTGAAAAACCCAACATGACTAAACGAACGCTTGACGTTGTTGTTCTAAGCGACATCCACCTGGGCACGTACGGCTGTCATGCAAAAGAACTGGTTAATTACCTAAAGAGCATCTCCCCCCAATTACTCATACTTAATGGTGATGTTATTGACGGCTGGCAATTTAGCAAAAGCTATTTCCCAGCTGCACATATGCAGGTTATCAAGGAGATTTTAGACCTTTTGAGCAGGGGTACAAGGGTTGTTTATATCACAGGTAACCACGATGAAATGCTACGTCGCTATAGTGACCTTGCATTAGGCAATTTCCAGTTGACAGACAAATTGGTGATCGAGATGAACGGGGAGAAAACATGGATTTTTCATGGCGATGTGTTTGACGCAACTACCAAAGGCAGTGCAAAAATTATCGCCAAATTGGGAGGCGTCGGCTACGATTGGCTGATTCTTGCCAATCGCTTTATAAACTGGGTATTAACTAGGTTGGGTCAGCCTAAAATGAGTTTGAGCAAACAGGTAAAGAACGGCGTCAAAAAAGCAGTTCGCTGGATTGCCGATTTTGAACAGACCGCTGCTGAACTAGCTATTGATAAGGGATACGACTATGTAATCTGTGGGCATATACATCAACCTCAACAAAGAATCATCAAGACGAATTCCGGACAGGTAACGTATTTGAATAGTGGCGATTGGATTGAAAACTTAACTGCCCTGGAGTATAATAATAAAGAGTGGAAAATCTACCACTATCAAGAGAATGAGTTTGAAATGGCCCCTGTGATCAGCATACAAAAACAGTTGCCAGAGCTTAATGTTTTAACAGACGAGGTAGGCTTACATATCCATCAACTCCCTTTCTAATTACACCCCAGATATGAAAATATTCTATGCCGTACAAGCTACCGGTAATGGGCATATAAGCAGAGCAATTACACTCCTGCCACACTTGGAAAAAAAGGGCTCCGTGGACGTTTTTCTAAGTGGAAGTAATAGCCACCTGAATCCTCAGCTCCCCGTTAGATACAGAAGCAAGGGAATTAGTTTGTACTACAACAATAAAGGGGGGCTAGATTATGGAAGAATAGCCTTGCAGCGTAATCTCTTTAATGTAATGCGTGAAGTGAAGCAGTTGCCAGTAGAAAAATATGATTTAGTGATAAACGACTTTGATTTCATCACCTCTCTTGCCTGTAAAATAAAAAAAATACCTTCTGTACACTATGGGCATCAAGCAAGCTTTCATTATCAGGAAACACCCAGGCCTTCCAACAAAAGTTGGCATGGAGAGCTGCTACTAAAAGATTATGTAAGAGCAAGCCATCACATTGGACTTCATTTTGAAAAATATAATCCCTCAATTTTTGGCGCGGTAATTAAAGAGCAATTTCTAGTTGCTACTCCCTCTGATGCTGGGCATATCACAGTGTACTTGCCAGCGCTTAATCAAAGAAAAATTGAAGATTTATTAAGTAAAGTACATGGTCAAAAATTTGAAATTTTTACGAAAGAAGTGAAATATTCATATAGATTTAGGAATTTATTTTTTTCGCCCATTGACCAGGAGCAATTCAATAAAAGCCTTATCACTTGTAAGGGTATTATATGTGGTGCCGGATTTGAAACACCAGCGGAAGCTATTCAAATGGGCAAGAAAATTCTGGCAGTGCCTATAGAAGGTCAATATGAGCAAAA
Organism: Bacteroidota bacterium; assembly: GCA_046048175.1. Taxonomy (GTDB): domain Bacteria; phylum Bacteroidota; class Bacteroidia; order Chitinophagales; family Chitinophagaceae; genus JJ008. The sequence continues at coordinate 3,373 of JBJOGP010000035.1, forward strand.
ATGTAACGCAATAGCTCTGGAAAATTTAGGAGTTTCAATAAGCAAGATCAGTAAGCTAACTAGTGATCGAATAATTGATTGGTTACACAACGGAAAAATTATTCAAAAAGATTATAGCGAGTCTATTTCTGAATCGCTGAACCATCTATTTTCATTGCCAACCTGTAATAGAATTGCAACTACTACGCAACTAGTAGCTTCTTATGTTCCATAATTCGATGGATATGGACTCGTGCTGCCTGAATCATTGTCCACTCCATATAATCTGAAACTGAGATAGGATCGATCTTGCTCAGTTCATTTCGTAATTCCTTTAATAAAGAAAAAGTACTCTCCTCTGCGTTTTGATCGCCTGCACCCTTAAATAAATTAAGCACCTCAATTAATTTATCGTCGGTGCGTACTTTACGAATTTTCACAATCAAGTCGGTAATTTGATTGCCCATTAAACTATCCATACAAGCGGGGTTGAACACAAATGTAGGCAGGTATACTTGTGTAAAAAGTAGTCCAATGTTAAGTTTTAAAAATAAAAAAAGGGCCCAGTTATTAACTGGACCCTATGCTTATGTGATTGAATAACAGACTTTTAATTCCAAACCGTCCATCCTTTCCACCAGCTAGACAAAGCACCTGCAGGAGCAACTCCACCACGGAATGTTACAGTCTTATCAAAGAATGTATCACCTGTGAATTTATTATCAGTAAATCCACCACCAGTTAATATTTTTTGATTACCACTTGATCCTCCAAAAGGTGTTGGATCAAAAGCAGTGTAGTTAAAAGGCTGAATTAATCGAGCATCCGAAGAGTTTGCAAGAATATCATTATTATAAAAAGGGCTTGTGAACCAAGTTGCAAATTGAGCAGCATTAGTAATTGTAGCACCAGTTCCTCCGGCAAAGAATGTATTCTCTAAAGGATTATTTCCAGCCAACGTAATATTTCTCAATCGTAATGTACTATCCTCCACGTTAAGAATTGTTGAACGACCAGTTGTACCGTCTATTTCGATTCCTCTAGGCCAACCAATCAAAATACTGTTGAAAATTGAAATACCAGTATTTCTACGGATATGTGCAGCACCACGGTATAAGGTATTTCCAACATTTGTTAATGTAGCACGAGGGCCAATAGCAGTAATATTACTGAAAATAGCTCTTGTTTGAGGAGTAGCTGTTGTGCCACTCGCATTATTATCGCTTTCGAAAGCTTCAGATCTGGAGATATCCGCAATCACTGAATCGCGGAAGATAATTCCAAACTGCACTTTTCCGCTATATCCATTATCCGTATCAAAATCATCATCCTGAGTTTTATAGGCAATCAAGTTTTTGCAATTAACCGATCCACCAAACCACTCATAGGCATCATCTTTAGCATAAGTTATCTGGATATTATTTATAGTAGTACCACTACCAACTCCTGCCATTGTTAAACTATTGATCTCTTTGTCAGGCTGGAAGGCATATCCAGCGTATTCAATACGAACAAAACTTAAAACACCTGAATTATCATCATTAACAGGCGTTGGAGCAATCGCATCCCCAGATCCAGCTAAACCATCCCCATTCGCATTATCAATTCCTCCTTCACACTGATAAAGTCCTGTTACTCCATTAAAGGAGGTATTTATAGCTGCTTTACCGCAAATAACGATACCACCCCAGTCACCCGACTGAGGGTTTGGAGATAATGAAGTAAATACAATCGGTGCAGTTGAAGACCCCTGTGCAACAATCTTAGATCCGCGTGTGATTACGAGAGCAGCCACATCAGAACCACTGAAAGAGCCCTTTATCACAGTGCCAGCCTCGATGGTCATCGTCTTGTTATTGACCATGTAAACAATTCCCTTGAGAATATAAGTATTCTGCTTACGAAGAATTGTATCTGCGCTAATTCTTCCCTGAAGTGTAATTGTTTGTCCGGTTGTGGGTGTAGATCCTCCACCTCCGTTTACAACAACAACTTGTATTTCTCCATCGGACTCAATCTTTCTACAGCCAGTGATGGCCAACGAGAAAAGAACTGCAATAAACAAAATCGACTTTTTCATGATATAGGTGTTTGTGTGTTTTTAATTATAGTGAAAATTGGAATGAAAGTTGGTAAGTAGTACCTGGCTTACGAGTGAATCGATAAGCATCTACGCCTTTTTGAAACCTCATATTTTTATCTGAATTCTGATAGAAATACTGCGTTGCATTTAATATGTCAGAAATATTCAATCGTATTTCTGCTTTTTTCTTCATAATTTTTTTAGCTAACTGAAAATCTAGTAAAGGGCGTGGTGCCTCCCAGATATCAGGTGAACCAGCGCCAGAGGTAAGATCACCAACTAGATATATACGCTCCCCAATTTGATTGAATAATAACGTACTACTCAATCCGGCCTTTTCTAAATCATATAATAGACCAACATTGATCAAATAAGGCGACTGACCCTGCATGGGTCTATCAATTTGGAACCCTGCATCCTTGACTGAACTTTTGATATATGATGCATTTGCCTGGAATGTAAAATTTTTAAGTGCGGTGGAGAAGTCTAGCTTTTTACGCATTTCAAACTCAAATCCATACGCGGTAGCCTGGTCAGGGTTTTGGTAGCTAAAGGTGCTAGCTCCACCGGAACCTTCATTAAATAATTGCTCAATTGGATTATTGAAATTTTTGTAGAAGACCCCAGCAGTAATTACCTCGCCTGCCCTTGGGTAAACTTCGTAACGGAGATCAAAGTTTGAAACTTTTGTTCTTTTTAAAGACGGATTTCCCTGTACCGAAGCATTCAATTCAAAATCATAGATATTCAAGAAAGACAGCTCTCTAAGCTCAGGTCTAATTACAGTCTGAGAGCCTGAGATACGAAGATTCGTTTTAGAATTAACCTTAATCGTGGTATTTAAACCCGGAAGAAAATCCAACACCTTTGTGTAGGAATGACGAGGATCCCAAGTTTTGACACTTCCCACTAATTGATCAAAATTTTCAGCACGTACACCCCAAACTATTCTTACTTTATCGCTTAGTTGGTTATCAAATTGAATAAACCCTGCGTTCAAGATCGTATTAGCCATATACCGGAATGTCTTTCCTTTAATGGCATCAAAACCAAATTTATTATCGAGACCATTTCCAAAATTTGCAGGAGAAAATACTGTTTCAGCAGGTAATAGGGTTAAAGCAGCATTATCGCGAGGTAAGAAATTAGCAAAGAGCTGAGCGTCATACAATCTATCTTTTACTTGAATCATATATCCGGTTTTCAAGGTTTGTTTTTGTCCAAACGCATTGAAACCAAACGATAGATCGCCACCGGCCGTATAGATGTAATCACTGAGAGATTGATAAATACGACTACCGCTTTGCTGTGAAAGTGTGTTAGACAATAGCAAGCGGTAAGGATTTTGAGAACCAGAAGTCTTTACGTAAGCAATTCTTCGCTGGTCAGGAATATATCCATCTAGAATATTGAAGGACCCATACCATTTGAATTTAACGGTAGAGCTAAAAGAGTGGTCGCCATTTAACTGGGAAGTATAAAATGTATTTTGCTTGAACTGGAGCTCATTTGCCTGCAACTGCTCTGCACGGTTAAAGTCCTCTCCATTTCTTACGGTAACACTAGTGGGTGAATTCAAACTGAGAATAGACTTAAAAGAGATCCGGTTCATTGGATTAAGCTGTAATGACAAGCCAGCTATTGCACCTACATTTAAATCCTGCACGTATCGAGTGTCGTCATAATTATAGTTAATACTAAACGTATTGCCAGCTAAGGAATTAGAACGATTCAACAGTTTTAATAAGCGATAACTTCTGTTGTAAGAAACCCCTAATGTTGCACCGAGTGTTTTACCAAATAGCTTCGTAGATACTCCACCATTTAGTTGGAAAGAAAGGTTTGGCTGAATGTTGGTCATTATTGGAGCCCACGCATTTCTTAATTGTTTTCCAATGGCAGTTTTATCAGCTGGAGATAATGTATCAAATGCAGCCTTTCTTACATATGAAGAGGGTAAAGCACGTGAACCATTATCAAAGCCCAACCAGTCTGTTGAACTGGATTGATCTGTATAAAATGTATTCCCCAGCGTTTGAGAGTTAAATCCAGAGCCAAATTGTAATTGGAAAAAACTTTTTGAAGGAATGTCCTTTGTATTGACTTGAATCAAACCTCCAGCCCACTCCCCAGGATATTCAGGAACAAATGCTTTATTAATAACCAGGTTATCGATGATATTGGAAGGTATGATGTCAAAAGAAAAAGTTTTTCTATCAGGCTCTGTGCTTGTCAATAAGATTCCATTAATCATCGCCTGATTATAGCGATCCGCTAAACCACGGATAACGATAAACTTTCCTTCCTGAATACTGGCTCCTGGAGTACGCTTGAGTACTTCTCCAGTGTTTCTGTCTGGAGATCTGCGAATCGCTTCCGCTGCAATAACAGAGGCAACTGTATTGGTGTTTCGCTGAAAGGAAATCATGGAGTTCACTGACTCTCTTCTCGCTGTAGAGGTTTTTGCAGTTACTACAACGGCTTCTTCCGTTTTGGCCTTGACTTCAAGAATAACGTTCAATTCATTTTCGATCCCAGTTAAAACCTCAACATCAGAAATTGTCTTTGTTGTGTATCCCACTGCGCTAAACTCGAGTGAGTATTTTATTCCAGCAACTAGTGATAAAGAAAAGCGGCCATCTAGGTCGGACATTGTACCAGCCGTAGAACCGCCTATTTTAATTGTAACGCCAGACAATGCTTCATTTTTGTTATTTGTCACTTTTCCACCCAAACGGAGAGTCTGTGCAAAAACGGAATTACAAAAAAGATTGACTATCAATAGGAGACCGAATGCCCTCAAAAACATACTCGATGAATTTGATGCAAAGGTGTGCCCGCCATGTTACCAGATCTTAAACCGTATGTTAAGAGATGATTAACTCAAGATGAACATAATGTTAAGCGCATGAGTTGGGAATTGCACTAAAGGGTCTACAAATTATTAACTACAATATTGATTTTCAGTATTTTAAACTGATTATTAAGTAATTATTAATTCGTGCCTCCCCTCATGAAAACGTTTAAAGGACCGGTAATTTCGCAATTGAGTTAATTACACAACCCTGCAAAAAAAGTTACCATGGCTGGACTTAATGACTTTCTGAAAATTTTTATCCCTCAAAACGCAGTTTTCTTTGAGCTATTTGAAAAAGTAGCAGATAACCTGGGAATAATGGGCACAAAGCTCAAGGAAGTTATTGCAGAGCCTGACTTTGATAAGAGAGCTGCCATAATATCTTCCATCGAAGACCTGGAGCACTCAAATGATGACCTAACCCACAGCCTTTTTACCGAATTAGGAAGAAACTTTATTACACCTTTTGACCGCGAGGATATTCACTACTTGGCTACCGCTCTTGATGACATAGCTGACTACATTTATGGCTCTGCCAAAAAAGTTAACTTCTATCGTGTCAATACAAATGACATGGGTATGCACAAGTTTGCTGAGTTAATTGAACAGGGCTGCCAGCAAGTGCGTATTGCAGTGAAAGAATTGCGTGATATGAAAAATGTAAAATCAATCACGGACGCCTTGATCAAAATAAATAGTATCGAAAATCAAGCCGACGATATCTTTGATATGAGTATTGAGCGCTTATTCGCAACTGAGCAAGATGCAAAAGAGGTCATCAAAATCAGAGAAATTTATCAGGTCATGGAATTAGCCACTGATAAATGCGAGGATGCAGGAAATGTAATTGAGTCTATCATTATCAAATACGCATAAGGCGCCTGACATGACGACCTTTTTGATTTCAATTATTGTTTTAGCGTTAGCATTCGATTACATCAATGGCTTTCATGACGCTGCTAACTCCATCGCTACTGTAGTATCAACTAAAGTTTTAACTCCCTTTCAAGCCGTACTTTGGGCTGCTCTTTTTAACTCTGTTGCCTTTTTCATATTTAAAGATCATGGAGTAGCGAATACCGTAGCTAAAACGGTTAATGCTAATGCGGTTGACGGAGGTAATATGATGAATGTGATTTTTGCCGGACTGATTGCAGCTATCATTTGGAACCTGTTAACCTGGTGGTTCGGGATACCATCTTCTTCTTCACATACCTTGATAGGTGGATTCGCTGGAGCGGGAATTGCGGCAGCAGGTCTTGATGCAGTAAACACAGCAGTGATTGTCAAAACAGTAAGCTTTATCTTTCTTGCTCCGCTCATCGGGATGTTCATGGCATTCATTATGTCACTTTGGTTTTTGAGTTCTTTTGGTAAAGGATGGACCTCTAAAATCTTCTCTGCTATTGTAATTCTTTATGTGCTTTACTTTTTACAGTCGAACCTATTATTGGATGCAAAAGAACTTTCCTCGAACACTCACTTTGAAAACTATTATGTACAGGTAATATTCTATTCCAAAAATTTCAAATGGATTTTATTAGCCTTTATTCTTTTAACAATGGCTATTTTTTCTCTTTACCTGAATACCCTCAACGCTCATCGCTCTAATATTTGGTTTAAAAGACTGCAACTGGTTTCTTCTGCTGCTTTTAGTATTGGTCATGGTGGTAATGATGCACAAAAAGTAATGGGAATCATCACGGCCGCCTTGATCGCAGGTGGTCAAATTTCCTCCTTTGAAGAAATGCCAAACTGGGTGCCCATTGCTTGTTATGCGGCCATTGGATTGGGAACGATGAGTGGGGGCTGGAAGATTGTAAAAACAATGGGGACCCGCATTACCAAAGTGACTCCGTTTGAAGGAGTGGCTGCAGAAACGGCTGGTGCCCTGACGCTCTTTTTAACAGAAGCCCTTAAAATACCCGTGAGCACTACGCATACGATTACAGGAGCAATCATGGGCGTGGGTGCCACCAAGCGACTTTCAGCTGTTCGCTGGGGCGTTACCATCAATTTGATCTGGGCCTGGATCCTTACCATTCCTATCAGCGCCTTACTGGCTGGATTTGTTTACTGGATCATGCGATTCTTTTAATCTTTTCTTGCACTCCACACAAGAAATACAGATTTTTGCCCGGTAACTGATCCTATGGCAAAAATCATCGTAACAGGTGGCTGCGGCTACATTGGCTCGCACACCATTGTTGACCTTCTTGAAAATGGATACGAAGTAATTTGTATCGACAACAACTCTCGATCACACGCAACAGTGCTCAATGCGGTTAAAAAAATTACCAGTAAAAAAGTAAAGCATTACAAAATTGATCTGTGCAACTATGAAGATACCTGCGCAGTTTTTGAAGAGCACTCAGATATCAGCGGTGTCATTCATTTTGCAGCGTACAAAGCAGTGGGAGAATCGGTTGAGCAACCTCTTTTATACTTTGAAAACAACCTGATCTCACTAATCAATTTATTAAAATGTGTGGACGAATT
>JBJOGP010000036.1:0-10691 GCA_046048175.1 Bacteroidota bacterium
GCAAAAGACCCGAGTCCCTCACCTGCTAATCGAGCCTATCAGAATAAATGGTTTGGCTATCCAACTTTAAAAGAAATGGATCAGTTTCAACTAGGCATCAACTACCCTTTTAATCTGTAGGAGTATCGCTAGCCAAGATTTTTTGAAATTGCTCCAACGTATAGGCCTCACCGCAATTGAACTCTCCTATGCGTGTGCGACGTAGTTCGCTTAAATAAGCACCGCATCCCAATGCTTGGCCCAGATCATGCGCTAAACTTCTGATATATGTTCCGGTTGAGCAAACTACCCTGAAATGAAGTTGTCCTTCCTTATACTTTACTATTTCAAATTCATAGATATGAACCGGCCGAGGTTCCAACTTTACTTCTTTGCCAGCTCTTGCTAATTCATATACTCTTTTTCCATTCACTTTTATGGCAGAGTGAGCTGGTGGACGCTGTTGAATTAATCCAGTAAAAGAAACCAGTTGCTGTTGAATTAATTCCTCAGAAATGGAGTCAATAGATTTGAACTGCTCGGGTTCACTTTCTAAATCATAGGTAGGCGTGACAGCACCCAATGTAATGGTTCCTGTGTACTCCTTTTCTTTTGCCATGTACTCGTTGATACGCTTCGTGAATTTTCCAGTACATACAATTAATAAACCCGTTGCAAGTGGATCAAGTGTTCCTGCATGACCAATTTTTTTGATCCGTAGTAGGTTGCGCAATTTTCTAATCACATCAAAAGAGGTCCATTCGATAGGCTTATCGATTAGAAGGACAGCACCTTGCTCAAAGTTTTCTTTTGTGAATTCCATGCTCAATAAGCGCGTGCAAACAGTACGCGTTGCGTTGAAGGCTTACCGGTTAATACACAAACTCCTTGTTCGGGAGTAGTATCCAAAGGAATACAACGAATCGTTGCTTTTGTTTTTTCTTTAATCGCCTCCTCCGTTTCGGGGGTACCGTCCCAATGAGCCGCAATAAACCCACCTTTTGTATCTAGTAAGTTGACAAACTCTTCCCAGTTATTTGCGGGCGTAATATGTTCGTCTCTGTATTGACAAGCACGGTCAAATAAATTCTTTTGGATTGCATCCAATTGTTCCAATATAACTTCGGTAATGCCTTCTAACGGCATTGATTTCTTTTCTCGAGTATCCCTACGCGCTAACTCAACAACCCCTTGCTCCAAATCTCGTGCTCCCAATGCTAACCGCAATGGAACTCCTTTCATTTCATACTCGGCAAACTTCCAACCTGGTCTTGCCTGATCAGAGTCGTCATATTTTACGCGAATGCCTGCTTTTTTAAGTTGTACAACAATCTCATTCACCTTTGCATCAATTGCAGCTTTTTGCTCCTCTCCTTTATAGATGGGAACAATTACAACTTGCAAAGGAGCAATTCTTGGAGGCAAGATTAATCCTTCATCATCGCTATGCGCCATCACCAAAGCACCAATCAAACGAGTGCTCACTCCCCAACTTGTAGCCCATACATAGTCTAACTTATTTTCTTTATCGCTAAACTTAACATCAAAAGCTTTTGCAAAGTTTTGTCCCAAAAAATGAGAAGTACCAGCCTGTAATGCTTTGCCGTCTTGCATCAATGCTTCAATACAATAAGTATCCTCTGCACCCGCAAAACGTTCATTGGCAGTTTTGACACCTTTGATTACCGGAACTGCCATCCAGTTTTCAACAAAGTCGGCATACACATCCAACATCTTCTTCGTTTCCACCAACGCCTCTTCTTTGGTTGCATGTGCCGTATGTCCTTCTTGCCATAAAAACTCCGCAGTGCGTAAAAACAATCGAGTACGCATTTCCCAACGCACCACATTGGCCCATTGATTAACCAGAATGGGAAGATCACGGTAAGACTGAATCCAATTTTTATAAGTATTCCAAATGATTGCCTCACTGGTAGGTCGCACCACCAATTCCTCCTCTAACTTGGCTTCGGGGTCTACAATCAACTTCCCTTTTTGAGTAGGATCTGCTTTTAAACGGTAATGTGTAACTATTGCACACTCCTTGGCAAAACCCTCGGCATTTTTTTCCTCAGCCTCAAACAAACTTTTGGGAACAAAAAGAGGAAAATAGGCGTTCACATGACCTGTATCCTTAAACATCTTATCCAATGCATCGCGCATATTCTCCCATAAGGCAAACCCATAGGGCTTGATCACCATACAACCCCGCACAGCAGAATAATCAGCTAACTCTGCCTTAAGGACAAGATCATTATACCATTGCGAATAATCCTGGGAACGTGCGGTGATTGCTTTACTCATGTGTATTATGTTATACCTGTAATTCTTTTGCTTTTTTTAACATTCGACTCGTGTGATATCTGCACAATTGCCGAACTTCGTACTAGGTCACAAAAGTAAAGACTTCAGCTATGAAAACCACCACTTCTTTGGCTCTACTAGCAATTGTTGTCTTGATACAAAGTTGCACAACTGCCTATCGTACAGGTCAAACACCAGATGATGTTTATTTTTCACCTGCCCGGCCAAAGGATGAGTATCTTACTATGCAACGTCAGGAAACACGTCGGTATCGTATGGCCACTGAAGACTACGAAGACCGATACTTAAGAATGCGCGTGAGAGACCGTAACAGATGGGATGAGTTAAATGACTGGTATACTTATGAGCGCTGGACACTTGGATTTAATTCTTATTTCACACCCACATTAAACCCGTTTGTATCCTGGAATCATTATTATAATCCCTATTATCTGAACAACCCTTATTTGTACGGAACCAGCTTTGGAAATGCTACCAACATAAAAAACACGTATACAAAGCCTCGCATTTTTAATCTGAATAGTTACCAGCAAATGCCCACAAACTTGAAAACTGTAAAAGCGATGGCCGGCAATTATGGAGTTAGTCCTTTGCTGAACAACCTATACAATCGAGCAGTAAGCACTCCTAATCGAGGAAATGCGCTTCGTGAATCATTTGGAGTATCAACACCTTCCAGCTCTTCTTCCTCACCTTCCTCTTCGAGTGGCAATAGTTCCTCCTCATCAGCTGGAAGTGCTCCGGTTAGAAGATTTTAATTAATTGATTTCGTTCATGCGAAAAATTATCTACGCAGCAATTCTACTGCTGCAGCAAACAATTACAAATGCACAGGAGCCTTCAGATGCATTGAGAATGTCATGGACTAACCTTACTGGAAGCGCCCGACAGCAAGCAATTGGCGGTGCAATGGTGTCTTTAGGAGGTGACTTAAGTGCAGCTTTTGTGAATCCCGCCGGTTTAGCTTTTTATAAAACAGGTGACCTGATTATAACTCCTCAATTCAATAAACAAAAAAATCAATCTACCTATCTTGGAAGAGCAGAAAAAGCAAATAAAGCTGGATTAGGACTAGGGTTAAGTGGATTTGTTGTAGGATCCAAACAAGAAAATAGAACACGAGGAACGGCAGCAGTAGCAATTGCACTTAACAATACGGCATGGTTTGGAAATAATTTGCTTTACAGAGGTCTCAATACCCAAAATTCTTACTCACAAAAATTCTTGGAAGAAATCGGTGGACAGGGAGATGCAAATCTTGTTGCCAGCAATTATCCATTTGGAAGCAGTATAGCATTCAACACCTACTGGATAGACACCATTGGCGGAGGCACCAATGGAAATTTTCGCTACCGCACCAGAGCCCCATTCCAAAGCGGACTCATTCAGGAGAATGAAATCAAAAGCGCTGGCTCTCAATCCGAGTTAGCCATTGCCGTTGCAGGGACTGGGAATGAAAAAATTCTTTATGGCTTAACGCTGGGCATTCCATTCGTAAATTATAAAAGAACCAGCACATTCACAGAAGCAGATGCTTCTACCGCACTTAACAATTTTAATTATGCAACCATCGAAGAATACCTTGAAACTAGTGGATCAGGCGTGAATGTAAAATTGGGTGTAATTTATCGTCCAGCTCCACAATGGAGAATTGGCTTTAGTTTTCATACCCCAACTTTTCTAAAGCTTACGGACAAGTACAGTGCGACAGTTACAACGGATACAGAAAATTACAAAGGATTATTAACGCAGTCTTCCAAGGAATTTACCAATGGAGATTTAGCACAATATAGCTACTTACATTTTACCCCCTCTAGAATCCTGGCCAGCATTTCTTATGTACTTCGGGAAATCGAGGATGTTACCAAACAAAGAGGATTTCTCACAGGTGATGTAGAGTTCGTTAATTATCGTGCATCTTCTTTTAAAGTTGATCCAGCCAGTTCTGATCAAACAGATACTAAAGCCTACTACTCCAAATTGAATGACGTAATCGATGAAATTTATCGACCCGCAGTTAACGTAAGACTGGGAGGTGAATTAAAATTCACTACAATTATGACTAGATTAGGAATGGCATATCTGGGCAACCCCTATCAAAATATTAATGGAGAGAAAGGGAGTCGCCTTCAATTGACCGGAGGTTTGGGTTATCGTAATCAAGGATATTTTATTGATCTGGCTTACGTTCACACAACTGGCAAAGACGTTCACTCTCCTTATCGTCTATCTCAACAACCTTTCCCCTCGGCACAAATTAGCCAGCGTGGTGCTCGCGTTGTAATGACACTTGGAGTGAAGTTTTAAATCAATCCTTAAACATCGCAACCTCTTTTTTAATGGGCGCAGAATAATTTTCTCGCTTGATATATCCGCGATACATCCCCTCTGTACAAAAAGGCATTGCGATGTTTCCGCTTTTATCCACCGCAATCAATCCCCCATCGCCTCCCAACTTAGGCAGCTTTACCATGACCATTTCATTAGCAGCATCCTGAAGTGATCGATTTGCATATTCAATTTGATCCGAGATAGTTTTTGCCATTACCAATCGTATATAGTACTCGCCCCAACCAGTACAGCTAATCGCCACAGTTGAATTATTAGCATAGGTTCCAGCCCCTATGATAGGCGCATCGCCAATGCGGCCCCATTTTTTATTATTCATTCCACCAGTGCTGGTAGCTGCAGCCAAATTACCTTCCATATCCAAGGCCACCGCACCTACTGTACCATAGCGGTCTTTTTTATTCAACTCATTTTCTTCAGCCATTTTAAGCAAAGAAGCTTGTTGCTTTAGTTGTTTCAATGAGTCCCGCGCTATTGCACGTTGTAAAGAGCGCCAACGCTCTGGAGTATAGAAATAACTTGGATCTACAATATCAAGTCCCTGCTCTTTCGCAAACTGCTCAGCCCCTTTTCCGCTTAATAAAACATGCTCACTTTTTTCCATAACAGCCCGTGCAGCTGTAATAGGATTGCGGATGGTAATCACTCCAGCCACCGAGCCAGCAGCCAGTGTTCTTCCATCCATGATAGCAGCATCTAGTTCATTTCTGCCTTCATGCGTAAAAACAGCGCCTTTTCCGGCGTTAAACAAGGGATTATCTTCCAGTACTCTGACCGTTGCTTCCACTGCATCAATAGCTTTACCGCCCTTCTCTAAAATAGATTGACCGACCGCAAGCGCTTCCTCCAGCGAGGCCGTATACTTCTTTTCTAACTCAGCCGTTCGCTGGCTACGTAAAATTGTACCGGCTCCTCCATGAATAACCAATACATAGCGCCCCTGAAGTTCTTTTTTTGGTTGTGCATTCAATTGAAAACAAAACGACAAAACAAGTAATGAAATGGCGATTCGCATAGCGTTGTTTTGTACAATATTAACCATTTGTGCGAAGGGCTTTTCTTAATTTTACCAACAACTTGTATTCTGAAACGCGCCGGGGTCATACTTCGAGGGGTACTCTTATTTATCCTTGTACTGCTGACTAGTGTTTACATCACTATACAGCTCCCTGTTGTACAACAAGCCCTTACCACTCGAATTGCCACTTATTTATCACAGGAATTAAAAACTGAGGTAAAGCTTGGCAAAATCAGATTCAATTTATTTAATAAACTCTCCCTGCAAGAGTTAGTAGTAAAAGATCGGCAAGGAGATTCCCTTGTGGTTATCGGAGAGCTACAACTTCAAACAAGCGATTTTTTCTTTTTACATGATTCAATCAGTATCGATAAAATTGAACTTTCAAAAACCAGGATTCTCCTGAAAAGAGAAGATAGTACTTGGCGACACCAATTTATACTCGACTATGTTGCAGAAGGCGGTACCTCTCAAAAAAATAAAAAGAAATCAAGATTTCACTTGCATCTAAAAGAAGCAACTGTCCAAGATTTTTATTTTAACCAACACGATGCTTGGATTGGACAAGAGGTAACCGGACAGATCAAAAAAATGAGTTTATCCGCCAACCAGCTAAACCTGTCTGACGATTTGATTCAGATCAAAAGTCTAATACTTTCTGACCCCACTTTTTCTATTGCAAATTTTACCGGAAATAGAAAGAAGCTGATAAAAAAAGAAATGGCAGATGATGCCTGGTGGCAACTTGATGGTAAAAAAATATCCTTACTTAGCTTTCGCATCCATAATGGTCAATTTAAGTTAGACGAGGATCAACTAGAAAGAAAAAATGGATTCGATCCCCGCCATTTGGAAATCTACTCAATAGAGGCTTCGCTCAGCAACTCCTTGATGACGGGTGACACGCTTCAAAGCCATTTAAAAATTGCTGGGAAAGAAAAGTGTGGCTTGACATTGAGAAAGCTAGAAGGGGTTTTTCAACTTTCCCCTAAACAACTTTCTATTCAAAATCTTCGTCTTGAAACACCATACAGTTTAGTACAAGAGTCCGTTCGACTCCATTTTAAAAAATTAAGCGATTTTATACGTTTTGATGAGAAAGTGGTGATTGAATCTAATTTCAATCAATCTATAATTGGCAGCAAAGATTTAGCTTTTTTTATTCCGGAATTTAAAAACTGGAATAAATCGATTCGATTAGGTGGGATTTTAGAAGGTACCCTTCATGATTTTACGGTAAACCAACTTTCACTGGGAATTGGTGCAGGCACTTACTTACAAGGAAGTTTAGCAGTGAAGGGACTTCCTGCTATCGAGCAATCTTCATTTGAATTAAATGTGACTCGCAGTAACGCTTCATGGGAAGATATCCGCATGATCATTCCAAGTCTCAACAGCACAAACTACGCAAATGTTGAAGCAATACGTTACGCAAGGTTCAATGGCAAAATAGCAGGAGATGCAACCCATTTGCAATTGGATGGAACAATACAAACTCGGCTGGGATCTATTAGCACCGGGCTTCAGGCAGCGTTATCAAATAGAGCCATTACACAATACAATGGCCGGCTTCAACTCAACCAATTCAAGTTAGGCGAAATGATAGGATTGCCTTCTCTCAAAGAAGTATCCTTTATAGGACGTGTCACTGGGAATGGGTGGGGAGACGTAAACAGCCAAGCCAATTTTAATGGCGAAATCCTACATCTAAATTTCAAAGGGGTTGAATACAAAAATATCAGTTGGAATGCAATGCTTAAAAACCAATTGCTGAGAAGTTCAATATCCATTGACAATGAAAATCTGAAAATAAATGAGCTGCTCGCTTCATTAGATTGGAGTGGCCAATTTCCTCATTACACGTTGGATGGCAAAATTGAAAAAGCCAATCTTCAAGCATTACAACTCTCCACCGCTCCGTTAATCCTGAAAGGCCAGATAGCCGCAGATGCAAGTGGCCAAACGTTGAATTCGCTGGATGGCGCAATTCGGTTTTTTAATGCAACTGTACTGCATGGAGAAGAATTACTGCCTTTGGATTCTTTATCCATTACGGCTACCCCTGTAAAAAGTGGAAGAAGAATTGAAGTTAATTCCAACGAGTTTCAAGGTTGGCTAGAGGGGCAATTTGACTTTGTGACATTACCTTTTGTATTCCAAAAAATACTTCATACCCATTACCCCTCTCAAGTGGAAAGTCCTCCAAATTTTCCGACCACCTCTTCTTTTCGATATGGGGGAAGCACTCAATATGTAGAGCCTTTTCTGCAACTTTTTTCACCAGCACTTAAAGGATTCAACCAACTAACATTAGCAGGAAATTTTGAAGGTACAACCAACTCTTTCTCCACCTCCCTTATCATTCCGCAAGCATCTTTTCAACAATATGGTATTGACAGCTTAGTCCTTACCTCAAGAAGTGATGGCAACAAAATTGAACTCGATGCTACTGCCAAGTCAATAAAATTGAATGAAGCAATCTCTCTCCCTCCTTTATCAATAAAAATCAGCGGCCATAACGATTCAACAGCGATTAATCTTTTTTCTGCATCTGAAAAACGCATTGAAAAAATTAACCTGAACGCATTAGTACGAACATTCCGAGAAGGAATTGCAGTAGATTTTACATCTTCTGATTTTACGATCAATGGTAAGTCGTGGACCCTGAATGAAGGCGGCAATCTGTCCTTGCGAAAGAATAATCCTGCACAAGGATACCTGCGACTATCAGAAGGAGAACAAGAGATTGTTATTAAAACTCTACAAAAAAAGCAAAACGAAGCAGACCAACTTCAGCTCTCTATACAAAAACTAAATTTAAATGACATTTCTCCATACTTTTTACCAGACAATCGTCTGGAAGGGCTTGTTTCTGGAGATTTTATTATTAAAGACCCACTAGGTGATCTTTCCATTAGTACAGACAATTTCAATTCAAAACTTCTGCGTTTGGATAATGACTCTATTGGTGAAATAACGTCTAATTTACTCTATGAGAAAAAATCAAATACAGTTCGTGCAAAAGGGAATACGTTGAATCAAAAGGAATACCTGGGTTTTGACTTGGAACTTTTTTTCAATGACTCCTCAGTTACAAATAACAGAATTAATCTTCAAGCACGCACTTACCCCATTCAACTGCTGGAACGGTTTTTAGGTGATCTCTTTTCTGATATAACTGGTTATTTAACTGGAGATGTTTCCATTTTGGGCGATCTCAACCGGCCGGGAGTAATTGGAAAAGGAAGGCTTAAAGATGCAGGCCTGCGCGTAAATTATACACAATGCTATTATAAAATCGAAGACAAGGATCTTGAGCTCACCACATCCAGAATTGATTTAGATGGCATGGTACTTAAGGACACTGTTACGGGGAACCCCATTTATTTAACAGGCGGAATTGACCATGAGTCCTTTTACAATCTTTTTTATGATTTAGATATCTCTACACGCAAACCAGGCACACGTGGAGCAACCGAAAATCGTCCCGTACAACTTTTAAAAACTTCCGCAGCAGATAACTCACTTTTCTATGGCGATGTAAAAGGAACTGCACTTTTGCAATTAAGAGGGCCCGAGTCAGATATGGTAATGACATTAAATGTGATTGCATCTGAAAAAGACAGCAGTCATTTTACATTACCACCAGGCTATAGCAGAGAAAGTGGAATCGCTGACTTTTTGGTTGAGCGCAAATATGGAAGTGAAATGGCTGGAGAAAAGAGAAAAGGTAACGGTGATAACATAATATACGATGTTGAGTTAACGGCTAATCCGCTTGTGGAAGTCAAAGTACAACTTGATGAATTGACAGGTGATGAGATCAAAGGAAACGGTTCTGGCACTTTCAAAATTAGATCTGGAACCATAGAGCCACTGACGCTACGTGGACGGTTTGACATCGCTGCAGGTAATTATCTCTTTACGTTTCAATCTTTTTTCAAAAAACCTTTTGAGATAAAAAAAGGAGGAACCAATTACATTGAGTGGACAGGAGACCCCTATGATGCCAACATAAAATTTGAAGCACAATACAAAGCAGAACGTGTAAGCTTTGCACCTCTTGCCAGTACACTTAACCTAACTGCTGATGCTAGCAATGCAAGGAGTGATGTGTTTGTGGTAGCCCGATTGAGCGATAAATTATTCAAACCGACTATTGAGTTTTATCTTGACTTCCCTCCTAACAGCATTGCAAATTCCAATCCAGAACTGGGCCTACTCCTTAAGCAGCTTCAACAAAACATCAATGAACTCAATAGACAAGTAACCTATCTAATTGTATTTAATAGTTTCGCTCCGAATGAACTAGGTGGCGCCTTGTCAGCTACAGGTGTCAACGTTAGCACCATCTCTGGAATGTTGTTGTCCGTGGTTAGTGACCAGATCAATAAATTATTTAATAATCTATTAAAGAGTGATAAGTATAGAATCAATTTGAATACATCACTCTATAATCGAAATCTTTTGTCTGGAAATAACGCCGCATTATCAATTGGAAGTAATGTTAACTTTTCGATTGGCAGATCCTTTTTCAATAATCGGTTTACCATTGCTACCGGATTAGGCATGGACGCCCCGTTGGGACAAAATCAAGCCACCAGTCTTCAACAAAGTATTCTCCTTTTGCCGGATGTAACCATGGAATGGTTAGTCAACCCGAGTGGAACCATTCGGGTATCCTTTTTTTACCGGACAAATGCCGATTACCTCTCCGCCACCTCAACGGCCACTGCTGCCCGCTCCAGAAGAACGGGGGGAAGCCTTTCTTACAAAAGGGAATTCGACAAACTGGGAGATTTGTTTCGTAGGAAAAAAAGAAAAATATCAAATAATTGATATTCAACACTTTAAATCTTTTTAACCCCTTATTTCTGAGGCAATCGGAAAGAAGCGGTACCAGTAGGCCCAAAAAGTTGCCCACCTTGTTCTAACACATTACTTTTCAGGGACTCCATTCGGGATAAATACTTAAATTTATAAGGAATATTTCCTTTCTTTGCAAGCGAAAACCAAATTA
>JBJOGP010000037.1:0-10650 GCA_046048175.1 Bacteroidota bacterium
TCATGGCCTGGACTACCACGCCTTGGACCTTGCCTTCTAATTTGGGATTGACAGTTGGTGCAGAGATTGAATATGTGTTGGTGCAAACGGTAAATCCATACACGCAGGTTCCTGTAAACGTAGTACTAGCAAGTGCATTAGTTGGTAAATATTTTAAGCCGGAGGGAGAGAATGCAGATTTTTCAGTGATTGATGAAAAATCTAAAGTGTTGCCCTGGAAAAAACTTTTATCATTCAAAGGAAAGCAAATTGAGGAAGCACCCTACGAACAGTTGCTTCCCTTCGCGGCTAATTCACCTGCGGTGATTGAAGAGATTACACCAGGTGCAAAACCATTTAGGGTTTTGGTAGACGGTTTCGTTACTACCGAAGATGGTACCGGTATCGTACACACGGCCCCTGCTTTTGGTGCAGATGATTACAAAGTGGGAAAAAGATATGGCATTGGCATACTGACCATGGTTGATCGGGAGGGAAAATTTGTGGAAGGACTTGGAGAGTTCAGTGGTCGTTATGTCAAGGATTATAAAAACCAGGAAGGGTATGTTGATGTGAACGTGGATATTTCAGTCAAACTGAAAAAAGAAAATCGGGCCTTTCGTGTTGAAAAATATGAACACAGTTATCCGCATTGCTGGAGAACGGATAAGCCCATTCTCTATTATCCGTTGGATGCTTGGTTTATTCGTACTACCGCACTGCGTGATCGGATGGTTGCGCTCAATAAAACAATCAATTGGAAACCTGCCTCTACTGGTGAGGGACGTTTTGGTAATTGGTTAGAGAATATGGTAGATTGGAATTTGAGTCGCAGCCGTTATTGGGGCACTCCACTTCCTATTTGGCGTTCGGCTGATGGAACGGAAGAGATTTGTATTGGTACCATAGCACAATTGAGAGTAGAAATACAAAAAAGTGTTGATGCTGGTTTTGAATTTGGTGGGTGTAAAAAAGGTGCTGCTGATTTACAACAAAAGATTGATCGCTTGTTGGCTGATCTACATAAACCATTTGTAGATGAAATTATTTTGGTCAGTCCTTCTGGTCAACCCATGAAAAGGGTTTCTGATCTAATTGACGTGTGGTTTGATTCAGGTGCAATGCCCTATGCGCAGTGGGGTTTACCCGATGCCAGTTCCAATCAATATGGTCCTTTGAGTCCGGAAAACTTTTTCAAGTATCACGCACTTAATGGTAAAACAGGTGCAGGCACTGCGTCATTTCCTGCCAGCTTTATTGCAGAAGGAGTTGACCAAACACGTGGATGGTTTTATACGTTACATGCCATTGCTGCGCTATTATTTGATTCTGTCGCCTACAAAACCGTTGTGAGTAATGGATTGGTGCTGGATAAGAACGGAAATAAAATGAGTAAGCGATTGGGTAATGTAGTAGACCCCTTTGCAACCATTGAAAGTTTTGGCGCAGATGCGACACGTTGGTATTTGATTACGAATGCTTCTCCTTGGGATAATTTGAAATTTGACCTGGAGGGAATTAAAGAAGTACAACGTAAATTCTTTGGTACGCTTTACAACACCTATCAGTTTTTTGCACTTTATGCCAATGTGGATGGCTTTGCGTTTAAGGAAGCAGCTATTCCAGTAAAAGAAAGACCAGAAATTGACCGATGGATTCTTTCCTCTCTACATACATTGATTGCCCAGGTAACGTCTGCCATGGATGAATATGAACCAACCCAGGCGGGACGTCTCATTGAAGATTTTGTGGATGAGCAGTTGAGTAATTGGTATGTTCGTTTGTGTCGTCGTCGTTTTTGGAAAGGTGATTATTCGCATGACAAGATTGCTGCGTATCAAACGCTCTATGAATGTATCGAGACGATCACGCGTTTGATGGCTCCGATTTCACCCTTCTTTAGCGATGCTGTCTTTTTACAACTTAATGCAGTAACCGCTCGATTTACAGCCGCTTCTGTTCATCATGTTGAATTTCCAAAGCCTGATTCCTCAATCATTGATAGAGATTTGGAAGAGCGGATGCAATTGGCTCAGGATGTTTCCTCGCTCGTATTATCACTGCGGAAAAAAGTAAATATCAAAGTTCGTCAGCCTCTTCAAAAAGTTTTGATACCAGTCATGGATACTAACATGCAGGGTCAACTCGAAAAAATTGAAGATTTGATTCGTGCCGAGGTCAATGTTAAAGCCATTGAATACCTACGAGCAGATAATACATTTATCAAGAAAAAGATCAAGCCCAATTTTGTGGCCCTGGGTAAAAAGCTTGGCTCAAAAATGAAGGCTGTTTCAGCAATGCTGTCTACTTTTTCACAGGAGCAAATTGCACTGTTAGAAAAAGAGGGTCAAATTAATTTGTCAATAGATAACGAACCCCTAGTATTGCAACTTGCGGAAACAGAAATCAGCAGTGAGGATATTCCTGGTTGGACGGTAGCTTCAAAGGGTAGATTAACTGTAGCGCTGGATATTACCGTCACTCCAGAATTAGAATCGGAGGGACATGCGCGTGAGTTTGTGAATAGGATTCAAAAAATTAGAAAGGATGCTGGGTTTGAGTTGACTGACCGGGTGCTTGTTCAGGTTGTTGCCTCGGAGGGTTTAACAAAATCACTAGCTACTTTTAAAACCTATATTTGCGCCGAAATCCTTGCGGATTCATTGGATTTTTCCAGTGCAGTTACCAATGGGATGGAAGTGGAAATTAATGATGAAACAATAACGGTGGACGTAACCAAAAAAGGCTAAGTCATGGCAGTAAAGAAAAAACCAACTCCTAAAAAGGTTGTAAAAAAGGCAGCAGCTCCAAAGCCTGCTGCAAAAAAAGTAGTTGCAAAAAAGCCTGCTCCAAAGGCAAAACCTGTGGCTAAAAAGGCAGCTCCCAAAAAGCCTGCAGCTAAGCCCGTTGCCAAAAAGCCTGTCGCTAAACCTGCTGCAAAGCCTGTTGCTTCAAAGCCAGCTCCTGCAAAAGCCCCCGTTAAAAAAGAAGTTGCTGCAGCAGCAAAAACGCCTGCCAAACCTTTCGTTAAATCAACTACGCACGCATCAAGACCAGCGGCTAAGGTTGTAACCAAGCCTACTCCGCCTCCTGCAGCTAAGCCTGCTGCTCCAGCTCCAAAACCTGCTGAGGTAGCACCTAAAAAACCTACAGGCCCAGCTGCATTGGTATCCATTAAGCCCAAAGTTCAGCCCATCACTAAAAAAGAGCCACCCAAGCCAGCAAAAGTGGTTATCCCTAAAACGTCAACTAAGAGTTCTGTTCGTTACGAGCCTGATTTTACCAAGTCAATATTGGATGCAAATCGTCAGGAGCCCGTTATTGCAGGTCCTTCACAGCGTTATTCAGATACAGACCTTGCGGAGTTCAAAGAAATTATTCTTCGTAAGCTGGATGCCGCTAAAAAAGAACTGAATTATCTGCAAGGGTTAATTACACGTAAAGACGAAGGTGGGGATATGGATGATGCTCGCTACATGACCATGGAAGATGGAAGTGTAAGTATGGAGCGTGAACAGCTAAGTCAAATGGCTAGCCGTCAGATTACTTTTATCGATCATTTGGAAAAGGCCCTGATGCGCATTGAAAATAAAACCTATGGAATTTGTCGTGTAACAGGCAAACTCATTGATAAAGCACGCCTCCGTGCGGTTCCACATGCTACACTCAGTATTGAAGCAAAGCAAATGATGAACAAATAGTTTAAGATTTAACACTTACTTAAAGTTAAGTACGTGTTTCCCATTAAACTTTTGTCTTATATTCGCGTCCCACTGACACAATATGAGACAATTTTTCCTCCAATTTGTAGTAGTAATTCTATCAACATTTTTTTGTTTTACCTTGTCTGCACAAGATGGCGGAACGGGTGGTAACAATCAAAAAATCAAATTGTTATCTGCAAAACTAGACTCCAATAATACGGTGCTCGCTGTTCGTTTGGATGCGCCGTATAAAGACAGTGTGGAAGCAATCCTTACTCACAGCATTGGATGGGTTGTAGAAAAAAAGAAAGTAGTACTAAGTACGGGCCCTAATAATTTCAGTTTTAACACTGCTCAGCTGGCCGAGGGAACCTACCGCTTAATCATTCGCCGTTTTGAGGGTAATTGGTCGATCACGCAAACGATCAAAAAAGATTAATAGCTAAAGACTTAGCAGAAAACTACCTTTGCGAAAACTACTTCGCATGTCACGTTTTTTTCTCATTTCTGTTTTACTAATTGCTCGTATTACGCTTTTTGCCCAGGAACCTGTGGTATCAGGTCCTATGTTAGGCATGGTCGAATTAAGGGATGCAAAAGTTTGGTTTGAAGTGAGTAGCCACGTTGCAAAGGCAACACTCCGGGTCAATAAAAAGGGGACGTCTACTTACAAATTAGTTCCTTACAAAGGGTCTCTCGGAATTGAGTTCAACCCTATCACATTTATCATTGGTGGATTAGAGCCTAATACTACCTATGAATATACATTGATTGCGAATGATAAGCCAACAAAATCAGTTGGACAGTTCACTACAAAAAAATTATGGCAGTGGAGAGAACCTGCTCCTGATTTTAGTTTTTTGACAGGGTCTTGCTCCTATTTTAATGAACCTGCTTATGATAGACCGGGTGTTCCCTATGGAAAGGATTCCAGTATTTTTTCTTCTATGGCAAAAGAAAACGCTGCCTTGATGCTTTGGCTAGGCGATGCATGGTATACCAGAGAGGTTGATTATTCAAGTGAGTGGGGTTTATGGTATCGTGCTAGTCACGACCGCTCAACACCCATCTTGCAGCCCTTTTTAAAGTCTATGACTCACATTGGGATTTGGGATGATCATGATTACGGCCCTAATAATTCAGGTGCTGCTTTTCATTTGAAAAGTACAAGTAGAAATGTGTTCACAAGTTACTTTCCCAATCCCTCTGCTGGACAAAATGGAGAAGGAATTTATACCAAGACAAGTTGGGCAGATGTTGATTTCTTTTTGATTGACGGTCGTTGGTGGAGAAGTGCCGATGATGTGCTGGATTCAATCAACGGAAAACCCAACCCCGAAAAAGTGATGATTGGCCGTGAGCAATTGCAATGGTTGAAGAATGCTTTACTAGAAAGCTTTGCAACTTTTAAAATTATTGCCGTAGGTAGTCAGGTATTGAATCCGGCATCACCCTATGATAAATGGAGTCGTTTTCCGGTGGAGTACCAAGAATTAATGCAGTTTTTACAGACTAATCCTGTGTCTGGTGTTATGTTTTTAACTGGGGATCGTCATCACAGCGAAATCATCAAAGTTGATCGCCCTGGGTATTATCCTTTGTATGATATCACCGTATCTCCGCTTACATCTGGCACCCATAGTTTTGACAAAACTGAAAAAGATAATCCTTATCGAGTTTTAGGGATAGATGGTCTTCAGAATTACGGGCGTTTCTCCATTACGGGACCTCGTGGAAGCAGAAAGCTCACGGTTGACTTTTTGGGCGTGAAGGGAGAGTTGATCAAAAGTTGGGCAGTGGGTGAAAAGGAGCTTCGTGTGCCGAAGAAATTATAGTTTCTTTTCCATTACCACGTGAGGGATGGTTACTTCCAGAAACTCTTCGCTGGTAACTTGGTATCCCATTTTCTCATAAAATCCAATGGCATTTTTGCGGGCATGCATGTTTAGTAGCTTATAGCCCCTGTCTCTGGCAACATTCTCAGCAAAATTCATGAGGGCCCTGCCAATTCCTTTTCCTTGCTTTTCGTTGTAAACAGCCATTTGGCGTAGGCGAACAATCGAAGGGTTTTCTTCAATAAGCATACAGCAACCTAAAATATCATCCTCTTCAAATGCCCCAATCAGGATATCATGATTTTCATTCTCTAAATCAACAGGGTCAAAACGTAATCCCAGCGGTTTACGAAGAATGTTATCTCGAAGTGCTAACATTTGTTCGTATTCAGGACTTCCGTATTCGATGATTTTGAGTGCCATGCCTTTCAAAATAGCAAAAATTTTGCATGTATCCAAGTCAAGACTCGCCCCACTGACCAGATTCATGAGAAAATGACGGCTGACAGCCTCGTTTTCAATTGTTTAATCTTATTGCCGAAAAAATAAGCAAGAACGTAAGGATTTGATCAAAAACTATATTTTTGCACCCTGTAAACCAAACCAAAAAAACATGTCAGACATTGCATCAAGAGTAAAAAAGATCATCGTTGATAAATTAGGTGTGGAAGAAGCAGAAGTAACCAACGAAGCTTCTTTTACCAATGATCTAGGAGCCGACTCACTGGATACAGTAGAGTTGATCATGGAGTTTGAAAAAGAATTCAACATTTCCATTCCTGATGAACAAGCTGAGACCATTACTACTGTAGGTCAGGCCATCACCTATTTGGAAGAGCACGCCAAGTAATTTGGGTCTTCCATTTCTTTTTTTCCTGACCAGGAAATAAATTGCACCGCCTTCCTCACTACTTTTATAGTATTAAGGAAGGCGGTTTTTTTCGAAAACAACTTTAACTTTCTCCTATGCAACTCAAGCGCGTCGTTATTACTGGTATGGGTGCCATTACTCCAATTGGCAACACATTGGAAGAATACTGGAATGGTTTGATCAATGGAGTTTCCGGTGCTGGCCCCATTACTCAATTTGATGCGACAAAGTTTCGTACTCGATTTGCTTGCGAAATAAAAGGCTTTGATCCTACACAATACATGGATAGAAAGGAGGCACGAAAGCTAGATCGTTTTGCGCAATTAGCTTTAGCGGTGAGTGATCATGCTATGCAAGATGCCGGTCTTTCTAAAGAAAATATTAATCCGGATCGTGTAGGTGTTGTTTTTGCAAGCGGCATTGGAGGGTTAACGACCTTTCAACACGAGGTAACTGATTTTGCAAAAGGAGATGGTACTCCACGTTTCAATCCATTCTTTATTCCTAAAATGATTTTGGATATTGCCGCTGGTCAAATCAGTATGCGACACAATTTGCGTGGACCCAATTTTGCAGTGGTTAGTGCCTGTGCAAGTAGTACCAATGCAATTATGGATGCGTTTAATCTGGTTCGCTTAGGAAAAGCGGATATCATTTTGACTGGAGGAAGTGAGGCTGTTATCAGTGAAGCTGGAGTAGGTGGGTTCAATGCTATGAAAGCGATGAGTGAACGCAATGACGATCCTGCTACAGCGAGTCGTCCCTATGATAAAGACCGCGATGGATTTGTAATGGGAGAAGCCGCAGGAATGTTAGTGTTGGAATCGCTTGATCACGCCATTGCACGCGGCGCTCGTATTTATGCTGAAGTTGCAGGTTGTGGTGCTACTGCGGACGCTTATCATATTACTGCTCCGCATCCAGATGGATTAGGTGCAAAGAATGTAATGTTAGCGGCATTAGAAGATGCAGGGATGCGTCCTGATGAGATTGATTATATCAACACGCACGGAACATCTACTCCCATTGGTGATGGTGCCGAGGTAAAAGCTATTACACAGGTATTTGGGGAACACGCTTATAAACTTAATATCAGTGCTACTAAATCTATGACAGGTCACTGTTTGGGTGCTGCGGGAGTAATTGAGTCTATTGCAAGTACAATGGCCGTTATTCATGATGTGGTTCCTCCAACCATCAATCACTTTACCGATGATCCGGAAATCGATCCCAAGCTAAATTTCACCTTTAATAAACCCCAGCACCGAACAGTTCGTGCGGCGTTGAGTAATACGTTTGGATTTGGTGGACACAACGCTTGCATGATCGTTCGCAAGTACTCTGCTTAGTATTCTCTTTTTTGTGTAGCTTGTGCAGGTGCGTCGGTTATTTCACTGGCTTGCTTTTCGTAAACGAAATTCTTTTACCCGGGAACTCACCAATTTACTCGGGTACCATCCTTATTCCATAGACTTATATGAAACTGCATTGACCCATCGTTCATTGGGAGATCAGACCGATCAAAACAACGAACGACTCGAATATTTGGGTGATGCCATTCTTAGTGCATTAGTAGCCGATTACTTGTTTAAGCGTTATCCTTACAAAGGCGAGGGTTATCTCACCGAGATGAGAAGTAAAATGGTCAATCGTCAACAGCTTAACCATATTGCTTTGCGAATGGGATTGAAAAAAATTACACGCTACAACAAGTCAGATGGTTCACTGCGACTAAGTCACATTTTTGGAAATACATTGGAAGCCTTGATTGGTGCCGTTTACTTGGATATTGGATATAAACGAACAGAAAAGTGGGTCATGAAAAATATCATTCTGCCACACATGTTTGTTGATGAGCTGGAGACAAAAGAGTTCAATTATAAGAATAAACTATATGCATGGGCCAGCCGCAATGGGGCTGTATTGGAATTTGAGACCCTGGATGAACGAATTGAAAATGGGAGGCGATTATTTACAGTGGCAGCTATGTTGAATGGAGAGCCTATTGCAGAGGGTAAAGCATTCAACAAAAAAGATGCTTCTCAAATAGCTGCCCAGGCTGCGGTAGATAAATTAGGATTACCCGCTACAGAACCCGGTGACTAGTTATTTTATTTCCTGACAAAGTTCAATGAGTACACCGTGCGCATCTTTGGGGTGTAAAAAGCAAACCAATTTGTTGTCAGCTCCCTTTTTTGGGTTTTCATTTAGAAGCGTTAATCCCTCTTTTCTTAGTCGCTCCATTTCATGTTCAATATCATCCACTTCATAGGCGGTATGGTGTAGTCCTTCGCCTCTTTTTGCTATGAATTTTGCAATGACTCCATCTGGGTCCAGACTTTCCAATAACTCAATTTTTGATTCTCCAACTTTGAAAAAGGCAGTGTTGACCTTTTCGCTCTCTACCAGTTCTGTTTTATAGCAAGAGGTGCCTAAAATTCGCTCAAAACGCGGAATAGCTTCATTTAACGATTGCACCGCAATTCCAATGTGTTCAATTTTATTCATTTTCAAGTCGTTTTGTCAGGGCTTACGAATTCGGTAAAATCTTTGTAACCATGAAATTACCCCATTCGAATAGAACCTTTTGGGATAATTTTGCGTTGTACAAAGGAAACAAAGAATTTATTATGCTAAATCTTCCCATTTATCTGGATCACAATGCAACCACCCCTTGCGACCCCCGGGTGGTAGAGGCTATGGTCCCTTATTTTACCCAGAATTTTGGGAACGCTGCAAGCCGTAACCACCCATTTGGATGGCAGGCTGAGGAGGCAGTGGATTATGCCCGCGAACAAGTGGCTAAGCTAATTGGCGCGGATCCCAAAGAAATCATTTTCACCTCCGGTGCAACTGAAGGGGATAACCTTGGAATCAAAGGTGTATTTGAAATGTATGCCAGCAAGGGAAATCATATCATTACCTGTAACATTGAGCACAAGGCTGTATTGGATACTTGTCGCAATTTGGAAAAAGAAGGTGCTGAGGTTACCTATCTCAATGTAAAGCCGAATGGTTTAATTGACTTAGCCGAACTAGAGGCAGCCATCAAGCCCACTACAATTTTGATTGCGATCATGTACGCCAACAATGAGATTGGGACCGTGATGCCTATGCGTGAGATCAGTGCTATTGCTCGCAAGCATGGAGTATTGGTTTTTACGGATGGGGTGCAAGCGGTAGGTAAAATTCCTGTTGATGTCAATAAGGATGGCATCGACCTGATGGCTTTTACGGCTCATAAAATGTACGGTCCTAAAGGAGTTGGTGCTTTATATGTACGTCGTAAAAATCCTCGTGTAAAAGTAACAGCACAAATTGATGGTGGCGGTCACGAAAGAGGAATGCGTAGTGGTACATTGAATGTTCCAGGTATCGTAGGATTTGGAAAAGCTTGTGAGATTTGTATGAATGAAATGGAGGCAGATGCGGCTCGCATCAGCAAGCTTCGCGATAAATTGGAAAATGCGTTACTCAAATTGGAAGAGTCTTATTTGAATGGCGATAAAGAACATCGTTTGCCGCATGTCACTAATATTTCTTTCAAATATGTAGAAGGAGAAGGACTGATGATGGGCTTTAACAAAAATATTGCCCTTTCTTCTGGTTCTGCTTGTACCTCTGCTTCGCTGGAGCCTTCTTACGTATTGAAAGCATTAGGACTGGGCGACGATCTTGCACATAGTTCATTACGATTTGGCTTAGGACGTTATACCACGGAAGAACAAATTGATTACACGATCGAACATGTTTCTTCTACGGTAACGAAACTTCGCGAAATGAGTCCGCTATGGGAAATGTTCAAAGAGGGTATTGACTTGAACACTATTGAATGGGCGCATCATTAATTAAAAAGTAAATAACAAAATTGTATGGCATATTCAGAAAAAGTAATCGATCACTACCAGAATCCTAAAAATGTAGGAACACTGGACAAGAGCAAGAATAATGTAGGAACAGGTCTTGTAGGTGCTCCTGAGTGTGGAGACGTTATGCGTCTTCAAATTGAAGTTGATGAAGCAACTGGCGTGATCAGCGACGCAAAGTTTAAAACCTTTGGTTGTGGTTCTGCAATCGCTTCCTCATCACTTGCTACAGAGTGGTTAAAAGGTAAAACAGTAGACGAAGCCGTTAAGATCGATAACATGACGATTGTTGAAGAGCTTAATCTTCCTCCTGTAAAAATTCACTGCTCTGTATTGGCAGAAGATGCTATCAAAGCAGCAATCAATGATTATCGCAAAAAGAACGGATTAGAAGA
>JBJOGP010000038.1:0-10636 GCA_046048175.1 Bacteroidota bacterium
GGAACGAAACAATCCACTGCGTGTACCGAGGTAAACATTTCCTTGATAGTCGCAAAGAATTCGTGTACAAAATGTATAGGCTGATGAACTATTTAAAAAGGACCAGGTTGCACCACCGTCTGTACTTTTGAAAACACCTACACCTTGCACAGCGTCCGCATTATAATACGATTCCCCTGTGCAGAGATACATGATGTTCTGAAATCCTGGACGAGGATCCTGACAAATGGCTGCAATAGCGAGATTGGATAAAAAGTCATTGACAGGAACCCAAATAGCAGGTGAAGCAGTTATATCAGTTGTCTTCCAAAGTCCACCGGAAACACTTCCGGCAAAAACTGTTTTTTTATTGGGATCAAGCGAGTCAATCATTAAGGCGCGTACACGACCAGCTGTGATTCCACTGTTCGCACGAGTGTTTCCATTGCTGGGTCCTACCACATCAGAATTCGGTCCACGCTCTTCCCAAGCCAATGCATTGATACGATTTTGCCGCGCTGCTTCTTTTGCTACTTCAGTAGCCAGTTTTGCTTCTAATAATTTATGCCAAGGAACCTGACCCGTGCGAGGATCGCGGGTCATTTCAAGCTCATGCTGAGCGGCTAATTCCGGTCCATCATACTGAGTAGTCTTTTTCCCATCTGCTAAATTTTTATTTTGACAAGAAGTCAAAAAAAAGAGAACGATAGGCGCACCCATCAAAAAGGTGCGAAGGGCAAGCGTAATTGATCTATACATAAAGGGCTTTTGGAGTCGTCTAAATTAAGCAACTCCGCCCTAAAAATTCACTTTGTTTAAGAGGAACAAGTTAAAATTCTAGCCTGCAGCAATCATACTTATTTCTACGTTTACAAACTTAGGTAAAGCGGAAACCTGCACGGTCTCGCGGGCTGGGTAATCTCCCGTAAAGTAACTACCGTAAATCTCGTTTACCTCCCCAAAGCGGTTCATGTCGGTCAAAAAAATGGTTGTTTTGATAACATGGCTAAAATCGAGTCCGGCTTCTGTTAAAATTGCCTTTAAATTCTCCATCACCTGCCTTGTTTCAGTGGCCAGATCCGCATTATTTAATTGACCGGTTAAAGGGTCGATACAAATTTGTCCGGAAATAAATACCTCACTTTTATAGCGCACTGCTTGGTTATAGGGGCCAATAGGTGCGGGTGCTTTATCTGTTTTGATGATTGTCTTAGACATAGAAAATAGTTTAAAGGGCGAATTTAGCTTTATGCACTTTCTTTGCAAAAATAGTTGGGATGAAGATCGCTTTTATTGGAAATAAAGTTCAACAAGCAGAATGGGAAACTCGACCTGCTGCGGAGTCCATTGATTGGCTTACTCATCCGACAGAATTGACCAACCAAACTATTTGCGTCGATCTTTTGTTTGAAGAAAAGCTAGAACACGAGTCAGCATTAGTCACCTTTCAAAAAAAAGGGGGAATTGTGGTTGTGAGTGCAGTAACAAAAGTTTGTGATGAACTTCCTGTTGGTTTTTGCCGATTAAATGGATGGACTGGTTTTTTAGAAAAAGAAAGAATAGAAATTGCTTGTGAAAATGAATCGATGCGCAATCAACTAGAAGAATCATTTTTAAAATTGAATCGACAGCCCGAGTGGGTGAAAGATCAAATAGGCTTCATAGCCCCTCGTGTACTTTGCTCTATCATTAACGAAGCCTATCTCGCTCTCAGCGAAGGAGTCAGCGATAAAAATCAAATTGATCTGGCCATGCAACTTGGCACCAATTACCCAATGGGACCTTTTGCCTGGGCAGAAAAAATGGGTAAAGCTCGCGTGCTTCACCTACTTGAGAAATTAAGTGCCGAGTCACCTCGTTACAAACCTGCTTCCCTTTTAAAAGAAGAAGTGTACGCATAAAATGGCATTTGTACTTCACATAGATTCGGCGGGACAGACTGCATCCATTGCAATCTCAGCAAATGACACATTGCTTGTTGAAAAATTGAACGCGAATCAATTTGATCATGCGTCTTGGATACATACTGCACTACAAGAAGCGATGCATGAAATAAATCTTTCGCTTGATAAATTGGATGCCGTTAGTGTAACTATTGGCCCGGGGTCATACACAGGTCTTCGGGTTGGACTAAGCACAGCAAAAGGACTTTGCTATGCACTTGAAAAACCATTGATTACCATTCCAACGCTTCAATTGATGGCATCCGTTGTTGAATGCGACACAAATACTTGGATATGCCCTATGATTGATGCAAGACGCATGGAAGTGTACTATGCGATCTATGACGCATCCTTTCAGGAAATTCAACCCGCACAAGCACTGATCCTAAACGCGGAGAGTTTTTTAGCAGAGCTCGATACACGTAAAATTATTTTCTGCGGAAACGGATTGGAAAAATTCAAACCACTCTGCTGCTCCGATAAGGCAAGCTTTTCAACTGCTTCAGCAACAGCGGCAGCAATGATTCCGATTGCATTAGGGAAGTTTCTAAAAAAAGATTTTGCCAATCTGGCTTATTGTACACCACTTTATGTTAAAGAATTTTACAGTGGTGCAAAGTCATAGTATTTGCGGGTAAATGATGGTACCTTTACCTTGCTATGCATTCTTATACGCTTTCTATACATGATTCTTCAGCGCCTGAACAAGTAGTAAATCTGGATTTATTGCTCTTGAAAAAGACCAGTGTTATTTTGCGTGCATTGAACCATAAGTTGCGTCAACAGATTTTACAACTGATCGACCAAAAAGGGAAAGTAACGGTTACAGAAATTTATATCCACCTGCGCGTAGAACAATCGGTGGCATCTCAACATTTGGCGATACTCCGTAAAGCTGGTTTTGTGAACACTACACGCGAAGGGAAATTTATTTACTACTCGATCAATTTGGATCGTATGCGCGCGTTGACCCATTTTATGGATCAGCTTTTAAAATAATTGGTACGAAATTAATTTCCCTGATAAATAGGTGCATAAGTAGCGTTCCACTCATGTCTCCACCGGCGGTGACTCCATAAATAATTGGTGGGATCTTCCTGAATTACTTTTTCTGCTTCTGTTTTATAGAGCCAGGTTAATTCATCAATGGAATAGCGTGCGGCATTATCGGTGATCAGCTTGCATTCCAAATGGTAGTAGCCGCGTTTTTTGCGTTTTAAGTTTAGCATCACCATGGCAGCGTTATGCGTTATGGCACCCTTTGCTGGACCGACATGAAAAGGAGTTGGCTTTCCAAAAAAATTCATCCAACGCGCAGTAGCAGGCCGACTGGGATTTTGATCGGCTCCTAATATTAATACTGAAGGTTGCGCAAAAATTTCATCGCGTTTTTCTAAAAACTCTTCTGCAGAAACAGCTCTACCGCCCTGCCTGGTTCGTAGATATAAAAAAAGTTGATTAAAAGCAGGAGATTGAATGGTTCGATATACAAAATAATAAGGCGCAGGAATGGCGGGAGGAATAACCTGGCTGGCATATTCCCAATTAAACTGATGTGCAGCCATTAACTGTACGGACTTCCCTTCTTTAAGTAACTGGTTCACGAGGGTAAGATCTGTTGTGCAACGCATTTTAATTGCATGTGTAGAAAGCGTGAGCATTTTTATGGACTCTGTAAATGTATCGGCAAAATTTCGATAAAAGGATTTTATAACTCGATCCAATTCCTGCTGTGTAATAGAGGGAAAAGCCTGCCGAATATTTTGTTCAATAAGTGCTCGGCGATATTTCACAACCCGGTGTAAAATATAAGCTGCAAAATTGCTCAATTCATGAAAAAAAGCAAACGGCAACAGGGATAGTAATTGAAAAAATAGGCGAACCAGTAAAGACATGTTTCAAAGATAATTTACCGCTGTCACTCTGCTCGAATCAGAGTACAATATTTTGTGCCATGGATCCTTGACCGGGATAATCTGTGTTATAGTGTAGTCCACGACTTTCTTTTCTAAAACTTGCACATTTCACTATCAAATAACCAATCGTAATCATATTGCGCAGCTCCAATAGCTGGGGAGACACGGTGGTGTTTTGGTATAATTGTTCAGTCTCTTCAAAAAGCAAATCCAATCGGCGTGAAGCACGTTGCAAACGAATATCGTTTCGGACAATCCCTACATAATCACTCATGATTTGCTGCAACTCCTTTAAACTCTGCGTAATCAAAATCATTTCGCGAGGCTCTGTAGTTCCTTTTGCATTCCAGTCAGGAATATCTTGTTGAAAATCGATTGCCGCGATTTTATTTTTTGCATCCATAAAACAACGATGCGCAAATACCATGGCTTCTAAAAGCGAATTACTCGCCAATCGATTGGCGCCGTGTACGCCTGTGCTCGCGCACTCGCCACACGCGTATAAATTAACAATAGAGGTAGCTCCCCATTCATTGGTTTTAATACCTCCACAACTATAATGCGCGGCCGGTGCAACCGGGATTTGTTGCTGATGAATATTAATGCCGATGGAAAGACATTTTTCGTAGATGTTTGGAAAATGCTCTTTGAATTTTTTTTCATCCAGGTGTCGACAGTCTAACCACACATGTTCAGTTCCCGACTTTTTCATTTCAGAGTCAATGGCCCTCGCTACAATATCACGCGGAGCTAGATCTTTACGTGTATCATAATGACGCATAAAATCATCTCCCTGATGATTGCGAAGAATACCACCTTCGCCACGTACCGCTTCCGTAATCAAAAAAGCCTGTCCACGCAAACCGGGTTCATACAGAGCCGTCGGATGAAACTGGATAAACTCCATGTTTTCAATTCGTCCCTTTGCTCTGTATGCCATTGCCACTCCATCTCCCGTTGCAATAGCAGGATTAGTGGTGGTACGATACACTTGCCCTACCCCACCGGTTGCAAGCACAGTGACGCGAGAGAGTATTTTATCAATTGTATTTGTTTCTCTGTTCAACACATATACACCGTAACAAACAATATCAGGTGTAGATTTAGTAACCAAGTAACCTCGGTGGTGTTGCGTAATTAGATCTACCACAAAACAGTGCTTGATCAATTGGATATTTGAAAAAGATTCTACTGCCTGCAATAACGCACGCTCCATTTCCTGCCCTGTGACATCTTTGTGGTGTAAAATGCGGTGAGCAGAATGTCCGCCTTCTTTTCCTTTTTTGAAAATTCCCTGATCATCTTTATCAAATTGCGCGCCCCACTCAATAATCTCCTCTACGCGCGCAGGTCCTTCTTCCACTACCTTGCGAACAATTGCTTCATCACAAAGTCCATCGCCGGCAATTAGCGTGTCTTCAATATGTTGTTCAAAACTATCAGTAGCCGTATCACTTACCACTGCAATGCCGCCTTGCGCATATTTTGTGTTAGTCTCATCAGCAGAAGCTTTAGTGATTACTAAAATCGTTCGATCAGGAAACTCTTGTGCGCATTTGATTGCGAAACTGAGTCCTGCAATTCCTGAACCAATAACTAAAAAATCTGTCTGCTGCATATGCATTAGAAAAGGGAATGACGCGATTGCTGCCGTTGGATGTACTGTAAGGCGCCTGTGGTTAAAAAGAACTGTGCCAGGCCATACGTAATCATGATAACGAGTCCGGCTGATGGAAAGGGGCTACTAAATTTATTGATAGCTAACGCCGAATCTGAAGCAACAAACAAAAGTGCTCCTAACATAAACAATCTACCCGAGCGTACGGCAGGCATGTAGAGCATGTGAAGTGCTAGCAAAAGCATTGCGCTAATGATAGCACCATAAATAATAACAGGTGTTTTTAATGCCCCTAATTGCGGAGCCAACCAACTAATCAAAACAGAATAATAAATCAATACGGGGAAAAATAGCAACCAGCTGAATTTGATTTTTTCTTTTTGCATAACCCTAAAAAAGAAAAAACTATAAAGCAGCTGCGCTACTAAAAATGCACCCAGTCCGTATAAAAAAAATCGAGGCGCCACCACCGCGTTCATTAATAAAATATCACCGCACCAAGAAAAAAATTGAGCAGCGATAAAAATAGTAATGAGTCTGTTTTTGATTCCTCGTGTCTGCTCCCACATTAAAAATCCCAAAATGACCATTAAATGAGGCTTCGTAAGACGAGCCAACACATCACTCTCCAGTACAATACCAGTGAGATGTGCAAGTAGCACAACGCCATAAAGTGCAATCCAGATTTTTTTATTCATCTTAATTTTTTTCAACCCAAACACCATTCTCCTTTAAGAGATTGATGAGCTCATCTACGGCTACGGCACTTTCCACATTACGCTTGACAATCTCTTTGTTCTTGTACAAGGTAATCTTTCCGGGACCACTTCCCACATAACCAAAATCAGCATCGGCCATTTCGCCGGGTCCGTTTACAATACAGCCCATGATCGCAATTTTGACGCCTTTTAAATGATGCGTCACCGAACGAATACGAGCCGTGGTTTCCTGTAAATCGAAAAGCGTGCGTCCACAACTGGGACAACTGATGTATTCTGTTTTTGAAATACGAGTCCGCGTTGCTTGTAAAATACTAAAGGCTGTGTTGTTGGTAAATTGATGTTGATCTTTAACAGGCAAGTAGGTTCTTCCTTTCACCTGAATAGTATCCATCTTTGCTTTTGACTGATAGCCCAAACAAATCCCATCTCCAAAACCATCTAATAGCAATGCTCCTGTCTCCGTAGCAAAATGAATAAGATGTTCATCGGGGTTTTGTCCATTACTATCTGTCATCAAAATAACAGGATTGTTAACCTGACGCGTTCCTAGTTCAACAAATAGACGTCGCACAGATTGCATCGCATTTCGGTTGGCGCTACTTAAACAAAGCACAACAGTGGGATCATTTGTAATCGTATCTAAATGGGTGTAGTCATTGATGGTAGTGGCATCATTGTAACAATCGAGCATAACAAAGTTCAATTGCTCACTTTTTATAGTAGCCTTCACATATCCACTTGCATCAAACAAGGGACAATAACTAGAAGAAGCTGCCTCTTGCCACGCGGCTGGATAAACGATTACTTTTAAAGTGCCTGGTAGTGCAAAGTCTAACAATTGATGCCCCGTAAAAATAAAATCAGCTGCTGCATCTGCAATGCTCCACTTATCTGTTTGCTCATGGTAGGTATATCCCACACTTTGCAAATGAGTGGGTGTTATTTTTTCAAGTTGACTCAGGTCAGCAATCACCACTGGCACTTGCTTTCCGCCAATGCGCTCCACTGAAAAACTATGGCGGCGTTTATATTCAAATGGAGAATACGATAATGATTGCACAGGCGGCACTGCTGAATCAGACATGTTAGTATACCGCTTGACTAAATCCTTACAGACCGGGATTTCCAACTCGGGATCTTCTGTGAGTGAAACACGAATAGTATCTCCGATTCCGTCTTCTAATAATGTACCGATACCCACTGCACTTTTGATGCGTCCATCTTCGCCATCCCCTGCTTCAGTTACACCTAAATGCAAAGGATAAATTTCATTGAACTCTTCGTGCATGGTTTTAATAAGTAGTCGGTAGGCTTGCACCATTACCTGCGGATTACTACTCTTCATACTCAGCACGATATTGTGAAATGCTTCGTCACGAGCAATACGCAAAAATTCCATTGCACTTTCTACCATTCCAATCGCTGTATCGCCATACCGACTCATGATGCGATCACTAAGCGAGCCGTGATTAGTGCCAATTCGCATGGCCGTTCCGTGTTCCTTACAAATTTTTACCAGCGGTGTAAATCGCTCGCGAATTCGATCGATCTCTTCGGCATATTCCGCATCGGTATATTCAATTTGCTCAAATTTTTTCTTGTCAACATAATTACCCGGATTAACGCGCACTTTCTCTACAATTCGTGCAGCAATTTCTGCAGCGTTGGGTGTAAAATGAATATCGGCAACTAGCGGCGTATGATAGCCCCGTTTACGTAATTCATTTTTGATGACTAATAAATTTTCTGCTTCTTTTTTGGAGGGTGCAGTAATGCGCACTAATTCTGCACCCGCTTCAATACAACGAATCGTTTGTTCAACAGTAGCTAATGTATCCATTGTATCGGTTGTGGTCATTGTCTGCACACGAATCGGATGACCATTCCCCAATAACAAATCGCCAATACGAACCTCCCGAGTTAGTAACCGGCGGTATTGCGTTAACGATTCACTATAAAATTGCATGTTCCTGTTTTATCGGTTTCCCTGAAAAAATCCTTGCTCCTTTAA
The DNA here is from genome assembly GCA_046048175.1 of Bacteroidota bacterium. Classification (GTDB taxonomy): domain Bacteria; phylum Bacteroidota; class Bacteroidia; order Chitinophagales; family Chitinophagaceae; genus JJ008. The sequence continues at coordinate 8,190 of JBJOGP010000038.1, forward strand.
AATGTCTTTGACGATTTTCACACCCACTGTTTCTAAATCAGAGTCAAGTTTTTCACTTTCAATATTCAAAACAAAAAAGTTTGCATGATTGTTTTCTTCAATCCATCCCACTACCCAACCAATAGCGTTTCCATTCGCTGCAATGGCTTGTCCTGTTTTATAACCCAGCCTGTAAAGCGTGTTATCTTCTTTTAGTAAAGCACGCTTCACCATTTCTTGATAGGTTTTAAAAAAGGGAAGTTGTCCAAAATACAATTGCTTAATCAAACCCAACTGTGCATCGGGCGTCACTTTTAATGAATTATCCAACCAAAAACTATCTAAAGAGGTTTTGATTTTGAATCGCTCTTTATCATTGCGTGCGCCATAGCCCAATGAATCAAGCCAAGCTTGTAGGGTGTCTTTATTAATAGGCAATGCTCCTTCTTTAAAAATAGAACTGTCATTGCTTATGGCTCCTGTTTGCAAAGCAATCAAGGAGCGCACAATCCCAAATGAACCACCTGGAGTATAACTGCTATCTCTGTACCGTGAAAGATTATACGTAACAAACTGTCCGGTTCCATTGTCCATACTTGCAAAACAACCTGTTACCTGGTTGTCATTAAAAAAACGACTCAGACTTTTGTCTTCCTTCACATTATTAAAGGAACAAGCACTACCCAACAGGGTCAATGCAAAAAGAGTAATAGTGATGCGCATCCCGATTCTAACTTTCGGGCAAAGTTAACCTATCCTACTTTAGTACACCGAGCTCCTTTCCGGCTTTGATAAAGGCGGCAATGGCCTTGTCCAAATGGGCTTGCTCATGCGCGGCACTTAATTGAACACGAATACGGGCCTGCCCCTTTGCAACAACCGGATAAAAGAAGCCAATCACGTAAATTCCTTCTTCCAATAAACGGGCTGCCATTTTTTGTGCCAGCACTGCATCATAGAGCATGATAGGAACAATAGGATGATCACCGGGCTTAATGTCAAACCCGGCTTCCGTCATTTTGGTGCGGAAGTATTTAGTATTAAACTCTAATTTATCGCGCAGTTCAGTGGTTTCCGTGAGCATGTCTAACACCGCAATGGAAGCACCCACAATCGAAGGGGCCAGCGTATTACTAAATAAATAAGGACGGGAACGCTGACGTAAAATATCAATGATTTCTTTGCGACCGCTTGTAAATCCACCTGATGCACCCCCTAGTGCCTTTCCGAGTGTACCGGTGATAATATCAATTTTTCCCATCACCCCGCGATATTCATGGGTACCTCTCCCCGTTTTACCTAAGAATCCCGAAGAATGACACTCATCAATTATCACCGCTGCATCATACTTTTCTGCAAGTGCGACAATTTTATCGAGTTGCGCAATGGTGCCGTCCATACTAAATGAACCATCGGTAATAATAATGCGACTGCGACAACCAGCGGCATCCTGCAACTTCAATTCCAGGTCTTGCATATTGTTATGCTCATAGCGAAAACGCTGTGCTTTACATAAACGTACACCATCAATGATGGAAGCATGGTTGAGTGCATCAGAAATCAATGCATCTTCTTCATTGAATAAGGGTTCAAATACGCCCCCGTTGGCATCAAATGCAGCCGCATATAAAATAGTATCCTCCGTTCCTAAGAAAGCAGAAATTTTTTGCTCGAGCTCTTTATGAATATCCTGCGTACCACAAATAAAACGAACACTGCTCAAGCCGTATCCTCTTTCGTCAATCGCTTTATGTGCCGCCTCTATTACCGTGGGATGCGAAGAAAGCCCCAAATAGTTGTTGGCACAAAAATTCAACACCTCTTTGCCACCCACTTTGATAACGGCGCCTTGTGGACTCTCGATAATGCGCTCTGTTTTATATAATCCTGCCTCTTTGATTTCGGTTAATTCTTTCGCAATCCGTTGTACAAGCTTTTCGTTCATACTTATTATTTGCCACAAAGATAAGCGCCCGTGCCATTGGTGTAAATGGATGGTTGATTATGCAGCCTTAACAAATTTTTCAGGAATAAGTGGATAGCTTTGCGGCCGTAACTAAAACTACTACTATGAATGCTTTTCGTTTTTTGAGTATCGCTGCATTACTCACCGCTTCAATTTCAGTTCAAGCGCAAAAAGATTCCATCAAAATTGAAACGAACAAAAAAGTATTTGTCACCAGGGACACCATCCGTGTGGGAAGTAGCCCAGATAAAATTGAAAAAACCTACATCATCAAAACGGATAGCAGCAATGGAGTGGTAGAAAAAAATGTGCAAGTGTTCATTAACGGTACTGAACCAAAGATTGTCATGGGTCAGCCATTAGAAGCTTGGATTGGGGGAGATACAATGATTTTTAAAAAATTCAGAGACACAAATGGTAAAACAGATACAATCAAAGTTGGGAAGACTACTATCATCACACGTACAGAGATAGGAAAAGGTAACGAAGAGAAAAAAGTAGA
>JBJOGP010000039.1:0-9947 GCA_046048175.1 Bacteroidota bacterium
TTTTGAAATGGCACAATTGAAATCGCCCCGTGCCCAGCATAGCTGAGAGTATAGAAACTCATCTTGAATGTCTTTCTCGGGAGCCTTAGTTGAGATATATTTTTGAAGTTGCTGCTCTGCAGTAGGATAATCTCTGCGATAAAAATAATAATAAAATAACTCGTAGTAAGCAGGTGTAAAAGAAGGGTCCTTTTGAACACACTCATTTAGGTACTGAAATACCAATTCCCAGTTTTTTTGAGAATCAAAAAGTCTGGCTAAACGGTAACTAGCCAATGCATAAGTAGGATTCAGTTTTAGCGCTTCCTGATAATTCCGAAATGCCTCTCCTCCACCTTCGCCGGGCTTGGCCTTACGAATTGCATCACCAACAGCTAGGTATAACTCAGCAGATTTTTCAGCTTTCTCATTTTCCAATTGTAGTTTGGCTTTGTCCAAAAAATAGCCAAGATCATGAACGGAGGAGGCAGTATTTGCTTGGAGAATAGCAGTCAAAATAGAAACGTTCTCCCCTTTTTTAGTTCTTGTCATCGTTAAAGCGGACTCGAACTTTTGACGTGCATCGTTAATCTTGTTCTCAAATAAATCTGCTTGTCCTGCCCCAATCATTAATAAGGGAGCTGAACTATTTAATTGAACTGCCTTATCAAACCAGGCCTTTACCACAGCGGGTTTTTTAGTAGAGTCCAACTCAAGTGAAAGTGCAGCCTGACCACCCCAATACAAGGCCTCTACATCTGCAGGATTTGTTTTCAATAATTGCTGAAACACATTATTAGCTAGTTGATAACGCTGCGCATAAAAATGTGCTTTACCCTCCTGTATAGATTGGGCAATGGCATTAAATCCGGTAAGGAAGCAAAAAAACAAAACAATGGCACGGTTCTTCATGATCGATTCTTATTAAAGGGGTGTAAATATAATGGAATTACTCGTTGAGACGGACAGGCCGAATGCCCAGTCTTTTTTGGGCAGGAGCCAGGTAAGCTCTCCTAAAAATCAGCTGCCCAATTTCGCCACTTACAAAATGAGCAAACCCGGTAGCCAGTCCGCGATGCCTTTCTTTTAAAATATAAACAAGGTCTCGGACCATTGGATAACGCTTGGCATAGATATTGGCTTGGTAGGCTTTCACGTATGCTTCTTTTTTATCAGTACTCTCCAGATGAGCCACTTTAATCTTTTTCAAAAAACTGAGCTGCATAGAATCTTCGGGGTTTCCCACCCAACCTACTCCCACAAACCCAATTACATTTTCATGCGTCGCTACATAATCCACGACCCCCTTGCTGCTTCTCGCAGCCATAGTCAGCGGAGTCAAAGAATCTCCTTTCAATACCGAATCTACAATAAAACGAACCGTGCTGGTTGCTTTGACACCATCAAAAACAGGGATTAACTTTTTCTTAAACTTACCCGTTAAAATTTCCTGAATTTCCTCCATGGTAAAAATTGTATCCGGAGAATTTGGATGTACAATAACTGATATTCCATCTCTGGCAACAACCAAACTTCTTGCATTTACTTTTAACGAGTCAGCTAATAATTTCTTCTCATCAATGGATAAACGGCGCGTAACAAAAATTAAACGAACACTATCATTCAGAACTTCACGTAAACAATCCGCTTCCGTTTTGTATTCAACATTGATTTTTGTAGCAGGATGATTCGATTCATAAACCTGAATCAGTTCGTCCATTACTGGCTTGAATGTTTCATCAACACTAATCTTTATTGAGCCCCGCTCAGGAGTATCGGGCAAACGATTGCGTTGTTCCTCATAAGAAGCACAACCCGTTAAAAGGAAAGCAACAATTCCAACACCCCAAAAAAACTGCTTCATACGCTACTTTTTAAGAAATCCGATTTGCCTTGTATCCTCGAACCAATCGCCACCCCCCATATAAAAAACAAACAGCTCCAAACCATTTATCCAGATCATCTGGAGGATATCTGTTATTCAAATCGAGTACAACCCAACCCCTACCAAAAAAGAAAACGCCAACCAAAATGATCAGCAACCCCATTCCAATATCCCGCCAAGCCGCAAAACGAGATTGTTCTTTTTTTCTGGCATTTTGAAAATCTTCCATCATGCTGGCAAATTAGCCAAATTTTGGTTCGAATCGAATGACCAAATCGTTAATCACGCTGACTATATTTGCAGAGATGAAAATTTTAATGGTTTGTTTGGGAAATATTTGTAGAAGCCCTTTGGCGGAAGGCATTCTTCGTGACAAGATCACAAAGGCCGGCCTGCATTGGGAGGTAGATAGTGCTGGAACCAACCATTACCATACCGGCGATCCGCCTCATCCCCTGTCACAAAAAGTAGCACAGCTAAATGGGATAGATATCAGCGAGCAACGAGCCAGAAGATTTACAACCACCGATCTTGCCCAATTCGATAAAGTTTATGCATTGGCAAATGACGTATTGAGAGACATAAAAAAAATCACTGGCACCTCTTTTGATAGCACAAAAGTTGACCTTTTACTAAACGAGCAATTTCCAGGTAAAGATCTGGATGTACCCGACCCCTATTACGGAGAGGAGGCTGACTACCATGATGTATATTCACTTTTAGATGAAGTGTGCGATACCTTGATTGAAAAATATGGACCACGCTCTACTACCCAACTAAATTAACCATGTCCAAACCCAGCTTACCATCAGGTACCCGTGATTTTTCTGCCGAAGTGGTGCGTAAACGTAATTTCATTTTACAAACTGCACGAACTGTTTTTGAGACCTATGGATTTGAGCCACTCGAGACACCCGCAATGGAGAACCTAGAGACATTGATGGGTAAATATGGAGACGAGGGAGATAAATTGATTTTCAAAATACTTAATAACGGGTTAGACAATCCCGAAAAAGAAGAGGCCCTACAGACAGAATGGAAAAAAGTATTACAAGGAAAAAGTAGCAAGCTAATTACAGAAAGAGCCTTACGCTACGACTTGACTATACCCTTTGCTCGTTATGTGGCCACGCATTACCAACAATTACCAATTCCATTTAAAAGATACCAGATTCAACCCGTGTGGAGAGCGGATCGTCCTCAAAAAGGAAGATATCGTGAGTTTTATCAGTGCGATGTAGATGTAGTAGGGAGCGCGTCGCTGCTCAATGAAATTGAATTAGGCTGTATCACACATACTATTCTGACAAAACTTGGCTTGAAAGGGTATTCCCTTCGGATCAATCATAGAAGTATCCTAGCAGCACTTGCTGCGCAATGTGGCGGACCCACACAACTCACTCCAATCACTGTCGCCATTGATAAATTAGATAAGGTTGGAATTGAAAAAGTGCTAGAAGAGATGCAAGCAAAGGGCCTTACCAATGAGCAGGTAAATGTTGTAAAAGAGTATTTGCAACTCAATGGAAATGCAGAACAATTGTTACAAGGTATCGAGCAATTAGTAGGAACACAACCGGAAACTAGCCAAGGCCTGAAAGATCTTCACACTGTGATTACAACCTTGGAAAAGCAAGGAGTAGCTGTTCAACTAGATCCAACCCTTGCAAGAGGATTGAATTATTACACCGGCATCATTTTTGAAATGAAAGCACCTGCTGGCGTTAACATAGGAAGTATTGGTGGCGGGGGACGCTACGATAATTTAACCGGATTATTTGGAGTACCTAATGTGCCTGGAGTGGGTATTTCATTTGGCGTAGACCGGATTTATGATGTGCTGGAAGAATTGAATTTATTCCCCCCCGCACTTCAATCGGGAACACGTGTTTTATTTTTCAATTTAGGTACACAAGAATCGGCAGCTGCCTTTGAGCAACTTCAACTACTAAGGCAACTAGGCATTGCATGCGAATTGTTTCCTGAAAATGTAAAATTTGATAAACAGTTTAAGTACGCGGAGAAAAAGAAAATCCAATATGTAGTCATCATTGGAGAAAAAGAATTGCAAGAGAAAACAGCTACTATAAAAAATCTGGCAACAGGTAACCAATTAACGGTTCCCGTGAACGCACTTCAACAAGAGATTTTATTTAGTTAATCGCCTATATATTATAGCGACTGATAAATCATAGCTGCACCCTGCCCTACTCCAACACACATGGTAGCCAATCCGTATTTTGATTTTTGTCTGGCCATTTCATAAAGTAAGGTAGTAGAGATTCGAGCACCGCTACATCCCAACGGATGTCCTAATGCAATGGCCCCGCCATTTACATTCACTCGATTCGGATCAAGTTCCAATTCTTTCATACAAGCAAGAGATTGAGAAGCAAAAGCTTCGTTCAACTCGATCAAATCAAGATCCTTGATTTGCAAGCCTGCACGCTGCAAGGCTAACCGTGTAGCTGGCACGGGACCAATTCCCATAATGGCAGGATCCACACCTACCACAGCCATGGAAACAATTCGGGCAAGTGGTTTTAACTCATATTTTTTTACCATTTCCTCACTGGCTAATAAAAGAGCAGAAGCCCCATCATTGATTCCAGATGAATTTCCAGCAGTCACCGTTCCTCCTTTTCTAAAGGCAGGTGATAATGTTGCTAATTTTTCTAAGGAGGTCTCACGCGGATGTTCGTCACTCACCACCCAACTGATCAATCCTTTTTGATTTAATTCAACAGCTACTATTTCCTCCTCCCAATTATTAGCTGCTTTCGCAGCAGCATATTTTTGTTGCGAACGCAGTGCAAATTGATCTTGTGCTTCACGTGTAATTTTCCATTGCGCTGCTACGTTTTCAGCCGTTTCGCCCATCGTAAACGGAGGATATTGATGAGCCAGTTGTGGATTGACAAAGCGCCAACCCATTGTTGTATCATAAAGAGAGGCAGTTCTGTCAAAAGCAGTTGCAGATTTTGCCTGTACAAATGGAGCACGAGTCATACTTTCTGCACCACCAGCCAAAATAAAATCAGCATCCCCACATGCAATTTGCCGTGAACCATCCATGATAGCCTGTAAGCCAGAGGCACATAATCTGTTAACAGTGGTTCCAGGAACACTAACAGGAAGTCCTGCAAGCAGTGCGGCCATACGCGCCACATTTCTGTTATCTTCTCCAGCCTGATTGGCTGCACCCGCAATAACATCACCAATCAACGCAGGATCAATCTGCTCATTTCTTTTTAACAAAGCACGCAACACAACCGCTAATAAATCATCTGGGCGCACTTGACTCAATGCACCACCATATTTACCAATGGGCGTTCGCACCGCATCAATAACGTAAACTGGCTTCATGAAATTGATTTATACAAATATCCGTTAAATCATTTAATAGACTCTAGCAGAGTTATCTTTGCCGAAATGAGTAAGACGCCCCGTAATATCCGAGAATTGAGCTATTCCGAGTTGGAGCAGGTAATAGAAGAGTTAGGAGAAAAAAAATTCCGAGCAAAACAGGTCTATGAATGGCTTTGGCAAAAACAAGCCATGAGTTTTGCGGATATGACGAATCTGAGCAAACAATTGCGTCAGCAGTTGGGCGATACCTTTACCTTACCAGCGCTCCAAATTGATACCAAACAATATTCTGAAGATGGTACAATTAAATTACGGTTCAGAACTTGGGACGGACATTTCATTGAGGGCGTATTGATTCCCACTGATAAACGAATTACTGCTTGCGTCTCCTCACAAATAGGTTGCTCACTTACCTGCAAATTTTGCGCAACGGGCTACCTCGAAAGAAAACGTAATCTTCAATTTGATGAAATTGTTGACCAGGTAGTATTGCTTAATCAACAAGCGCTGCAACTGCTCGATAAAAAAATTACCAATATTGTTTTTATGGGCATGGGCGAACCGCTGCTCAATTATAAACAAGTTTTAAGAGCAACTGAAGTTATAAGTTCTCCAGAAGCCCTTGGCATGAGCCCCCGACGTATTACCGTATCGACGGCAGGCGTTGCAAAAGCGATTCGTCAGTTAGGGGCAGATCACGTTCGATTTAAATTGGCACTTTCCTTACATGCTGCCAACGATAAAAAGCGAAATGAAATCATGCCTATCAATGATTCCAATGATATCAAGACGCTTATTGATGCCTTGAATGAATTTTACCAAGAAACCGGCAATGAGATCACGCTTGAATATATCTTATTCAAAGATTTTAATGATAGCCTCAAAGACGCTGATGAGTTAATAAAAATCTATAGACAGATTCCTGCCGACCTGGTTAATATTATCGAGTACAACCCCATTGACAAGGCGCGTTTTGAAAAACCCACTCAAGAGCGAATGACTGCCTTCATGGAACATCTGAGCAAAAACAGAGTGAATGCCCGTCTACGACGTAGCCGCGGAAAAGATATCGATGCAGCCTGTGGACAACTGGCTAACAAGGCTTAACACTTTTTTGAACGACCCCATTAAACCTGACAACCTATTTGAGGTCCCAATTAATTAATACCTTAACCTTAATTTATAAAAATGAATAAATTATCTATTCTAACAACAGCACTCCTTATTAGTGTTGTGGCAACAGCGCAGCAACCCCAACGAAAAGGCCCTCCCCCTCCCAATTGGAGAAATGCACAAGATAAAAAGCAATCCATGTTGGAAGAGCTAGACTTAACAGATGTACAAAAAGAGCAATTAAAAAAAGAACACGAGAAAGCGCTAGATAAAGTTCTTACCCCCGAACAAAAGAAACAGCGCAAAGAAATGCTTGAAAAACAAAGTGCGCGCAAAGACAGTGCACAAAAAAGACAAGCGCAATATTTGCAAAAAGCATTACACCTTTCAGAGGAGCAAACTTCTAAGTTAGTTGCACAACAAGAGAAGTTTCAAGAATCAATGATAAAATTCAAAAAAGAGGCCACTGCGCAAATGGCAGAACGTCGAGAAAAAGTCCGCACGATGATGGAGGAGCAGTCCAACAATTTAAAACAAATCCTAAGTCCGGAGCAGCTAGAAAAATATAAATACATGATGCGCGAGCGGATGAAAAAAATACAAGAAGAAGGTCCCTTGAGAAATAAAATGCAAAACGATGGACCCTACAGAAGAAGACCAATTGATAATCAAGATAGCCCACCGCCCCCTCCGAAGCCTCGAAAAATTGATACAACTGAGTCTATCTAGTACATTCTAAAGCCTTCTTACGCAAGAAGGCTTTTTTATTTATTCCCTTTCCATTCTTGTATCTTTGTTTAACCCCTGTTGTAAAACAGCACCCTCTATGAAAAAATCTAACAGCAACCCGTTTGCCAAATTCGGTACCCGCAAATCAAATGCGGCCATCAAAGAACAGTTCCGACAAGAAAAAAGAAAAGCAAAAAAAGAACGCGAAGCTTTTTTTGATCAAAAAAGAGCCGCCGCAAAAGGAGCCACTCCCGGAGCTAAACCTGTAACACCAGTCAACAGACAAACAGTTACGCAGGATATCATGCCGCTCAATAAATTCATTGCTTACGGAGGAGTTGCAGCTCGTAGAGAGGCAGCCGAACTTGTTAAAAAAGGAATTGTAAAAGTGAATGGAGTCGTTATTACCGAGCCAGGTCATAAAGTACTTCCTACAGATGTGGTAACAGTCAATGGCAAAAAAATAACTCGACAGCGCGAACTGATTTATATTTTATTAAATAAGCCAAAGGACTATATCACCACAACAGATGACCCCCAAAAAAGAAAAACTGTACTTGATATAATTGGTAAAGCGACCCGAGAGCGTATTTATCCGGTAGGGCGATTGGATAGAAATACTACCGGAGTTCTACTCTTGACCAATGATGGTGAATTAGCGCAACAACTCACCCACCCTAGCAATCAGATCAGGAAGGTTTATCAGGTGACGCTAGACAAACCACTAGAGAAAGCAGACTTTGAAAAGATTTTAAAAGGGGTTGTATTGGAAGATGGCCCGGCTCCCGTAGATGTACTGGCTTACACAGACCCTCGTGATAAAAGAAACGTGGGTGTAGAAATACATAGCGGACGCAACCGAATTGTACGAAGAATATTCGAACATGTAGGATACGATGTAAAAAATCTAGACCGGGTTTTATTTGCGGGATTGACTAAAAAAAATGTGGACAGAGGCAAATGGAGATATCTCAATGAAAAAGAAGTACGGACCCTGAAGCATTTCAGTAAAGGAAAATAGTCATGAAACCTGAATGGCAAATCTTATCTGAAACAGAAAACTGGGTAGCCATCAATAAACCGTCTGGTTTACTATCTGTACCCGACCGAGAAGGAAAAGAAGTTTCCCTGAAGCAGCTTCTTCAAAATAAATACGGAACCATATTTGCTGTGCATCGCTTAGACAGAGATACAAGTGGGGTCATTTTATTTGCAAAAAATGAATCAACCCACCGTCACCTATCTCAGCAGTTTGAGCAACGAAGTACGATCAAAATTTATGGTGGATTGGTGGTAGGGAAACCCGAACCGCTCACTCAATTAATTGAGAGCCCAATCAAAGAACATTCAGCCATACCAGGAAAAATGATCACGCATCGAAATGGCAAACCTTCACAGACAGAATACACCGTTATTGAAACCCTTTCGCCCTATAGTTGGGTCACCTTTCAACTTCATACCGGCAGAACTCACCAAATAAGAGTTCACATGCAATCAATAGGTTACCCTTTGGCTTGCGATACAACCTATGGAGATGGGCAACCTATTTTATTATCAAGGTTCAAGCCGAAGTTTAAAATAAGTAAGGATGAAGAAAGCGAGAGACCTTTGCTGAATCGCTTAGCCCTACACGCTCTACGTCTACAATTTCAGGATATGGATGGCAAACCTGTTACCATTGAAGCAGACTTACCAAAAGACTTACGAGTCACAATTTTACAACTCCGTAAATACGCGCGAAAAACTACTGTTGATCCCCGGTAATTTTCAAAATAGAAGTGATAGTACTGTTTTTTCTAAGCATAGCCGCAACGCCACAGTACTTTTCCATTGATAAATCAATAGCCTTTTTGACTTTTTCTTCATTTTCATTTTTTGTTTCAACTTGAAAAGTCAGGACGATATCTTTAAATACGCGAGGTAGTTCATCAGTCTGATCAGCTTCTGCTGTTACAACCAAGCCCTTAAATTCAACGCGCATCTTTTGAAGAATTTCTACCACATCAACCGAGGAGCAACCTGCAAGTCCAGCCAGCAACAATGCCTTGGGGCTTATTCCCTCTTTCACATGCCCATCCATCAATACCTTTCCAGCCTCAGACTGTGTTGATTCAAAAAGTAATCCGCCTTTCCATACAGTGGTGGTTGTCATGTTAGTTGATGTTTTTGGTCTGATAAGATATTATCGAGCGTCCACTCTACTTTTTTAGCAAAGGGATGCACGCGAGCAGCACAATCTGTTTTTTCACAAATCTGGCAAGAGAAGGGAAGACAACCGTCACTATGTACAAATAACTCCAGTGATTCGCCAAATTCAGAACGAACCAGCGTTGCCAACTGATCAATTTCTTCATGCGCTTCATGCACATTCAAATACCAAGGCAATGTCAAATGACAATCTAAATGGAGAATAGCTCCATACTTGATCACCCGGAGATTATGTAAGTCTACCCAATTAATATGCCGATTTTTATTGAGCAATGAAACCATTCTCTCGAGCAGCGACAAGTCAGCCTTATCCATAATACCCGCTATGGAGTTCAATACAATCTTATATCCAGTAAAAATTATAATGCCTCCAAAAAGTAAGGCTACGGCGCTATCGATCCACATCCACTTTGTAAAAAAGAGAAGGATGAGGCCTGCAATAATTCCAACGGTCGACAATGTATCAGTTTGCAAATGTCGTCCACTTGCCACCAGCGCCATCGACTGATTACGATTACCAATTCGCACACAGGTGATTCCAATTAAATAATTAGCAACTGCCGTGATAGCCACTAGCCAAATACCCGTATCGATACTCGATAAGGGTTCTGGGTAAAGCAAAGTTTTAATGGCTTTGTAAATTGTCAAGGAACCAGCTGTCAAA
>JBJOGP010000040.1:0-9850 GCA_046048175.1 Bacteroidota bacterium
TTTTACACAAAAATTTCACACAGAAACTATAAGGGACAAGTGCTACTATCTCCCTAATTTTGCATCCGATAAGCCATGAAGAAGAACTGGTGGAAGATATTGTCGGTTGTATTACTTGCCTACACTTTTATCGCAGGCCTGTTAGGTCCCGTTCCACGCCTACCCCTTTTACAAGAAACCATTCGCAATCTTTATTTCCACGTTTGCATGTGGTTTGGCATGATGGTCTTGTTTACTATATCGATGGTAAATGCCATTCGCTATCTCCGCACGTTTGATTTATCCTTTGATCGGGCCTCTAGGCAATATGCTGGAACTGGAATTTTATTTGGATTACTGGGGTATGCAACGGGTGCTATTTGGGCATCGTTTACTTGGGCAGACCCGAACAAACCACTGCTCAACTCTTTTAGCACCATTGCAAGAGATCCCAAATTAATTGGCGCAGCCGTTGCACTGCTTGTATATTTTGCCTACCTCGTTTTACGTGATTCTGTTACCGATCTAGATAAAAGAGCGCGTATCAGTGCAGTGTATAACATTTTTGCCTACGCCATTCTGTTTCCAGCTATATGGATTCTGCCACGTATTCTTCCAAGTTTACACCCTGGCAATGACGGCAACCCTGCACTGGACGTTAAAAATGATATCAGTGCCAGCATGCGCCTTGTTTTTTATCCTGCGATAATCGGTTGGACACTGTTGGGAGTATGGATAACCACTCTTAAAATCAGATTGAAAACATTAGAAGAAAAAAAACGAACTGCATGAAATATTTCTTATCCCTTCTCGCACTTTTAGCTTTCCTTACTAGTCAAGTAGCATTGGCGCAAACACCCAGTACTGCAATGGCGGATCAAATGAGAAGTGACGGAAGAATTTATGTTGTTATTGCCGTACTATTAACCATACTTGCTGGATTAGTTCTTTACCTGGTGAGATTGGAAAAGAAAATAAAAACGTTGGAGAAAGAATAAGAAAGCCATTAACGATTGCTAAACCTAAAAAACCAATTATGTCGGACAAACATTACAGCTTTTTCGGTGCCGTGGAACGGAGTTTCGACAAAGCTGCAAAATTTACAAAATGGGACAGTGGGTTGTTAAACCAAATTAGACAGTGTAACTCTGTTTTACAATTAAAATTTCCCATTAAAAGAGATAATGGAGAAATCGAAGTGATTGAGGCGTACAGAGTACAACACTCGCACCATAAAACACCTTGTAAAGGTGGTATTCGCTTTGCCGCAGAAGTGAATCAAGATGAGGTGATGGCACTTGCTGCGCTAATGACTTACAAGTGCACGATTGTGAATGTTCCATTTGGAGGTGGCAAAGGAGGAATAAAAATTGACCCTAAAAAATATTCTGTTGGTGAATTGGAGCGGATCACACGTCGCTATACCTCTGAGTTAATTAAAAAGAACTTTATCGGACCAGGCACTGATGTTCCTGCCCCAGATTATGGAACAGGCGAAAGAGAAATGTCCTGGATTCTAGATACCTACGTTTCAATGAGACCTGGTGAAGTAGATGCGGCTGGTTGTGTAACCGGAAAGCCAATCACACAAGGTGGCGTTCGTGGAAGAAGAGAAGCAACGGGATTGGGTGTATTTTATGGCACTCGTGAAGTATGTAACATACCAGACCTGATGCAAAAATTAGGCTTATCGGTAGGAATTGAGGGAAAGCGTGTGATAGTACAAGGGCTGGGTAATGTTGGTTATTGGGCTGCCCACTTCTTTCAAAAGGCAGGAGCAAACGTAATTGCGTTAGCGGAATTTGAAGGCGCGGTGTATAATGAAAAAGGATTAGATGTAGAAGCTGTATTTCAGCATCGTAAAAAAACAGGATCCATTCTTGATTTCCCAGGAGCCACCTCTATAAAAAACTCAAAAGAAGCGTTAGAATTAGATTGTGATATTTTAATTCCAGCAGCGCTTGAAAATGTGATTGACGGTGAAAATGCCCCTCGTATCAAGGCTAAAATCATTGGAGAGGGCGCAAATGGTCCGCTTACGCCAGAAGCAGATGAAGTATTTGCTAAAAAAGGAACGGTTGTAATTCCTGACATGTACTTGAATGCTGGGGGCGTAACTGTATCCTATTTTGAGTGGCTAAAAAATCTTAGTCACGTTCGTTACGGGAGAATGGAAAAGAGATTTACTGAAAATGTGAATAGCAGCATTCTCAATCAGATCGAAAATTTGACTGGTAAAAAATCTGACGAATCGGCTAGAAAAATGATTATGCACGGACCTGATGAAGTGGACTTGGTCTATAGTGGTCTTGAGGAAACAATGATTGGCGCCACGCATGAGATCATGGCGGCTTGGAGAGAAAATCCAGCTATTCCGGATATGCGTACGGCGGCCTATGTAGTTGCCATCAATAAAGTAGCAACTATCTATGCTGAGTTGGGAATTTTCCCATAAAAAATGATCTAGCTATAAAAGTTAAAGCTGTCCTTTACGGACAGCTTTTTTTATGCGAAGAGAGGGCGCATCTCCCTTCAATCAACAGCCAGCACCGGCTGAAACTTTCCCCACCCCCACCTACTGTGCCGCAACGGATAATAACTGCTATGCCGTTCAAGCATTGTTAGTATTTGATCTCTGGAAGCAGAAGGATAGCGACTCCATACTAATGCAGCCATGCCTGCCATAGAAGCTGTTGCAACAGATGAACCTCCAATGGTTGAAGGATCATCTCCCCGATCAGAAACCGTAAGTGGAGTTTTGTGGTCATTGGCACGTTCCATCACCACTACAAAATCTACTTCGGGACCACTGTGACAATTTTCACAAGCAGTAAAATTAGATTGCTGCTGAACACCTGTAACCGCTTGCACCTCTGGCAAACTAGCTGGGAAAATTACACCTGCCCAACCCGCAGTAAAGGAAAAGGACGTTCCTGCAGCACAAAAAATCATTTTCCCTTTGGCATGTGCATATTGAATCGCATCTCGAATTTGAGAACTCACCGTGATTCTTCCCATACTCATACTAATAATGCGAACATCTGCTAGTTGTGCCGCTCTTGTAAATGCATCACTAACACCCTTCACCTCTCTTGCTTCATCAATAAAAACATCTGAAGAAGCCCTGCAAGTAATCAGATTGGCATTGTACGCAATACCTGCTACGTTTCCATCTGTTCCTCGTGGTGCGGCTAGCACACCGGCCATTGCAGTACCATGACCACATCTGTCTTCAGGCGTTTCAACCGGACCCACATTGAAAATTCCTAAAAAACGTTGGCGAGGCAATGTAACAATTCGCTCAAGAGTTCTTGCACCCGAAAATCCTTGGTTAAAAGCAGAGCCCAAGTTCTCTTGCGCATAGCTAACTCCCGTGTCAATCAAGAAAACTTTTATACCCTTTCCACTCACAAATCGCCAGGCATCCAAAATTCCGTGATCCGGATAATTCCAGGAAGCTTTTGAAAAAGGAGTAATCACTCCATAATGCAAGCCGGGTGTCAACGCCAGATCGGGTAAATTGGGCGAACAACCACTTTGCCTATAATGCTCCTCCGTTAATAACGCTGTATCATATTGCATGGGCTCTACATAGCGCACCAGATCAGAGGCTAACAGCAAGTCAACTGTTTTTGAATTTTTCAAAAACACATTGAGCACGGGTAGCACTTCTTCTTGCCAAACAATTAATTCATCCATAGTAAGTGAAGGATTTAATTCGCGCTCTGATTTTAGCATCATCTGTAGTAAATCATCGCTGACCTCGCGCCAACTGTTTTCACCAATTTGAATTAAATCTATTCTGGCTTCGTTGAATGGAACTTCTTTCAACTGATATCCGATAGAAACTACTCCACCACTGTTTTTTATTGCAGCCCACAACAAAGAGGCTGACAATTGCTTCCATTCAAAAGAACCTTTCTCAACAATGGATTCACGGATAATCCCCTTGACCGAATCGACAGGAGTACGTTTTTGTAAAAAAGTTTGCTGTACCACATCGGCCTCTCGCTTTTGACAGCTAACTCCAATCAATAAAATGGTAATAAAAAATATACATGTTTTCATAGGAATGATTTGAACAGAAAACTAACTGTTCATCTTTCCTAGAAACAAGCCTATCTACACTGAATATTCTGGTATTTTATGGAGAGCCACTAGCCCCTGCTCTTGGCGATGCCATCCCAAACAATGCGGCCCATTTGTAATCAGTAGGTAACGAACAGGAATACTCATGTTGTATTGAAGCAGCTGCTCCATTACTCGTTCGTCCAGACTAACTGTCTCGGCTTTACACTCAACCATCATCCAGGGCTTTTGATTTTTGTCATAGATCAAAATATCAAATCGCTTATTTAAAAATCCAACTTGAATTGTCTTTTCAATAGCAATAGCAGCTCCGGGATAGAAATGTTGCTGGGTCAGCAGTTGCAAAAAATGTTGACGAACCCACTCCTCCGGTGTACGTTTTACCCATTTTTTTCGAAAAGAATCAAATAGTTGGTAAGCGCCCTCTTGTTCACGTTCGCGTAATTGTACAGGAGGATACGAGAGAGAAATCATGCTTCGAAGTTAAATGGTTAACTTTACCGAATGAAGACAAAGGAAGAAATTGTACAAAACTGGCTTCCCCGCTACACTGGTGAAAATCTTGAAAACTTTGGACAGTATATCTTACTCACCAATTTCAGCAACTACGTTTCCTTGTTTGCAGAGTGGAATAATGTAGAAGTAAAAGGAATTGGCAAACCCATGCAGTGCGCAACTGCCGACAATATCAGCATTATCAATTTTGGGATGGGTAGTCCTACGGCTGCAACTATCATGGATCTATTAACGGCGATAGAACCTAAAGCCGTTCTCTTTTTAGGTAAATGTGGAGGACTTAAAAAGCGTAATAAATTAGGAGATTTAATTCTACCCATCGCAGCAATTCGAGGTGAGGGAACCTCTAACGACTACTTCCCTACAGAGGTTCCTGCGCTTCCTGCATTCGCACTTCAAAAAGCTGTTTCTACTACCATACGTGAAAATGAAGTGGATTACTGGACGGGCACTGTTTATACGACAAACCGTCGCGTTTGGGAACATGACGAAAAATTCAAAGATTATCTTCAGCAAATACGGGCCTACGCCATAGACATGGAGACTGCCACCATTTTTACAGTCGGCTTTTATAACAAGATTCCAACCGGCGCCCTCCTGCTTGTCAGCGATCAACCTATGATTCCAGAGGGTGTAAAAACAGAAGAAAGTGATAAGTCTGTCACCAAGAACTTTGTAGAAAAACATCTTCATATAGGAATTGATTCGCTTAAACAGCTGATCAATGACGGACTCACCGTTCGCCATCTAAAATTCTGATTAACATATCTCTAGCTGTTTCTTCTCTAAATAAAGTTGGAAACGGCTTTTTTAGGCATTAACTTTGCACACCTATTAAAGTAGTCCTGCCAACCAGACCCGGCGCCGTAAGGCCGGAGAGGAATCAGAGGATCATAGCCTTCCGCCCGGAATGCGTTTGCAGACTTAGTATAAAACCCTAACGCATGAAGCTTTCGCAGTTCCGATTTGACCTACCCCTTAACCTCATTGCGCAGACCCCTGCCAAAAAAAGAGAAGATGCCCGTTTGATGGTCGTTCACCGTCACACAGGTGTTATCGAGAATAAACATTTCCGCGACATCATGGATTATTTTGATGACAAGGACTGTTTTGTCGTAAACAATACAAAGGTTTTCCCAGCCCGTATGTACGGCCGCAAAGAGAAAACTGGTGCTAAAATTGAAGTATTCCTACTCCGCGAATTAAATAAACCCAATCGACTCTGGGATGTAATTGTTGATCCAGCACGTAAAATTCGTGTGGGCAACAAACTTTATTTTGGAGACGATGAAGACCTGGTTGCAGAAGTAATTGACAATACAACCAGCCGTGGCAGAACAATCCGATTTTTATGGGAGGGAGATGAAGATAGTTTTCGCGCACAACTCGAAAAACTAGGCGAAACCCCACTTCCAAAATACATCAAGAGAAAACCAGACGAAGAAGATAAAGAGCGTTATCAAACTGTTTATGCTAAGCATGAGGGCGCAGTAGCTGCCCCTACTGCTGGACTCCATTTCAGCCGTGAATTAATCAAGCGATTAGAGATCAAAGGAGTTCGCTTTGCAGAGGTAACACTTCACACAGGCTTAGGCACGTTTCGTCCTATTGAAGTAGAAGACCTAAGCAAGCATAAAATGGATGCTGAATACTATCGTATTGACGATACGGCATGCAAGATCGTGAACAGAGCCAAAGAATATGGTCACCGTGTTTGCTCCATTGGTACTACTACCATGCGTGCAATGGAATCTTCTTTTACTGCA
This sequence comes from Bacteroidota bacterium, assembly GCA_046048175.1. Classification (GTDB taxonomy): domain Bacteria; phylum Bacteroidota; class Bacteroidia; order Chitinophagales; family Chitinophagaceae; genus JJ008. Next base: position 6,351 of record JBJOGP010000040.1, read on the forward strand.
CAGAAATTATTAAAACCTTCTGAAGGTTGGACCAATATGTTCATTCACCCTCCGTATGATTTTAATATAGCAGACGCATTAGTAACTAATTTTCATCTTCCAAAGACTAGTCTTCTCATCATGACATGTGCCTTTGCAGGTTATGAATTAACAATGGAAGCGTATAAAAAAGCGATCAAGGACAAGTACCGCTTTTTTAGTTATGGAGATGCGTTACTGATTATTTAATCAGCTTAGCCCAAAAATACCCCTGTTCAATTGACGCAGTAATGCTGTCTTATATGTAGCGGGCACAAGTAGTGTAATGTTATGCGGGCTTCCTCCATAGCTTACCATTCTGATTGGAATTTCGTGGACAGACTCAGCCAGTTTTGACAAAATGGAGGGGGTTGTGGCAATTTCGTGCCCTACCAAACTAACTATAGTTTGATTCTTGTCAACTTCAATTGTTCCAAATGGTTCCAATTCCTGGATGATATAGGGCAATTGAAAATCCGAATCAATTGTCAGTGAAACCGCCACTTCGGAGGTAGTAATCATGTCAATTGGAGTACGATATTTTTCAAACACCTCAAAAATCTTGCGTAAGAACCCATAGGCAAGTAGCATTCGGCTACTCTTGATACGAATTGCAATAATATTATCCTTTGCTGCCACTGCCTTTACTCCAGCAGCAGAGGGCTGTGCAGTAATCAATGTTCCTTTGGCAACTGGATCCATTGTATTTAGCAAACGAACGGGTACCTGACATTGTTGCGCAGGCCAAATAGAAGCAGGATGTAAAATCTTTGCCCCAAAGTAGGCTAACTCGGCTGCCTCATCAAAACTAAGCTGCTCAATGGGAAACGTTTTCTCCACTACACGCGGATCATTATTATGCATGCCGTCAATGTCTGTCCAAATTTCACAGACACTTGCATGTATTGCTGCTGCAATTAGAGAGGCCGTATAGTCACTACCGCCTCGTTTTAAATTATCAACTTCGCCCCGATGATTTCTGCAGATATACCCTTGCGTCACTAACAACTTTTTAGTATCATTCTTTTTTATCCACTCTGTTAACCGCTCACTCATTTTAGTTAACTCGGGTTCATCATTGGCATCGATAGATATAAAATCTAGTGCAGGCAAAAAGACATGATCAATTTTCTTTTCGGACAAGAAAACACAAAATAGTTTAGTAGACAAGAGTTCGCCTTGTGCCAAAATATCCTTACTAATCGACTCACTAAATGATATCTTCAAAATGATTCGAAGAAATCCAAAATGCTCTTCTAAAATACCAGCAGCTTCTTTTCTGCTATTTTCTGCATGTAATAACTCTTTTACAAAAGATTGATATTGCTGCTCTAATTTGTCAATCAAAGCAGCAGCTTCAACTTTGTTTCCTTTAGAAAGTTGTTCGCCAATTTCAACTAACGAATTAGTGGTACCCGAAAGTGCGGATAAAACAACTAGAACAGGCTCTTGTTGGTTTGTTACTAAATCGGCCACTTGCTGCATTCGGTCTGGGCGGCCCACACTGGTGCCACCAAATTTCATCACTTTCATACTTCAATTAGTTGATTAAATTAAGCAGGCAAGCATTGCGAAGATAAGAGTGGATTGAAATCAAAATCCAATAGAGAATTTCTCTGCTAACGAGTGTAAGTCTTTAACCACATCTTGATGTACAGGAATTCCATTTTTTAATCGCTCTTCACTTGCTATTCGTTCCGGATCGCCCGGCACTAGCACGGCTTGTTGACCTTGTATAGGCTTTGCATTTCTAAATCCACTAATCCAATGATCCATGTCCTTTTTATACTCTTCGGTGGTTCGAAAAGCATCCACTCTGATTGCGCCTAAAAAATGTCCAATTCCTTTTCCAGGCTGCTGCGGCGGCATAGGAACATAGGCTGGAAATGGAGGAACCCAAGGTGCATAATTTGCTCCGCTTAATAATGCAGAAAAAAGATCTACAATCGCTCCTAACGCATAGCCCTTATGAGAGCCATGTTCCCGGTCTCCCCCCAATGGCAATAAGGCACCACCCTTTTTAAGAATATGTGCATCAGTAGAATCATTTCCAATTTCATCTTGAACCCATCCTGAAGGAGTAGGTAAATTTTTACGTTGTAAGATTTCAAGTTTTCCATTTGCCGCTGTTGTCGTTGCTAAATCTGCAACAAATGGAGGTTCCTTTCCGGCTGGCGCTGCTACTGCAATTGGATTTGTACCTAACATTTTGTCAATAGAAAAAGTAGGCGCAACCAAGGGACTCGCATTGGTCATTGCGATCCCAATCATATCATGTTCCAGCGCTAACATTGCGTGATAACCTGCTATCCCAAAGTGATTACTATGTTGTACACTCACCCACCCTGTTCCTACCAATTTTGCTTTTTGAATTGCCACCTGCATTGCTTCTTGCGCAACAATTAACCCAAGCCCGCTATCTCCATCCATAACCGCAGTGGAAGGTGTTTCATGAAGAATCTTGATTTGGGGTGTCGCATTAACTCGTTTCACTTCCCAAAGTCGTACATATCCACTAAGGCGGGCAATACCATGCGAATCGATACCTCTGAGATCTGCAGCTAATAACGCTTTGGCTGCATGTTCGGCATGCGGCTGTGAACAGCCAATACTTTTAAAAATCGCTGTTGCAAAATCAAACAGCTTGGAATAGGAATAGTTTGATGCAGACATGCTACAAAGAAACAAATAAAAAAGCCCCGGAATGATCCGGGGCATTGGAATTCTTCGCTTTGTTCATTGCGATTAGAAGGGTAGATCGTCTACATCTTCGCTCGCATCAGTAGCAGCGGAAGTGGCACTTTGGCCAAGGCCGGCAGATTGATATCCGCCATTACCCGCACCTGCTTCTCCTCTTCCACCTAACAATTGAACATCTCTCACCCGAAGGGATAGAGAGGCACCTGGTGTGCCATCATTGCGTTGAAAAGATCTTGCCTCTGGCTGTCCTTCAACATAAACCTGCTTTCCCTTCACGAGGTACTGAGAGATACCGGTACGATCTGTCCAGTATGCACAATCAACCCAGGTAGTCTTTTCTTGTTGATTACCCTGACTGTCTCTGTAACGCTCTGTGTGGGCAACGGTGAAGTTGATCACATTTTTACCATTGACTGTGTTAACTACACAATCTTTACCCAAATTCCCGATTACTTGCATTTTAATCATAGTGCTCGTTTTATAGTTACTAAAAGATTTGAACGACTAAATTACATGTATTCATACGGATCCGCAAGGGTGTGGAGAAAAAACTATTCTTCTCCGCCCAACCGCGCACTTGCAGGATCAATGATAGGACCAAAGAAGATAGAGTTAAGTAATAGTTTGGCCCCTCCTAGCCAATAAGCCCTGAAATTAGGGTTGTCGGCAATGTTGATGACTCGCCCATTACCCAACTGGTTTACAGTTACAGCAGCAGTACCAGCAACAGCATCTTTGTTTTCTTTACTCATCCATCCACTTTGCATAGGTTGTTTTCCGTA
>JBJOGP010000041.1:0-9606 GCA_046048175.1 Bacteroidota bacterium
AATCTATCAACGTGCCACAGGCAAGCTTCCTTATCAAAAATTTGGGCAATCAGAAATTGCTCTCCATGGGTTTAAGAAAAATCTATCAAAAAATTTAAGTGTTGATGCAGGAGTTCGTTATAATTTGGACCAGGTGAATCGCTATGGCTTTCGTACACCCATTGTATTACCAATTTCTAAAGATGATAGTCAAAATTATTCAGCAGTCTCTTTTCAAACTGGGGTAAAAACAATCAATCCAACTAAATACGGTATAACCGTTGGATCGCAGCTGGGGGCTGATTACTTTTCTGATCAATCTGGGAACAACGAAAAATCTATCAGACTGACTGTTCCATTTAATAAAAATTTGAATGAAAGCTGGCGAGTGTCTGCACTTGTTGAAGCGCACTTGATAACTATTGGATTTAAGAATGGAACCTCAATTGCTAACAATGTTGCAGCTTCTCGTTTGTTAGTTTCTCATTGGGGTAAACAGTTTAGTATACAAGGTGGATTAAGCCCAGTTTGGGATCGATCTGGTTTTACATTGTTGCCCATTATAAATGGGGCATTTAAAGTAGATAGCACACGGCTGATAATTCAATGGGGCTGGGAGGGTAATAACCAGATAAATAGTTATCAAGGACTATTTCGGACAAACAATTGGATCCAAGTGCCTAGTTCGATATATAACACACGTTCATGGCAGGTATATGCAGGAATTAAAGGAGCCTCCTCCTCTCATATTTCCTACTCCGTAAGGGGCGGATGGTTTAAAATAAAGGACGTTCCACTTTTCATTAATGATACATCTTCGCTTACGAAAGGAAACTCTTTTTTAGTAGTTTTTGAACCTCGTTTACAGCAAATTCAACTATCTGGTGAAGTTGGTTACCAGGTTGCAGATCGAATGGCTGTACGCGCCAGTTTTCAATTTAATCAGTTCTCCGCATTGAAAAATCAAGCGCGTGCATGGGGACTTTTGCCTTTGGAGCTCAAATTAACCAGCCGTATTGAGGTATTGAAGGACCTTTATCTGGATCTTGCTGCTTACTCATGGCGAGGAGCATCTTATTTACAAAAGGGGGGAGGGATTGCTAGAAGTCAGGGGGCTTTTGATCTAAACACAAGTATTGAATTTAAACTTAATCAGTCTTGGCGTTTATGGGGTCAGTTCAACAACTTATTTAATCAGTCCTATCAGCGTTGGAATCAATATCCGGTCTATGGTTTTAATTTCTTGATGGGTGTCGTATTTTCGCCCCAACTAAAAATGGTCCGTTGATACCTTTTTTTATTGAATATCTCGCATTTTCTGGAGAATTGCCTTTGCAAGGCCTTGGGTATTTGCGTGTAAGAAGAGTTTCTGCAAAGTTGGATATCACAACAAGATTGCTTACACCGCCTAGTCAAGAGATTTTTTTTGAAGCATCTGAATTAGTGAATACTGATGCTTTTTTTTCATGGCTCAAACTTCGCAGGTCAGCGGCTACAACAAATGACGAATCTGCGTATCACCAAATTGTAAAAGAGTTGAATAAGTTGAGTGGCAATGAGTCAATTGAATGGAAGGGTATAGGAGTATGGAAAGCAGATAGCGACCAGAAAATTGTTTTTCAGCCGGGAGGTATAAAAAATCATCTGAAAGCCTTAGTTGCAGAAAAGATAATCCGAAGTGAAGCGGTACACTCTATTCAAGTGGGCGAATTGGAATCTGATTCGGCGGAGATGTCTAAAAGGTTATCTCAAAAAACTAAAAGAGTTGTTTCGCTAAATTGGCTGGGTGTTTTATTACTGATAGCAGTAGTAACAATCGTAGGCTGGTTTTTATTGACGGGACGCGTTAAACCAAACTCTATTTCAAACCCAGGAAAGATTTTTCCTAAAGAAGGATCTTCCTTGCAATACCGTTCATTGTGACCACATCTACTGCGAATATGACTTGTCCAGTTTGTGGGTTTAAGAACTGGAAATTGATTTTTGAGATTAAAGATTTTTCTATTTCGCAACAGCAGTTTTCTCTTGCTGAATGTGAAAATTGCTCACTTCGAATTACTGTAGGTGCGCCTGACAAAGAATCAATAGGTCCTTTTTACAAGTCAGAGGAGTATATCTCTCATACGAACACAAACAAAGGTATAGTCAATCAGCTTTACCAATGGGTGCGTAAATACATGCTCTCAAAAAAAAGAAAGTTGATTGAAGATGTTTCAGGTAAAAAAGTTGGGGCACTACTTGACTATGGAAGTGGTACTGGCGCTTTTGTACGCTACATGCAACAAGCAGGCTGGAGCACGACAGGAATTGAGCCAGATGCAGATGCCCGTCAAGTAGCCACTGAGCAATTTCAAATTAATTTATTAGATGCAGCGGCATTGCAAAATTTGCAGCCTTCCCAATTTGATGTCATTACACTCTGGCATGTTTTAGAGCATATCCATGATCTGCAACCCACGATACAAAAATTAAAAGGCTTACTTAAACCAGACGGGGTGTTAATTATTGCAGTTCCTAATTATACTTCATTAGATGCTTATCATTACGGACCTTATTGGGCTGCTTATGATGTTCCCCGGCACTTATATCATTTTTCTCCCTTTTCGATGGAGCAATTAATGAAGAATAATGGGTTGCGAGTTATGTCTAAAAAACCACTTTGGTTTGACAGTTTCTATGTCTCCTTACTTAGCACCCGTTATCAATATGGGACTACAAATTACGTCGATGGCTTTTGGCAAGGTCTTCGCTCAACTCGTAAAACAATGAGCGATGTGGAAAGATGTAGTTCTCTCATTTATGTGATTACTCAATGACCCAGTGTGATTTCAAATAATTGAGGCCACCATTTCCCCGTTATAAAAATCTTTTTGCTTTCAGCGTCATAGGCAATACCATTTAATACCTCCGCTCCAGCATAAATCGATTGTGCCTGGTTTAGCAAAGATGTAAAATCTGCCTTCCCAACTACCTCCCCGCTTGTAGGATTGATTTTTAAAATATACGGGGTAGTGTATTGATTCGCATACACAAATCCTTCTATATATTCTAGTTCGTTTAGGTTATAGCTTGGGCTTCCTTCTTCTGTGACCAATTGACTTTTAATCAAAACCATTCCATCGGGGTTATAAAAATATAATTCTCCACTTCCATTTGTGAGTATTAGGTCTTTTCCATTGTTTGTTAGTCCCCAACCTTCTTTGTCAATTGTATATTCTTTAATTTTTTTGAAATCAAGCGTATAGCAAAACACTTTTTTCTCTCGCCAGGTTAACTGGTAAATAGTATCTCTTAAAATGGTAATCCCCTCTCCAAAAAAAGTTTCATTAAGCTGAATAGAACGAAGGGCTTTTCCCGTTTTCAATTCTATTTCCAACAGCTTAGAGCTTCCATATTGGCCAGTGCCTTCAAAAAGACGACCCTTGTAAATCTGTAGTCCTTGCGTGTATGAACTGGTATCATGCGGGTAAGTTGCTACCACCGAAAAGTTGATGGCATTTAGTTTTTTGGGACTATTTTCCTCTTGAGAGGACGTATTGCCTGTTTGCTGACAACCAAGCATCGTTAAAATAAGGGGGAGGGCTAGGAGGGGTAAACCAGTCTTATTCATGCATCTAAATTAACCTCAATGCATCTAAACGGAGGATTAATACTAAAAAAATAATGAGAGGTGCAGCATTTTTACAGTTAGCGATGTCTTTGTTTTATTGTTGGGTTTACAGGTCGCAACCTCAATCATGCTTATGTGAAAGGGCCCCCGTTTTCGGGGGCCCTTTTCTTTGAATTATAGGTGAATTGCTTCTCCGTAGGCTACTTCTATGGCATCTTTTACGCTTTCACTAATTGTGGGGTGCGGATGAATAGAATTAAGAACCTCATGATAGGTTGTTTCCAGTTTCCGGGCGGTTACTGTTTGTGCAATTATCTCAGTAACATTATATCCAATCATATGTGTGCCCAGCCATTCGCCATATTTGGCATCAAAAATTACTTTTACAAAACCCTCTGTATGACCAGCAGCAGAGGCTTTACCGCTGGCGCTCAGTGGAAACTTACCCACTTTGATTTCGTATCCAGCATCCTTTGCTTGCTTTTCGGTATAACCAACTGAGGCAATTTCAGGAACGCAATAGGTACATCCTGGAATATTGTTATAATCGATTGGTTCAGGTTTGTGATTATACTTTTTCTCATTATAGGCAATCGCTTCAATGCAAACAATTCCTTCCTTGCTTGCCACGTGTGCCAATGCTTGTCCGGGCGCACAGTCTCCAATCGCGTAGATGCCAGGGACATTTGTTTGACCAAACTTGTCTACGATAATTTTTCCCTTTTCTGTTTTTACTCCCGTTTCTTCTAGTCCAATGCCTTCAATGTTTGCGGCAACACCCACAGCGCTAAGCAATACATCTGCTTCCACTATTTTTTCTCCTGCTGCAGTTTTAACTGTAGCTTTTACACCTGTTCCTTTTGTATCTACTGCTGTTACCTCACTACTAGTAAGAATTTCAATGCCACTTTTCTTGTATTGCTTTTCTAACTCTTTTGAAATTTCTTCATCCTCTACAGGAACAATACGAGGTAAGAATTCTATAATAGTCACTTTGGTTCCCATGCTATTATAGAAGTAGGCAAATTCAACACCAATGGCACCGCTACCCACAATGATCATTGACTTGGGCTGGTCAGGTAGTACCATTGCTTCTCTGTATCCGATAATTTTTTTACCATCAATGGGCATGGTAGGTAACTGTCTGCTACGGCCACCTGTTGCAATCAAGATATGTTTACCTTCTACGATTTGTTTTTTACCCTCTTTATCAGTGACTTCCAGCTTTCCTTTTCCTGCAAGTTTGCCGAAGCCCATGATAACATCGATCTTATTTTTTTTCATCAAGAATTGAACGCCTTTGCTCATTTTGTCGGCAACTCCACGGCTTCTGCGAATGACAGCGTCAAATTGTGGCTGTCCAGTGGCTTCAATTCCAAAATCTTTGGCATGTTTGATGTATTCGTTTACCTGCGCACTTTTAAGTAAGGCTTTGGTTGGGATGCAACCCCAGTTTAAACAGACCCCGCCTAAGCTTTCTTTTTCTACAACAGCGGTTTTAAGTCCAAGCTGAGAGGCCCGAATAGCGGCTACATAGCCCCCTGGGCCACTTCCCAAAACGATTACGTCATATGCCATAAAATGTAATTTAGAGTTTAAATGGCTGGCTACTAGTGCTCAGCCAGGGTGCAAAGGTACCCCAAAAGGCTATTCAAGCAAAGGAGGAATGTGCGGAATTGCAAAGGGGAAGGGCGGATAAAAAAAAGACTATTTTTCCTTTTAAATCTCTGATTTCCCTTACCTTTGCCGTCCCAAATTTGTGTTATATGGCAAGAGTATGTCAGGTCACCGGTAAAACACCAGTAGGTGGAAACAAGGTGTCCCATTCTAATATTAAGACCAAGCGTCGTTTTTTACCTAACCTACAGCGCAAGCGTTTTTACCTTGCGGAAGAGGATAAGTGGATTACGTTGAAATTGTCTACTGAGGCTATCAGAACCATCAATAAAAATGGTCTTTATAGTGTGGTAAAACAATTAAGAGCGCAAGGCGAAAAAATTTAATGTTTAAAGCGAACTAATCATGGCAAAAAAAGGTAATCGCGTTCAAGTGATCTTAGAGTGCACAGAGCACAAGGCAAGTGGAAAGCCTGGTACCAGCCGCTATATCACTGTAAAAAATAAAAAGAACAACCCTGAGCGTATGGAATTGAAAAAGTTCAATCCCATACTAAAGAAGGTGACTGTTCACAAAGAAATTAAGTAAATTATTTAATCACTGAATTAACGCGCACGTATGGCAAAAGCAGCAAAAACCGCGATCAAGAAAGACCCTAAGCAGGCAGCAGAGGCAAAAAATTATACTAAAGTGATTAAGGCTGTACGCAGCCCTAAAACAGGTGCTTACACTTTTAAGGAGCAGATGGTGCACAAGGATAAAGTGAAAGAGTTTTTAGCCCAGAAGTAATTAATTCCCGATAAGGGTATCTTAAACAGCTGTCTTACCTCGGTCTGACAGCTTTTTTTTTAATTAAAGTCGATGGGATTCTTTAGTAAATTATTTGGTCGTCAAGAAAAGGAGTCGCTTTACCAGGGGCTTAAAAAAACGCGGGAAGGGTTTATTTCAAAAATCTTTAATGCCCTTGCAGGTAAAACCAAATTGGATGAGGAGTTATTAAATGAACTTGAAGAGGCTTTGCTTGGTTCAGACGTTGGGGTAGAGACTACGGTCAGAATATTAGAGCGAATAGAGAAAAAGGCAGCTGATCAAAAGTTTGGGGATGAGGATAGCTTGCGTTCTTTTATTCAAAATGAAATTGAGCAAATCCTCATAAGTAACACACAGACAGAATTTTATGATTTTAAATCTGAATTACCCAGTCGCCCCTATATCATATTGGTTGTAGGAGTAAACGGAGTTGGTAAAACAACAACAATTGGTAAGCTGGCCTATAATTTCAAAAAAGCGGGTAAAGAGGTTTTGTTAGGTGCGGCAGATACTTTTAGAGCCGCCGCTGTTGAGCAGCTCACGATCTGGAGCGAACGTATTGGGGTTCCTATTGTAAAGCAAAGCACAGGAAGCGACCCTGCTGCTGTTGCATTTGATACAGTACAAAGTGCACTGGCTCGCGGTACAGATGTAGTGTTGATTGATACAGCGGGGAGGCTGCACAATAAAGCTCATTTGATGGAAGAGCTCAGTAAGATCCGGAGAGTTATTCAAAAGTCAATTCCGGATGCTCCGCATGAAGTACTCTTGGTGTTAGATGGCTCAACTGGGCAAAATGCAATTGAGCAAGCGCGTCATTTTACTGCGGCTACGAATATAACGGCACTCGCAGTGACTAAATTAGATGGAACGGCAAAGGGTGGTGTTGTGCTAGCTATTGCTGATCAATTTAAAGTTCCTGTCAAATTTGTAGGAGTGGGAGAGCAGGCGGAAGATTTACTGATTTTTGACAAGCAGGCTTTTGTAAATAGCCTATTTTCAAACACAACCATTTCAAAAGAATGAGAACTAAAGCCCTACATCCTAAAAAAGTGAACATTATCACCTTAGGGTGCAGTAAAAATATGGTAGACAGTGAAGTGCTCAGTGGGCAATTACGTGCTAATGAAATTGAAGTTGTACACGAGAATGAAAAGCTAGATCATCAGATTGTTGTAGTTAATACGTGTGGTTTTATTGACAAGGCAAAGGAAGAAAGCGTAAATACGATTTTAGAGCAAGTAGAATTGAAGAAAAAAGGTAAGCTCGAGAAAGTATACGTTACCGGATGTTTGAGTGAGCGATACAAACAAAATCTCGAAACAGAAATACCGGAAGTTGACGCCTATTTTGGAACAATGGAACTTCCCCAGTTGCTAAAAAAACTGGAAGCGAGTTATCAGTCTGAATTGATTGGTGAAAGATTACTGGCTACTCCTTCACATTATGCCTATTTAAAAATTTCAGAGGGATGTAATCGTACTTGCTCTTTTTGTGCAATACCCCTTATGAGGGGCGGACATGTAAGCCGTACCATGGAGTCGTTGGTTGCTGAGGCGGAGCTACTTGTAAAAAGAGGTGTAAAAGAGATTATGTTGATTGCGCAAGAGCTCACCTATTACGGATTGGATTTGTATAAGAAAAGAGCATTGCCCGATTTGCTTAATCGATTGGCGGATATAAAAGGATTAGAATGGATCCGCTTACACTATGCATACCCGTCTAAATTTCCTTTGGAAATACTTGATGTGATGCGTGAGCGATCCAATATTTGTAATTACCTGGATATGCCTTTACAACATGCGGCTGATCCGATGTTGAAAGCGATGAAAAGACAGATTACTCGATCTGAGATGGAAGAGCTTTTAGACGCCATTCGTGCAAAAGTTCCGGGTATTTGCTTGCGCACCACTTTGATTACAGGATTTCCTGGTGAAACCAGAGAGGATGTGGAAGAGCTAAAGAGTTTTTTGGCTAAACAGCGTTTTGACCGCGTTGGGATCTTTACTTATTCACACGAAGAAGATACTTCTGCGCATACATTGGCAGATACATTAACGCAAGAGGAGAAAGAAGCACGTGCGCAAGAAATCATGGAATTTCAACAGGAAATATCCTATGAATTAAACCAAGAGAAAATAGGAAAGGTCTATCGTGTTTTGATTGATAAAAAAGAAGCGGGTCGCTATTTAGGAAGAACTGAATTCGACTCTGTTGAGGTCGACAACGAAGTGGTTGTCAACACAAATAAAAAATTGACCATTGGAGATTTTATTCAAGTAAAAATTACGAAGGCTTACGATTACGATTTAGAGGGAGAATTGGTCTCCTAATTCAATCTTTAGTTATCTTAGAAAAAAACTGAACTATGCAAGTCAATTGGCAGGGGGTATATCCCGCTTTGCTTACCCCATTTACAAGTTCTGATCAGGTAGATATTCCATTGTTTGAAAAGAATCTAGCGGCACAGCTAGATGCGGGGGTACATGGGTTAATCATTGGTGGTTCATTGGGAGAAGCTAGCACGCTTCGGGTTGAAGAAAAAGAAAAATTGGTGAAGAGCGCAAAAGCTTTTGCAGGAAGCCGTGTTCCTGTACTACTCAATATTGCTGAATCTGTTACTGCGGATGCGATTGCGCAAACGCAACTTGCTCAAAAATGGGGCGCAGATGGGTTAATGTTATTACCTCCTATGCGCTACAAGAGTGATGATCGGGAAACGGCACATTATTTTAAAACGGTGGCACAGTCTACGGAATTGCCCATCATGATTTATAATAATCCTGTTGACTATAAAATTGATTTTAGGCCAGAACTTTTTGATGTATTGATCGATTGCCCAAATGTCCAAGCACTTAAGGAAAGCTCTCGAGATGTGACCAATCTTACTCGGATGCTGAATCGTTTTGGAGATCGATTTAAAATTTTATGTGGCGTAGATACACTTGCATTGGAAGAATTATGTTTAGGGGCGCATGGTTGGGTTGCTGGGTTAGTAGATGCTTTTCCAAAAGAAACCGTTGCAATCTGGAATTTGGTGCAGAAAGGAGAATTGGAGCATGCACGCTCAATCTACCGCTGGTTCATGCCTCTACTTGAGTTAGATATTCATCCCAAATTAGTTCAATATATAAAACTGGCAGCACAGGAAGTAGGGATTGGAAGTGAGTTTGTCCGTGCACCACGATTGACGTTGGTAGGGGAAGAAAGAGCACGCGTTCTTGAAGTTATTCATAGCGCCCTTGCAAACAGACCCGTTTGTTAATTTAATTTCTATTCATGCCTTATTCAGATTATACTCGATCGCAAATTGAAGAATGCGTAGCCAAATCGTATGCTGCTTTTTCTACCTATAGCCAATCGACATTGGCAATACGTAATCAGTTGTTGCATGCAATTGCAAGTGAATTAGAAAAGCAAAGATCCGCATTAGTTGCCGCAGCAACAGTAGAAACTAATTTGCCAGAGGCGCGGTTAAATAACGAGTTAAATCGCACTATTTTTCAATTGGAAAGTTATGGGGATGCCTGTGAAAGAGGCTATTGGTTAGATGCTTCTATTGATCAGGATGCCAGTGCGCAGCCGGTAAA
>JBJOGP010000042.1:0-9463 GCA_046048175.1 Bacteroidota bacterium
GAATGTTTGGCATCGTTTTCGCTAGAACCAAAGCAGATGCTCAAGAGATTGCAGAAAAGTTAACACGTGAGGGGTACGATATTGATGCAATTCATGGTGACTTAACACAAGCCCAACGCGATAAAGTGATGGGTGCTTTTCGCGAGCGGGTATTAAAATTATTGGTAGCCACAGATGTTGCAGCGCGTGGGATAGATGTAAAAGACATCACGCACGTAATAAATTACGAATTACCTGATGACACAGAAGTGTATACGCACAGAAGTGGTCGTACAGGTAGAGCGGGTCGTAGCGGATTATGTGTATCAATCGTGACTCCAAAAGAAATGTATCGGTTAAAGCAAATTGAACGTTTGGTCGGTACTCGTTTTCATCGAATGGATATTCCTTCGGGAAAAGATGTTTGTCGGAAGCAGTTCTTTCATTTTACAGATAAGTTACTCCAAGCAGATATTACACACGGCGAGTATGAGACCTATGTGCCGATGCTTCGGGAAAAATTTCAGGAAGTTAGTAAGGAAGAAATTTTAAAGCGTGTTGCTGCATTGGAGTTTGATCGTTTTCTCCGTTACTATGAAAATGCATCTGATTTAAATTTAAGTGGAGCGCAAGGTCAAGGCCGAGCAGACGGAAAAGGTAGCAGAGAAGGACGTGGCAACAGACAGCAGGGAAGTGGAGGCTACCAACGATTATTTGTCAACCTGGGAACAAAAGATGGGTTTTATAAGGCAAGTCTACTTCAATTTATCTTGGATATGAGTGAGCTGCCAAAATCTGTATTGGGAAAAGTAGATTTGAAAGAAAAAAATAGTTGGATAGAAATTGAGCAACGCTCTGCTTCCAAAATGATCAAATCGTTGGATGGGAAAAGTTTCAAAGGTCGCAGAATTCGTATGAATGATGCAGACCAGAACAGCTTCTCCAAAAAACGATAGGGATAGGTTTAAATTTTACCTTTGCACTCTATACGTATGAGTGCAACCTCTTCTGAATCACTTCAAATTTTATGGCAAAAGCGGCCCTTTATCATAAGTGGTCCTTGTAGTGCTGAAACAGAAGATCAACTTAGAGAAACAGCTTTTCAATTAAAGGGTACTAATCGCGTTGATCTATTACGTGCGGGAATTTGGAAACCAAGAACAAAGCCTGGATTGTTTGAAGGCGTTGGTGCTAAAGGCTTAGCTTGGCTTGAGCAAGCATCAAAGGATACAGGTCTTCCCACTACAGTTGAAGTTGCCAACGCTAAACAGGTAGAAGAGGCTTTAAAACATAATGTTTCTGTATTATGGATAGGAGCACGCACGACTGTCAATCCATTTAGCGTGCAAGAATTGGCAGATGCGCTTCGTGGTGTGAAAATCCCTGTGTTAATCAAAAATCCAATTAACCCCGACCTGGATCTTTGGACTGGTGCTGTAGAGCGAATTGCGGGAGCTGGAATTGAGTTGATCGGGCTTGTTCATAGAGGTTTTAGCACATTTGGTGAAACAGGTTATCGCAATAATCCATTATGGCAATTGGCAATCGAAATGCATCTACGCCATCCGGATCTATTGTTTTTAACAGACCCCTCTCATATTTGTGGACGTAGGGATATTATTCCTGAAACAATTCAACGCGCTATTGATTTGGGTAGTGATGGACTTATGATCGAGTGTCATCGCGATCCTGATCAGGCATGGAGTGATGCGGCACAACAATTGACCCCATTACAATTACAACAGATTTTTGAAAAAGTTATTTGGAGAAAAGTGGATAGCTCCTCCTCTCAATATCATACGGCCTTAGACGCTCTTCGAAGAGAAATCAATCAATATGATGAGGAAGTGCTACAAATTTTATCCAGAAGAATGCGAGTTGCTGAAAAAATTGGTCAATATAAAAAGGAGCATCAAATAACGATACTTCAAACAGCACGGTGGCAAGAACTATCCCGAAGAGTTCTTGAAAAGTCTGAACAGTTGGGGCTTACTACAACTTTTTTGACACAGTTTTTGGCCGCTATTCATATGGAGAGTATCACGCACCAAAAAAGTGTATTGGATCAACTTCAAAAAAAGTCGTAACGTGAAAAAGAGAATATTTAAAGTGGATGGGGTTGCTACCGCTTTTTATTTCAATGCCAAATTCAAGTTCCTCTCAAAATTAGTGGACAAACGATCTACTGTTTTACTAACGGATGAGCATGTTTACAAATTTCACCAAGCAAAATTTGCTGGATGGAATGTGATTGTATTGAAAGCTGGTGAACAATTTAAGATACAGGCTACAGCAGATGCTATTATAGAAAAGTTACTGGAGATGGGTGCTGATCGAAGTACAATGCTCATTGGAGTGGGAGGAGGAGTTATTACAGATTTAACAGGTTATGTAGCGTCTGTTTATATGCGAGGGTTGTCATTTGGCTTTGTGCCTACCACACTACTCGCGATGGTTGATGCCTCAGTTGGGGGAAAAAATGGTATCAACCACGGCGCATTTAAAAACATGGTTGGAACAATTCGGCAGCCAGCTTTTCTTCTTATTGATTATTCCATTCTGCAAACACTTCCTCTTGCTGAATGGCAAAATGGCTTTGCAGAAATTATCAAACATGCTATTTGTTTTGATCGTGCTCTATTTCAACAGCTTGAAAAAAAGAGCTTGGACTACTATCAACTAAATACAGCTGCTATCGATATTCTTGTTCAGCGGAATATAGTGTTGAAAATGAAAGTTGTGGGGTTGGATGAAAAAGAAAACGGAAAACGAAGGCTTTTAAATTTTGGGCATACCATTGGGCATGCACTTGAAATGAAGTATGAGCTTTCGCATGGACAGGCCATTTCTTTAGGAATGGTGTTCGCAGCAAAAATCTCTACAGTCGTTCAGTCCTTTAAGTATTTGGATCGTCTACAACTTTTACTACAGTCATACGGTTTACCTACGCAAGCGACGGTCAATTGGAAGAAACTCATTGCTGCCATTCGTATGGATAAAAAGAAAAAGGGAGACCGCTTAAACTATATTCTCATTGATAAAATTGGGCATGCGTTGCAAAAAGAAATGACATTTAAAAATTTAGAAAAGCTATTAAACGCTAGACTTTGATTGCAACTCTTCACTCTTCAAGTTTGCAGGGAGCTGTTCTTGCCCCACGATCAAAAAGTGTGATGCAACGAGCTTGTGCAGCTGCATTGCTTGCCGGTGGCGAAACAATTTTAGAGACACCGGGTAATTCGCAAGATGATCTTGTTGCGCTTGCTTTAATTCAGCAATTAGGGGCAACTGTCCAAAAAATCGAAGGCGGTACTTATAAAATTATAAGCAATGGGCTTTGCGTTAATGAGCCATTAGTGTTGGATTGCGGAGAATCAGGACTTAGCTGTCGTCTTTTCACTTCGATTGTTGCGCTTAGTTCCTATCCAGCAACTATTACCGGTAGTGGCAGTTTACTTCAACGCCCTCAGTACTTTTTTTCAAAGATCTTTCCTCAATTAAACGTACAAGTCATTACAGAAAATGGATTTCTTCCATTACAGGTAAAGGGCCCATTGATACCAAGAGATATTATTGTGGATGGCTCAATGAGCTCTCAGTATTTATCGGGATTGCTTTTAGCTTATAGTGTATCGGGAATCAAGAATGTCACTATTACTGTTGACCGATTGGTAAGTAAGCCCTATGTTGATCTCACATTAGCGATCATGCAACAATTTGGATTACGCACGCCTATTCAAATCGACTATTCAACATACAGTTTTACAAAAGAGTCCATTGAAGAAAGCAATCTTCTTGCAAAGAGGAATTTTAAAATTGAGGGCGACTGGAGTGGAGCAGCTTTTTTGTTAGTAGCTGGTGCACTAACTGGAAGTATTCAAATAAAAGGGTTGAGTCAGCAATCATTACAGCCTGATAAAAAAATAATAGATGTATTGCTGCAAGCAGGCGCTAATCTGAGATGTGATGGCGATTCAATTTTTGTTCAGTCCGCCCCATTGCATGCCTTTACGTTTGATGCTACTGATTCTCCCGATTTATTTCCTCCATTGATTGCCTTGGCATCTTTTTGTCTTGGAGAGTCACGAATTTCTGGAGCCGAACGATTACAGTTTAAAGAAAGTAACAGAGCGACAGCGTTAATTGAAGAATTTTCAAAATTGGGTGTCTTTATTCGTGAAGATGCAGGTAGTTTGGTTATACAAGGAGGGTCTGCTATCAAGGGGGGTATTGTGAAGGCACATCAAGATCATCGTATTGCCATGGCACTTGCAGTTGCCGCGCTTCGTTCAAACGAAGAGATTAGAATAGTGCAAGCAGAGTCAGTGCAAAAATCATATCCTAATTTTTTTGAGGACTTAGTTAAATTGGGCGCATCCGTATCTTTAACAAACTAAATTGATATCGCCTTGAATGCTTTTGGTAGAATATTCCGTGTGCAAATTTTTGGTGAATCGCATGGTTCAGTTGTGGGCGTACTGATTGACGGATGCCCAGCTGGTATTTCATTGGTTCCAGAGCAATTTGCGGCAGATTTAGCAAGAAGAAGAGGAGGGCAACAGCCAGGTAGCACGCCTCGAGTAGAGGATGATATTCCAATTTTTAAATCGGGCGTTTTTAATAATAAAACAACAGGTGCCCCTATCTTAATTGAATTTGAAAATAAGAATACAAGAAGTTCCGATTACGAAGCGCAACGAAAAATACCTCGTCCTGGGCATGCAGATTTTGTAGCCTCTAAAAAGTTTGGAGGATTTGAAGATTACAGAGGAGGTGGACATTTTAGTGGAAGGTTGACTGTTGCTTTAGTTGCTGCCGGTGTTGTGGCAAAAGCAGTTGCAACGAATTTGACTATCCATGCAAATCTTATCGAGGTTGGTGGGGAGAGCGATGTTGAGAAAGGAATGGAAAAAGCTTTGTCCAATCAAGATAGCGTGGGAGGATTGGTTGAATGCAAAGTCAATAACATTCCTATTGGTTTGGGGGAGCCTTTTTTTGATTCAGTTGAATCATTAATTGCGCATGCTGTTTTTTCTATTCCTGCCGTGAAAGGAATCGAATTTGGAGCAGGATTTGCTGCAGCAAAAATGGTTGGCAGCGAACATAATGATTCAATTATATCCAATCAGGGTCTAACAGCTACAAATCATGCGGGTGGCGTGAGTGGAGGTTTATCCAATGGGAATGAGTTGATATTTCGAGTAGCTATAAAGCCAACTTCTTCTACGCCAAAACAACAAGAAAGCTTAAATATCGATTCTGGCAAAGTAGAAACATTTACCATTCACGGCAGACATGATTTGTGTATTGCGCTTCGTGTTCCTGTAGTGGTTGAAGCTGTAACGGCAATAGTTTTAGCAGACTTGCTTCTATTGGAGCAGCAAATATCCCGCGTTAGGGGTTGACCGATTTTACTTTCAATTTTTTAAAAGGGATGTCAAGAATTGAATAGGCAGAGGGGTTGGGTAGGGCATAATGCCACCACTCTGTTTCTAGTGCATTAAATCCAGCTTGCGTCATTATACTTTTTAGTAAAAATCTATTTTTTGCTATTGGTGCAGGTAGTTTTTCAAAGCTATGGTGTGCTGTATCTGAGAAATTGTCAAATCCTGTGCCCATATTTAATTCGGCGCCAGATTTTAATTCGTACAAGGTGAGGTCTACTGCAATCCCTCTATTGTGTCCGCTTCCTTTAGAGGGATTCGCAACGTAACGTTCATCTTTAATCAATTTCCAAAACCGTACTGTGACGTGAAAAGGTCTGTAAGCATCAAAAATCTTTATTCCGAGTCCATATTGTCGCAAACTATCTGCTGCTTTTTCCAAAGCCTTTGCTGCGGCCATACGTAAGAAACTGGTTTGGGTCCCTTTTGGATACATCCTTTTCCCAGTAAAATTTTGCTCGGTGGCGTAACGTAAATCATAAACAAGTCCCGGAATCAGTGTTTGAGGATCAACCATATTAAACGCTGATGCATGTTGTGTCTCTTTTTGATGGGCGGCCATTGAGGATACTCTTTTGGGATACTTTCGCTGCCCAGCGTGCTGACCATGACTATCAGTATGTATGAAAAAAAGAAAAAAAAGGAGGCAAAAAGAGGGCGATTTCATGCGTTTTGGCTCAAATGGTGGAAAAGGTACTACGAATTGGGGGAATTTTTTTATTTTAGGATGTTGAACTTACCCGTTATTTTTGCTACGGATAAAACCAAACTATCGACTTATGAAGAAATATCTTCTTTTAGCCATAACTGGCACCTTTCTTTTTGCAACATCAACTTTTGCACAGGATGCAAAGGGTCTCCCTAAATCATTTGGTGTCAGCTTTTTCTTAAACGATTTTGCTACTGCAGCTCGTATCCGTACCACCTCTCTTAATACTGTGGTGAGCGAAAAGTCTTTCTCCCGAGTTGGAGAAATGAGTGCTGGATTAGCAGTAAACTATTTCAAGCAGATGCAGCCTCGCATGAGTTATGCTGCTTCACTAGGTTTGAGTGGCATGCGCTATCCTATGCCAGGTCGTAACATTACCAAGAGTAGTATGCTGGTTGATTTTTCAGCCACACTCAACTTAATGATGACAACTGACGAATACTACGTGCAACCCTACCTTATGCTGGGCGTGGGTGGTCACAAATATGGCGTGCATTATGGCGCCTACCTCCCTGCAGGATTAGGTCTAAAATTGAACATTTTTGAGGAGGCTAATGTTTTCGTGACCTCTACTTACCGTGTACCTGTTACCACAGAGACGGCTAACTACCACTTTCAACATGCAATTGGTATAGCCGCACCACTCGGAAAGAAAAAATAATAGCTTCAAAAAGTATCGAATTATGACCCCGCCTCAAAGCGGGGTTTTTTTATGCAATTCCCTTACCTTTGCGGCCTCAAATTTATCTAACCGACCATGGCAGACTTAAAGTTTCAACGGAATTTCGGTATTGCTGCGCACATTGATGCGGGTAAAACCACTACTACGGAGCGTATACTCCGTTATACAGGGATGATCCACCGTATTGGTGAGGTGCACGAGGGTGCAGCTACTACCGACTGGATGGAGCAGGAAAAAGAAAGAGGAATTACCATTACTTCTGCAGCGGTTAGCTGTAAATGGAATTTCCCTACTGATAAGGGTAAAAATACTCCTGAGACCAAGCCTTACTACTTTAATATTATTGATACTCCCGGTCACGTTGACTTCACGGTAGAGGTGGAGCGTTCAATGCGTGTATTGGATGGATTGATCGCACTTTTCTCTGCTGTAGATGGAGTAGAGCCTCAATCTGAAACCGTTTGGCGTCAAGCAAATCGTTATGGCGTACCTCGTATCGGCTTCGTTAATAAAATGGACCGTGCTGGTGCTGACTTTTTGAATGTTGTCAAGCAGGTGCGTGAAATGCTTGGATCTAAAGCAGTTCCTCTTCAGTTGCCAATTGGTGCAGAGGATAATTTCAAAGGGGTGGTGGATTTGATTAAAATGAAAGGAATCATCTGGCACGCTGAGACTGAAGGAATGACTTTTGATGAAATTGATGTTCCTGCTGATATGTTGCAAGAAGCGCAGGAGTGGAGAGCGAACTTGGTTGAAGCTGTTGCAGAGTATGATGATACATTGATGGAGAAATTCTTTGAAGATCCTAATAGCATTTCTGAAGCCGAGATTCATGAAGCAATTCGTAAGGCAACTATCGATTTATCGATCGTTCCGATGATGTGTGGTTCTTCTTTCAAAAATAAAGGAGTACAAACTGCTCTAGATGCGGTTTGTCGTTACCTGCCTTCACCAATTGATATTCCTGATACGAAAGGAACACATCCTGATACTGGAGAGGAGTTAGTGCGTAAAGCAGATCCTAAAGAACCTTTTGCTGCCCTTGCCTTTAAGATCATGACCGATCCATTTGTAGGGCGTTTGGCGTTCTTCCGTGCTTATTCTGGTCGTTTGGATGCTGGATCGTATGTACTTAACGTGCGTAGCGGTAAAAAAGAGCGTATCAGCCGTATCATGAAGATGTTTGCCAATAAGCAAAATCCTATTGACTTTATTGAAGCCGGTGATATCGGAGCAGCTGTTGGATTTAAAGAAATTAAAACCGGAGATACACTTTGTGATGAAGATCATCCAATCACATTGGAAAACATGTTCATCCCAGAGCCGGTAATCGCCATTGCAGTAGAGCCTAAAACGCAGGCAGACGTTGATAAAATGGGTATGGCAATCGCCAAGCTTGTTGAAGAAGATCCTACGCTTCGTGTAAATACTGATGAGGAAACTGGACAGACTATTCTTCGCGGAATGGGTGAGTTACACTTGGAGATCATCATCGATCGTATGCGTCGTGAATTCAAAGTAGAAGTAAACCAAGGCGCACCTCAGGTAGCGTACAAAGAGGCATTTACAGCTACGATTGAACACAGAGAGACACTCAAAAAGCAAACGGGTGGTCGCGGTAAATTCGCTGACATTGTCTTCAATATGGGTCCTGTTGACCAAGAATGGCAAGCAGAAAATCCTGATAAAAACTACCAATTTGTCAATGACATTTTTGGAGGATCTATCCCTCGTGAATTTGTTCCTGCTATTCAAAAAGGATTTGAACAAGCAATGACTACAGGGGTGTTGGCTAGCTATCCTGTTGCTAATTTGAAGATTCGTGTATTTGATGGTAGCTTCCACGCTGTTGACTCTGATTCAATGTCATTTGAACTTTGTGCAAAGCAAGGATTCCGTGAAGCAGCTCGCAAAGCAAAACCTGTATTACTCGAGCCAATCATGAAAGTTGAGGTGGTTACACCTGATCAATACATGGGTGATGTAACAGGAGACTTGAACCGTCGTCGTGGAATGATGGAAGGAATGGATAGCCGTGCTGGCGCACAAGTTATCAAGGCAAAAGTTCCATTGAGCGAGATGTTTGGTTATGTTACACAGCTTCGTTCACTTTCATCTGGACGTGCTTCTTCTACTATGGAATTTTCTCATTATTCTCCAGCGCCAAATAACATTGCTGAGGAAGTGATTGCCAAAGTGAAAGGAAAAGCAACATCATAATTTCTTTCTAATGAATACGCAAAGGCCGCTTCAACTGAAGCGGTCTTTTTTTTAGGTGAACTTCTCTCCCACGGCCAGGCAGTTCCTGTCTCGCCTGCACCACAACGGCTAAAGAACGACATCGTTCGCCTAAAGCCGTCAAACTCGGCCTCCCGCCTGTGGCGGTCGGCCTCAAACAGCGCCGGCTTTTAACGGCTCACTCGCCGTTCTTCCGGGCGCCGTTGTGCTGAGGGCTTAGACCGGAGTCTGCCTGGCTTTAGAAAATATAATCTCCTGAAAAACAGTACATTAAGTTGCGGTCACCGTAATGGGAGAATTATTTTAAATGGGGCTAAAAATTGCGTGATAACTATTTGGTTGGTACGGAGTTCTCTCTTACCTTTGCATCCCCTAAAGAAAAAGGGAAAATCACACATGTCGCAGCGAATC
>JBJOGP010000043.1:0-9238 GCA_046048175.1 Bacteroidota bacterium
CAAATTATAACGAACTCCTGCATCAACACTTAAATTTTTTGATAGATTTTTCTTAAACCCATGGAGAGCAATTTCTGATTGCCCAAATTTTTGATAAGGAAGCTTGCCTGTGGCACGTTGATAGATTGCCGAAGCAGAAAAGCCTTTATTTGTACCCTCTCCTTTACTAAAGTAAAGTTGAGCGAATGGAGATTTTAAATTACCATATCCAATTTTTGCGTACAGCTTATCAGCAAATGGAGAATCAGCTTTGATTGGTAATGCAAGAGGACGCAAAGGTGATAGTTGAAAAGGAGGAAAAAATAGATTTGAGGAAGTAGCGTAAGAAAGAGCTATTCGATTTGAGTCAGCAATGGGAAGACTAGGTAAAAATTGAAATTTCGAACTTGTTGCAACCTGAGGGCGATACGCAGAAATAATATCGACACTTTTAACCTGCGCACTTAAAGGCTTTAAGAAAAAAAAAGAAACAATAAGCCAGCAACTCAAGCGGAGAATAGCTATCGATATTTTAGAATTATTGGTTGGCATTATTAATTACCTTTTTCACTTTTTTTAACTAACTCAATTTTTTCCAATGCTTCTTTTCTTAATATGGAATCGTTGGCATTTTCATAAACACTTTGAAACGTGGCCCGGGCATTGAAATAGTCTTTTTGTGACAGATAAATGTCGCCTAATAACAAATAAGACTTTGTTACCCACCACTCATAAGATCCCGACTTATTAATAGTTTCAAAAGCCATTTTCTCCGCCAACTTCCACTGTTGGAGTCTAAAATGCGAAAGGGCTAGTTCATAACGAGCCTCCGCAGCTAGTGCAGCTTTATTTAAAAGCAGAATAGTAGTAAGCAGTTGCTGTCCCTCTGTTTCCTTGTTATCAACAAAACACTGCCTTGCTTTTGCAAGTGTACCCAATGCCTGATCTTCTTTGCTCTTTTCTTTTAGTAACAAAAGTGAATCACCAAATTGAGAAGCAACAGCCCAGTTGTTTTGTTGATAATTGGCGCGCAATAACGCCCTAAAAATCTCAAGCCGATCTTCTGTTTTTACTGTTAAAGGAATAAGTTGTTCATACCAATAAGCAGCTTTATCAAACTTCTTGAGTTCAAAATAATAGATGCGCGCAATCAAAAAGTTAGCTTCAAACTGATACTTGCTCGGATTGGCGCTTAATAGCTCTTCCAATGGCACTAATGCCCGCTCCCATTCCTTTCTCAAATAATAACAAGTTGCCAGCCTAAACTGTGCATCGGGATAATATTTTCCCTGTGGAAACTGATTGAGATACTGCTGAAGAGAAGGGATGGCACGCGTATAATCTTTTGCGTCAAATTGCTGTTCGGCCACCAAGTATTGTAATGAATCCTCCAGATTTACAGAAACGGATATTCCTCTCTTTTTTAAGTAAGAAGTATATTCAGTAGCTCTACCCAAATCAACATATACTGCTTTTAGCTCTTCCAATGCATCTGCAGCTTCAGCAGAATTAGGGTATTGTTCAAAAAGACGCTGGTAATAGGATAAAGCCTTTTCATTCTCATCAAGATTGTAATAAACGACAGCAGTTTTAAACAAAAGATCGGGTTGTTCAGCTGCACTCGCATTTTGGAGCAAATCTTCTAAGACCGGAAGTGCATCACGAAATTTTTCTCCTTCCATATACGCATCAGCTAAGCTCATTTTTGATTTCAACACATAGGGCGACTGAGGATAACGAACAATCAGCTCTTTTAATAGCCTGATTTTATTATTGACGTTATCGATTCCTTCAATTGCTGCAATCTGAAAGAATGCATAAGGAGCTGCAGGCGCATCGATATCTACAAAGGCTTGGTACAACTGATTCGCATTTTTATACTGGCGCAAAAGCAGCTGACAATCCGCTGCGCGTAAACGTGCATCTAATTCAAGTGATGTGTTTCCTGCCTGAATGCCATATTTGACTTTTTCAAAATGACTAAGCGCAAGTTTGTATTGGGTCAGATTTAAATAAGCATAACCAAGATTATAATACGCATGAATAGGGGAAGCTTCGCCTGATGCCACTCCTCCCAGAGAAAGATACTTGTTATAATAAAGAACTGCAGCAGCATAGTCCTTTTGGAGATAGCAAACTTCGCCTAACCAAAAATTTGTAATCCCCTGGTATGAAACAGCCCACTTGTCATTTATAATTCGGAGTAATAGTTTTTTTGCTTCCATGAAATCACCATCATAAAAAAGCTCAACCGCTCTACCAAATCGAACAGATGGTATGAATTGTTGCGTTTGACTAGTGGGTATTTGGATTTGCTCAAGCACCTGAAGTGCACGCTTATAATTACTAGATGCCGCCAATGATGCAAACAACACCTCTTGTGCCTCAACTAATGAAGTGGATGCTGGACTGTTTCGAATATAGGATTCCAACTCACGCACTGCCTCATCAAAATAACCAAGCTCGTAGCTAAGCTTTGAAAAGTTGAGCTGAGCGGCAGCTTGTAAATCTTTCTTAACTGCGATTTGCATACAGAGCGAGAAGGCAGACCGAGCTTCTCTCTTATTTTTTAATTCAACATAAGACTCTCCCAAATAAAAAAGTGAATACGCAGCAATTGTATCCTGTGCACCAGACAATTTCTTAAAGTTCACTACTGCGTCAGCATATTTTCTCATTTTGAACTGAGAAAATGCTAATTCATAAAGATCAACTCGGGTAGTTTCAGAAGCAGCAGATAAATAGAAAGAAAGTAAGGGTAACGCTTTCTCAAAGTTGGCTGTAACAAAGTAGGCATGCCCTAAAACCTGATTGCGCTCTGTGGAGGGATAAGAAGAATCCTGAAATAAGGAAGCATTTTTTTCGAGATAGCTGATTACTTGCTCTGCTTCACCTCTTGCCATCATTATTTGGCTGGTGTAGTAAACTGATAACTTCCCAAAAGTTGAATCCTTTTCTACCTGTTGAAAACAACTAATGGCCTCATTCATCTTTCCTTCAGCAAAAAGAATTAACCCGTAGTAATACGTTGCAGCCGTCTGATAAGCGTTTCCAGGTAATTGACGAATACTGTTTAAAAGTGGTTTAGCAAACTCATATTGCTTCAATACAAAATATGAGTACCCTTGATTGAATTGCATCTTCGCAATTTCTGTATTGGATAAATTAGCCACAGATAAAAGCTTGTATTGATCTATTGCTGCAACCCAATTTTGTTGGATGAAATAAAAATTTCCCAAATAAAAACGTATTCTGTCTTTCCAAGTTTGAACATTCGTTTCTGCTAAAAACTGAAGCGCATCAATCTCTCCGTTTTTATCAGCTTGCAGCAATTGACAAACTATTTTAGCATAGCGAAACTCTTGTATCTCTAAATTCTGATTTTGCAGAGAGAGGTTTGGCTGTTGAAACGAAACACGCTCCAGTAATTGACAGCCTTCTTCTATTCTACCCTGGCGAAAAGTGGAAAGTGCTCTATACAAAGGCAAATCTTGTTCTGTGGATTGCCAGGTCTGTTGCGCAAACAACGCAATTTGACAAAAAAGAGAGATTGAAATAAGCAGAAGTAGCCGCATAATCTAGTTCCTATAACGGGCGAATATTGCAAATATTTTCACCTCACCCAAGCAATGGTTGCAAACAGATGTGGATAAGTGAGTAATTAGGAAGGCTTTAACAAAAAAATCTTAAGTTAGTGGAGTAAAATTGCAAGACATGAAAAAATTATTTAATACCCGCTATACCGAGAACAGTATCTCATTTTCACTTTTACTATTGCGTCTTGCCATGGGGGGCTTAATCATTCCACATGGCTTTAATAAATTGATCAAGTTTATGACCGTCGTAAAGGACTTCCCGGACCCTTTCCATATCGGAAGTACTGCTTCATTAGCACTGGTTATTTTTGCTGAGTTTTTCTGTGCGGTTTTGCTGATTGCCGGACTCATGACCAGGCTTGTAGTTATACCGCTCATCGTAACCATGGCAGTGGCGCTATTTATGATTCACCATAGTGACATTTTTGGAGAAGGAGAGCATGCCGCTCTTTACTTGGCAGGCTTTTTAGTACTCCTTTTTGCAGGCCCTGGAAAAGTAAGTATGGACAGAATGCTAGGAAATTAATCGGAATGGATAAAGTTTATGCATCCATAATTACCATTGGAGACGAACTACTAATTGGGCAAACAATCGACACCAATAGTGCATTCATAGCCCAACAACTAAACGCAATAGGCATTTTAGTTTTACGCAGAATTGCCGTAGGAGACCGAGCGGATGAAATTCGATTTGCGCTTAATCAAGAATCAGACCATGTACAGGTTATTATTTTAACGGGTGGACTTGGACCTACAGCCGATGACATTACAAAGCCTTTTTTATGTAACTATTTCGGAGGAACGTTACAGAGAGACCCCGGTACGCTTGCTCATATTCAGTATTTATTTAACGAAGTATACAAAAGACCTGGCGCATTATTAGAGCGAAATCAAAAACAGGCTGATGTTCCGGATAATTGTACTGTCTTGCCCAACCCTATAGGAACTGCACCTGGAATGCTATTCAGAAAAAATAAAGTAATCTATATTTCACTCCCGGGAGTTCCACAAGAGATGAAAGACATTATGACGGGCTCAGTGATTCCGCTATTGCAAAAAGAGCTTTCTACACCTGTTGTTTTACACCACACGATACTGACAATCGGAGTAGGCGAATCAGTACTTGCTGAACAGCTCATCAATTTTGAAAAAAACCTCCCCCCATTAATTTCTTTAGCCTATTTGCCACAATATGGAATGGTCAAACTAAGGCTTACCGCTTTGGGTGAAAACAGAGAGGAGTTATTATTAAAATTAGACCACCAAGTTAGCCTTTTAAAGAAAGAGGTGGCAGCACATCTTGCTATCGATACGAATGAAGAGTTAGAATCCTACATTGGTAAGTTACTGCTTGAAAGAAATGCCACGGTCGGTACTGCTGAAAGTTGTACAGGTGGTCTCATTGCCAGCCTAATCAGTGCAGTACCTGGAGCATCACGCTATTTTGAAGGAAGTGTAGTAAGCTACTCTAACGAAGCAAAACAAAAATTGCTTGGAGTAAACCCTTCCACCCTAGTTCAGTTTGGAGCCGTGAGTGAGCAAGTGGTTAAAGAAATGGTAAATGGACTTCTTACATCCATTGGTTGCACGTATGCCATTGCAGTTTCAGGTATTATGGGACCAGCGGGCGGAACTCCTGAAAAACCCGTCGGCACAGTTTGGATTGCAGTTGGTAACAAAGAAAAAATTGTAACAAAACAATACAAATGGGGGTTCGACAGATCCAGAAACATAAAACAAACCGCCTTAAGCGCCTTAAATCAGCTACGACTGTTCCTTTTAAAGGGACCCACGGATTGAGTACAATATTGTAGATTTGCATTCTGATTGCTGCTTTTAAATCCTTTATATGGCGATAGTTGAACTGGTGATGCCAAAACTTGGTGAGAGTATCATGGAGGCCACTATTTTAAAATGGCTTAAAAACCCAGGTGACTCAGTGGCGCTAGACGAGACAGTCCTTGAAATTGCGACCGATAAGGTTGATAGTGAAGTTCCCAGTACTGCCGCAGGTATCATTGATGAAATTCTTTTCAATGTAAATGACATTGTCCCGATTGGAACAGTTATTGCCCGTATACGTACGGAAGCCGTTTCCACTTCCTCTCCTGTCAGCGCTCCCGCCACTCCCACTATTCAAGCTGTGAAACCAGAGCCAGCCAAAGAAATTACTTCACCCGTGATTCATCAAGAGACAAAACCTATCAATATTGGATCCTCGAGGTTTTATTCTCCGCTTGTATTGAATATTGCAGCCAGCGAAGGGATTAGCATGAGCGAACTGGAAAACTTACCAGGTACTGGTAATGAAGGGCGCGTAACAAAAAAAGATATTCTCCACTACGTAAGCACTCGCAAACAACCAAGCAGTCAGCCATCAAAGGAAATGATTGTGCCTGTGCAAAAAATTCAACCAGAAACGCAATCGAATCACTCTTTGCCTGTAAGCTATACTGGCAATGTAGAGATTGTTGAGATGGACAGAATGAGAAAGTTGATTGCCGACCACATGGTTAGGAGTAAACAAACCAGTCCGCATGTAACCAGTTTTACAGAAGCTGATGTTACCAATTTGGTTCTTTGGAGAGAAAAGGTAAAGAAGGACTTTGAAAAAAGAGAAGGGACTAAAATCACATACACTCCACTTTTTATTGAAGCGATTGTACGTTGCATCAAAAAATTCCCTTTGATCAATTGTTCTCTTGATGGCAATAACATCGTCATCAAAAAGGATATTAATATTGGAATGGCGACAGCCCTACCCTCCGGAAATTTAATTGTACCTGTGATTAGAAATGCAGACCAGTTCAATATGGTGGGGCTAGCTAAACAAGTCAACCAATTAGCGGATGCAGCTCGTCAAGGAAAATTAAGACCCGATGATACGCAAAATGGAACGTTTACTTTGACCAATGTAGGGACCTTTGGATCCTTGATGGGAACACCCATTATCAATCAACCACAAGTTGCCATTTTAGCGGTGGGTGCCATTAAAAAACGACCGGTAGTAATTGAAACACCTGCAGGCGATAGCATTGCCATCCGCCATATGATGTATCTCAGCATGAGCTATGATCATAGAATTGTAGATGGAAGCCTGGGGGCTACTTTCCTTACTGCTGTTGCGAAAGAACTTGAAAGTTTTGACCCAGTACGACCTCTTTAATCTACAAGATCTAAGCCCCAGACTTTCCCTTTGTTTACTGCTGGTACTCCATCAGTAATCCAACGAGCAGGACGTTCTCCTTTCAGCAGCCAATCGAAATACTGTTGCTGCCGAATAGAAATATCTTTTTGATTTTTTCTCTCGCGCAGATTATGTGCTTCACCATTATAATTCAACATCCATACTTTTTTTCCTAAGCGACGCATAGCCGTAAACAGTTCAATCCCTTGGTACCAAGGCACAGCTCCATCTGCATCATTGGCCATAATCACCAAAGGTGTTTTGATTTGAGGCACTTTAAACAATGGTGAGTTCTCCAGATAAAGATCTCGTCGTTGCCATAAAGTGGCACCAATTCTACTTTGCGTCATCTCATATTGAAATTGTCGATTAACACCACTCTCCCATCGTATCCCTCCGTATGCACTGGTCATGTTTGCTACTGGTGCACCGGCCCATGCAGCCTTGAAAATAGAAGTCATGGTAACTAATTGCGCAACTTGTATTCCGCCCCAACTTTGTCCCTGTATTCCCATGTTTGCGGCATCAATCCATGGCTCTTTGGCAAGTTGCTGGGCTGCACTAACGACATAATTGTAGCAGCTCTTTGCAGGATAGCCAATTTGATAATGAATGTCAGGACTTAATACTACATACCCCCGGCTTACATAAAAAGAAATGTTCAAACGACTACCCGTTGGTGACGGAGGAATATAACTATGCAAAGTATTTGTATGTGTTTCATAGAAATACAACAATAAAGGGTATTTCTTTTTAGGATCAAAATTCTCCGGCAAATAAAGCACCCCTTGTGCATTTTTACCGTCAATAGCTTTCCACTTGTAAATAGAAGAGGTGCCCCAATTGTATTGCTGTTGCTGAGGATTAATAGAAGTCAACTTAGTCTCTACATCTGTTTGCTCCCCAAACTGCCATGCATGCAGATCTGGCGATAGCACATAACTTTCTTTGGTATATAAAAGCACAGGGGAATACTTTGATAAAACAGGGTTTCCATACGTGAAAGGCCCTGCTTTTCTTTTTTGCCAATTCAAGTTTTGCTCACTCCACTTTGCTAATACAAGTCCAGCCGATTTATCTTGTTCCTGCTGATAACGCCAAAGGCTCCATCCTTTTTCAGCCACATATTTCTCTTTAACATCTGCCTTGATATAGCGCAGCCTTTCTTTTTTACTTCTTCCCTGAAGGGTGATGTTACGCGGTTTTTTCTGTCCGTTCAAGGATACTTGCCACGTATCAAAACGATCGTAGATCCAGGCAGTAGAATCTCCTGCTTCAAAACCGGCAATGCCATACGGATCTGCAGGCCCAGGAGAGTCATGTTCCTCGTCATATAATGCGAAAGGAATTTGACGACTGATCACTTGGGTCTTTCCTTTATACCAACTTACATATTGTTTTAATGAATAATCATACCATATGATTGCATTTCCATTGGGAGAAACAAATGAGGAATACACAACACCATCCAACCCTTTTTTGATTAATGTAGTATCACCAGTTAGCACATCTATTCTATAAATATCCTTTTTAGACATGCCCTTCCATTGCGATTCAATTCGATAACCCCAGTCACTAATGCCAAAAGCAACATCACCATCTCCCTCGGCAGTCGTAATAACCTGCGAGATTTTATCTGACTCAAGAGGAGTAAGAGTCAAGTTATGCAAATCAAACACCGCTAAATAATTACGCTCAAGGTCTCTCTTTAAATTAAAGAGCTGCTGTGTTTGCAGATAGTCATCATTGTAATGCCAGATATCAACTTTTACCTGGTCAATTTCTGGTAAACTGGTATCAGCAGCAGGTTTAATCGGTGCGACTCCAAAATAAAGTCTGTTTCCGGATTTACTGAATCGGGGCTTACCAAATTCGCTTACTGTATAGCCTAATTTCATACCCATCGTGCTCCGATCAACTATATGTCGTGCCGTATCATCCGTTGCTCTAAATAGAAATAATTTATAATACTTAATTAATTCTTTAGGCCTTGCCTCTCGCTCGGCTAAAAAAGCAAGCTGAGTGCCGTCCTCTGAAAATGTAAAAGACCTGAAATCATCGCCACCGCTTGCAATCGTATCCAGCTGTTTAGTAGTTGTATTTATTAATAGCAGCAGCGTCTTACTAAGTGAATCTTTTTGATTACGCGCTTGCTCCGCAATGATACGACCTCCTTTTTGTGCCACTTCATATTCCGTAATTCGCTGAACCGTTGTTTCGGTTCCCAGATTTAAATTCATAATAACCAATGGGGCAGGCGTTTCATTCGCTTCAGTAGACTTTTCTAAAGACTCCTGATGAATTACCAAAAAACCATCTTCTTCGGCTGGCATTTTAAATGACTTAACGATTGGAATTCTCTTGACTTCTCCCTTTCCCATTTCAACGATTACTAGTGAGTCTTTAGGAAACTCCTCCGGCTTTTTCTTTTTGATTCGTGCCTCACGAGTTTGCGCGTAGAGCGGTCTCACTTTAA
>JBJOGP010000044.1:0-9052 GCA_046048175.1 Bacteroidota bacterium
TTTTTATGGTACAACTCATTTCCTGCACAATTATTTATGGGTGATACGGGAAGTTTAATGCTGGGGGGTGTGATTGCAGCGCTTTCTATTATCGTGCACAAAGAATTATTAATTCCAATTTTCTGTGGTGTGTTTTTGGTAGAGTCGCTCAGTGTTATTCTCCAAGTAGGTTATTTCAAATACACCAAACGTAAATATGGTGAAGGGAGAAGAATTTTTTTGAAAGCACCCTTGCATCACCACTACCAGGTGCAGGGCTATCATGAGGTAAAAATCGTAACACGATTTTGGATTGTGACAGTGTTATTGGTGGTATTAAGTATTGTAACCCTTAAGCTACGTTAAGCAAGGGGGTAAAAATAAAATGACAATGAAACTTGTCATCATTGGAGGAGGAGAAAGTGGAGTGGGGGCAGCCTTGCTGGCTAGCCAAATGGGGTATTCGGTTTTTCTCTCTGATGGAAGCTCTTTGAAAGAAAAATATCGTAGCGAACTCAATGAGAAGGGAATTGCTTTTGAAGAAGGGCAACATGATATGGATAAAATTCTGGCTGCTGACCAAATAGTGAAAAGTCCAGGCATACCAGAAAACACAGCTGTCATGAAAGCCGTTCGCGCAAAAGGAATTCCTGTCATCAGCGAAGTGGAGTTGGCCTATCGGTTTAAAGGCGAAAGTCGCATTGTGGCAATTACAGGTAGCAATGGAAAGACAACTACAACTTCACTGGTCTATCAGTTATGTAAGTCGGCTGGTTTGGATGTAGCCTTAGTAGGAAATATTGGCTACTCCTTTGCTCGACAAGTTGCACTGAAACCTCATGCGTTATATGTAGTAGAGGTAAGCAGTTTTCAGTTAGACGACATTGATCAGTTTAGACCTGACATTGCAATCCTTACCAATATCACCGAAGATCATCTGGATCGTTACGAATATATTTTTCTTAATTATATCAAGAGCAAGTTTCGGATTACGATGAATCAACGGCCGCAGGATTTTTTTATTTACTGTGCCGATGATGAAGTAACCCAACAATATATCAGTTCATTCAAAATTCAATCAACTCAACTGCCGATTAGCATGAAAAGAGAAGTACCAAATGGAGGGTTTATTAAAGACGGAGACATGTACATACGTACAGGTAATGAGGTTATGACCATGAGTGTCTTTGATTTTGCGCTGAAAGGCAAGCATAATCAATACAATACCATGGCGGCTTGTGTAGCAGCGGCAACGCTAACCATTCGAAAAGATAAGATCAGAGATGCAGTTCAGCATTTTGAACAATTGGAACATCGAATGGAATTTGTTGCGACCGTGCGTGGCGTAGAGTTTATAAATGATAGTAAAGCAACCAATATCAATTCTACTTGGTATGCATTAGAAAGTATGACAAAGCCAACTGTTTTGATTTTGGGAGGCGTGGATAAAGGAAATGATTATTCGTTATTACTTGAGGGTGTGAAAGAAAAAGTAAAAGCAATTATTTGTTTGGGTGTTGACACCAAGAAGATTCATGAGGCTTTTGAAGGAATCGTTCCTACTCTGATTGATACACAAGACGCAGCCGAAGCAGTACAGTTGGCTTTTCGTTTTGCCAGCAAAGGGGATGCTGTGTTATTGAGTCCAGCTTGCGCAAGTTTTGACTTATTTAAAAATTATGAAGACAGAGGGCAGCAATTTAAAAACGCTGTTCGAGATCTATAAACATGGAAACAACCCGAGACATACGATTGACCGAGCTCCGGAATAGTTTTACCACGGAACGTTTGTTGCAAAAAACAAAGGGTGATAAAGTTATTTGGGCCTTGGTAGTGCTACTTACCTTAGTTTCCTTATTAGCAGTGTATAGTGCTACGGGCTCGCTTGCCTACAAATTTTATAAAGGCAATACTGAAGTTTATTTATTCAAGCAGGTTGCATTTATTCTTGGAGGACTTCTCGTGATCTATGTGGCGCATCTGGTTAATTACACATTTTATTCAAAGGCTGCACGAATCGTTTATCTGATTTCAATTCCACTTTTAATCTACACGTTGTTTTTTGGCGTAACAATGAATGAAGGAAGTCGCTGGATTCGATTGCCATTGATCAATATGACTGTTCAAACCTCAGACCTGGCTAAACTTGCTTTATTTATGTATCTGGCTCGATTGCTTAGTAAGCGACAAGATATGATTAAGGAGTTTAAAAAAGGGTATTTGATGGTTATCTGGCCCGTTGCGGTCACCTGCTTATTGATTGCTCCGGCCAATTTATCTACTGCATTACTCTTGGGTGCCAGTTGCTTATTGTTATTGTTTATTGGAAGAGCGAGTACAAAACATTTATTAATTACCGTAGGACTGGCTTTTATTCCTATTACAATGTTGATTGCTGCTGCAGTTGTTAAACACCAGCAAGAAGAGCCTGATGAGCCTATCACTGTTGTGAAAAAAGAAGAAGGAACCCTGACAAGGCGAGTGGACACTTGGATTAGTCGAGTTGAAAGTTTTATCTATGGTAGCACGGATGTTGATACCGATGACTACCAGGTTAATCAAGCAAAAATTGCGGTTTCTAAAGGAGGATTATTGGGTGTGGGGCCAGGCAATAGTACTACACGCGACTTTTTACCGCAGGCCTACAATGATTTTATTTATGCAATTATCATAGAGGAATATGGTTTGTTGGGAGGGGGCTTTATTGTATTTGTATATCTGGTGTTTCTCTATCGGTGCATACGAATATTTAAGCGTTGTCCATTTGCATTTGGAGCCTTCCTTGCACTTGGATTGAGCTTTACACTAGTCATTCAGGCATTGGCTAACATGGCTGTAACAGTCAATTTGTTTCCTGTTACAGGTGTTACGTTGCCATTGGTTAGTATGGGAGGAAGCAGCTTCATCTTTACCTGTTTGGCAATTGGAATCATTTTGAGTGTGGCACGAAATGTAGAGCAATTGGAAGGGAAAGATAAAGAGGGAGATGCAAAGGCAGTGGCAGCATGAGCAGACGAATCATTATAGCAGGGGGAGGAACAGGAGGGCATATTTTTCCGGCATTGGCTATTGCTGGTGCATTGAAAAAAATGGATTCGTCTATTGAAATTCTCTTTGTCGGTGCAAAGGGAAAAATGGAAATGGAAAAAATACCGCAAGCGGGTTATCCCATTGAGGGACTCGATATAGCGGGTTTTAATAGAAGCTCTTTGATAAAGAATATTGGACTTCCCTGGAAACTACTTAAAAGTTTTTGGCAGGTCAGAAAAGTATTGCGTCAATTTAAACCTGATGCCGTACTAGGTGTGGGTGGTTATTCAAGTTTTCCTGTTCTACGATTAGCGCAGGTAAAAGGTATCCCTACATTTCTGCACGAGGCAAATTCTTATGCAGGTCGAAGCAACCAACTGTTGGCTAAAAAAGTGAATTGTGTTTTTGCAGGTGTAATGGGACTCAATCGCTTTTTCCCCGCTGAAAAGGTTTGTTATACTGGTAATCCGGTAAGAGATGTTATTACGAAGCCTTTGCCAAGTTTGGAAGAGAGTCGTAAGCACTTTAAGCTGGATTCAAGTCGACCAACTTTATTAGTTGTTGGAGGAAGCTTAGGGGCCCGTTCCATTAATGAAGCCATCAGCAATGGATTGGATCGATTGCTAGCTGCTAATATCCAGGTGATTTGGCAAACAGGAAAACCCTTTGCATCACAAGCTGAAAAAGTTTGTAGTGGTAAGCAAGGTGTTTGGACGGGTGCGTTCATTCAGCAGATGGAAATGGCTTATGCCGCATCCACGCTCATTGTTGCACGAGCA
Organism: Bacteroidota bacterium; assembly: GCA_046048175.1. GTDB lineage: Bacteria > Bacteroidota > Bacteroidia > Chitinophagales > Chitinophagaceae > JJ008. The sequence goes on from JBJOGP010000044.1 coordinate 3,789, forward strand.
GGTGCAATGACTGTTGCAGAAATAGCTGTTGTAGCCAAGCCAGCCATTTTTGTTCCGTTTCCGCATGCGGCCGAAGATCATCAAACTGCAAATGCAATGGAGTTGGTAAAGCGTCAAGCTGGATTATTGATTGCTGATCATGAGGCAGCGACGCAATTAGTTTCTGCAGTAATTGAATTGTGTAGCAACGAGGAAAAACGCAGGCAAATGACAGAACAAATTCGGCCATTGGGAATTTGGGATGCTGATCAACGTGTTGCAGTTGAATTATTGAAAAGGATAAAGGCTTAATGAACCAGATAGTAGTAAATACAGATTTGTTGCGTAGTCCATTCAAGGGTACTGAGGGGATTGATCAAATCTGTTTTGTAGGTATTGGTGGAATTGGCATGAGTGCATTAGCTCGATTTTTTTTGGAAAGAGGAATTGGAGTAAGTGGATATGATAAAACCAGAACGGCGCTGACTCAACAATTGGAAAAGCAGGGAGTGAATATTCATTATGAAGATCAAATTGAGAATGTTGATAAAGAGGCGACTGTTGTAGTATATACTCCCGCTATACCAGGGGATCATCAGGAGTTGAACTGGTATAAACAAAATGGTTATACAATATGGAAGCGAAGTGATTTGCTTCAACGTATAACTGATAGCTCTTTGAACATTTGTATTGCAGGAACACATGGTAAAACTACCACTAGTACATTGGTAGCGCATATTCTTCGAGATAGCCAAATGGGATGCAATGCTTTTTTAGGGGGAATTGCAAGTAACTATGAAACCAACTACTGGAGCAGTAGAACTAATTGCTGTGTGGTGGAAGCAGATGAATATGACCGTAGCTTTTTGAAGCTGAAGCCGCAGGTTGCTGTTATTACAGCGATGGATCCAGATCATTTAGATATCTATGGGACTGCAGCAGAGATGGAGGAAGCTTTTTTGCAGTTCAGCAGTTTAGTGGCTCCTGATGGACTGTTAATCTACAAAAAAGGTTTAAAGCGTGCAGCAGACTTACGGGCCAAGCAATTATGTAGTTATCATTTGAATGACACAACAGCAGATTGTTATGCAACAGATCTGAAAGTAGAAAAAGGTAGCTATCATTTTTCTGTTCATGTATGTGGTAAAACACTAGCTGGTTTTGAGCTTTCAATGGGTGGATTGCATAACGTAGAAAACACAGTTGCTGCAGTTTCTATTGCGAGTATGCTTGGAGTTGAGGAGAGTAAGATTAAAAAAGCGGTGGCTTCGTTTCGAGGTGTGCAGCGAAGATTTGAAGTGATCTGGAAAGATGCAAATCGTGTGTGGATCGATGATTATGCGCATCACCCAGCTGAGTTACAGGCCTTGATAACAGGTGTACGTTCGTTGTATGGAAGTAAAAAATGTACAATCATTTTTCAGCCGCATCTGTACACGCGAACAAGAGACTTGGCCATGGAGTTTGGCGAGGCTTTATCAGGTGCGGATGAGGTGATTTTGTTGCCCATTTATCCTGCAAGAGAATTACCTATTGAGGGAGTGAGTAGTGAGTTGATCAAGCAAAATATAAATGACAAACCGGTATCACTTTTTGATAAGAATCAAGTGTTGAGCTGGTTTACTGAAACAATTAAAAACGAGAACGAACAAAATATAATTATAACAGCAGGGGCTGGCGATATTGACCAGTTGCTGCCAACTATGAAAAAGTTAATAAGGTAGCGTTGAAAATAAAGAGAATCATACAGCGAATTTTGTTTTTCCTTTTCTGGATAGGAATCGGAACAGGCATGACGTTATTACTGGTCGCTGCAATTGGCCGTCGTAACAAAGAGCGATTCCGTTCTTATACGATTGAAATCCAAGGGCACTATGGCGGTGCATTTTTAACGCAGGATTCTGTGGCCAGTTTATTGCAAAGTCATACTGCAGGTGTAAGGGGCGAGTTGCTTTCACTATTTAATATGCAGCAAGTTGAAATGAAATTGCAGCAACATCCATGGGTTCGAAAAGCACAACTCTATTTTGATAATCAGGATATTCTTCATGTACGAATTATCGAAAAGAAACCACTCGCACGCGTATTTACGCAAAATGGAGCATCTAGTTATTTGGATGAGAGGGGTCAGTTGATGCCACTTGCTAGTTTCCGTTCTGTAAAGGTTCCAGTATTTACAGGCATTCCTGATAGTGCAGGGGTAAAAAATAAGGATAGTCTACTACTTATTCAGATGCGTGATATGGCGCAGCTGATTGTGAATGATAGTTTCTGGAACGCACAAGTAGCACAGATTGATCGAACACTTGACCAGAATTGGGAATTAGTACCTGTTGTAGGTGACCATATTGTTAAATTGGGTCAAGCCGCTGATTTTCCAGCACAATTAAAAAAGTTGTTCATCTTTTATAAGCAAGTTTTGGTGAAGTCAGGGTTTAATCGATATCGAACTATTGATCTTCGATTTGATGACCAAGTAGTAGCGGGCTATGGGGTGGGGCCAAAAGTTGATTCGATTCAATTACGAAGAAGTGTACAACAACTCTTACAGCAATCCCGTTTGGCGGATCTAGATACAGCTATTCGTTATTTACCAAAGCCTTTGCAACCATTGCTAAAGGACGATACAATTTCAGTTACGGCAGAGTTAAAAAATAGTTTACCACTCGATACATCTATCAGTATACAAAAACCCACAAAAAAAATAAACAACTAAAAAACATCCCTATGAACAACCAAAATCCCATCATTGTAGGTCTTGATATTGGGACAACCAAGATTGCAGTGATTGCCGGCCGTAAAAACGAGTTTGGCAAATTGGAGATCCTTGGATTTGGTAAAGCCAATTCCAATGGTGTCAAGCATGGTCAGGTCCTAAATATTGATGAGACCATTAAAGCTATTCGTACCGCACTCGACAACTGCTTTGCCTCTAACCCAAATTTGGAAATTGGCGAGGTGTATGTGGGAATTGCAGGTCACCACATTAAAAGTTTACAGACACGCGGCGATATGGTTCGCCACCGTACGGATGAAGAGGTTACACAAAAAGAAATTGATAAGTTGATTGATGATCAGTACAAAACCTATATCCCTGCTGGTGATCAAATTATCGATGTAATTCCGCAAGAGTTTACAGTTGACAATATTCCAAACATTGCCAATCCGATTGGTTATGGAGGAGTAAAAATTGGAGCTAACTTCCATATCATCACGGGCGATAAAAATGCAATTAGAAATATCAACCGTAGTGTTGAAAAGGCTGGCTTGTTTACTAAAGATCTAGTGTTACAGCCACTTGCTTCTTCAGCAGCTGTAATGGGACAAGAAGACCTTGAAGCGGGAGTAGCAATTGTGGACATTGGAGGTGGTACAACTGACTTAGCCGTATTCAATGAAGGAATACTTAAGCATACCGCTGTGATACCATTTGCAGGTGAAAATATCACAAATGATATCAAGTCAGGATTAGGGGTATTGCGTACACAGGCTGAACAAATGAAAGTTCAATTCGGCTCTGCATTAGCAAATGAAGCAAAGTCAAATGCTTATATCACTATTCCAGGATTACGCGGAATGCCTGCAAAAGAGATCAGCGTAAAAAATCTAGCTAATATCATTCAAGCTCGTATGAGTGAGATTATGGATTTTGTAACCTATCATCTCAAGCAGGTGGGATTGGATAATAAAGCACTTAATGGTGGAATCATATTAACCGGTGGCGGTTCCCAATTAAAACACCTAATTCAGCTTACGGAGTATGTAACTGGATTGAATGCAAGGATTGGATTTCCCAATGAGCATTTGGCTGCAGGGCATATTGAAGAGCTTTCTAAACCAACTTACTCTACGTGTATCGGTTTGATCTTAAAAGGATATGACGATTTTGAACATAATCGTAAAGAGTTTGATAAAGGATATCGTAAAGTTGATGTTCCATCTAACCTGCGTAAAACAGCTAGCGGTGAAGTAGAGGCAGTACCTGAAGAAACAGAAATCAGCGAAGAACAAATGAGAAAGCGTCGTAATCTAACTGGCTTCTGGAGCAAATTCAAAGACCGTATCATCGATTTGTTTAAAGAGGAAGAAGATCGTCATTTATAAATTACTTACTAACCCATTCAATAATTCGAAAACTAACTTCCATGATTCAATTTGATTTACCCACAGACAAATCATCTATCATTAAAGTGATTGGTGTAGGTGGTGGCGGTAGTAACGCTGTCAATTACATGTTCAATCAACATATCGAGGGAGTAAATTTTGTGATCTGTAATACAGATGCACAAGCCCTTGCTATAAGTGGTGTTCCTAACCGCGTACAACTGGGCCCCTTTTTAACACAGGGACTTGGGGCAGGAGCTAATCCCGACATTGGTCGACAAGCTACTGAGGAGTCGCTCGAAGAGATTCGCCGCATTTTAGAGGTGAATACTAAAATGGTATTTATTACCGCAGGAATGGGTGGTGGAACAGGTACAGGAGGAGCGCCGATTGTTGCAAAAATTTGTAAGGAAATGGGTATTCTAACTGTGGGTATTGTAACAACTCCATTTGCTTACGAGGGAAAGAAAAGAATGCAACAGGCCGATGAAGGAATTAGACAATTGCGTCAGCAGGTTGACACTTTATTGATCATCAGTAATGATAAATTACGTCATCAGTTCGGTAACCTTAAAATGCGTGAAGCTTTTGAAAAAGCAGATAATGTGTTAGCTACTGCTGCACGTTGTATAACTGATGTAATCAATAGCACAGGGCAAATCAATGTGGACTTTGCGGATGTATGTACAGTTATGCGTAACGGGGGTCGTGCTATCTTAGGTCATGCAGAAATGGCCGGACACAACCGCGCACAACTTGCATTAGAAGAAGCTATCAATTCTCCTTTGTTAAATGATAATGACATCTTGGGTGCAAAATGGATTTTAATCAATATCAATTCTGCACGTGGTGAACATGAATTCACAATGGATGAGGTGGAAATCATTCAAGAATTATTATTAACCAAAGCAGGTCCAAACACCGATGTTATTTTGGGAATGGGGTATGATGATACACTTGGCGATAAGTTAGGTATCACGCTCATCGCAACTGGTTTTGAACACAAAGACGTGATTCCACAACCCACTGTACCACGCGCAAAAGTTCAGGAAGAAGAAAAAATAGTAATGGTACTGGGTCAGCCTGAAGTAAGTCCGGTTACTGAAGTTGTTGCTCCTATTGTAGCAGAGGAGGTTGTCAATACATCTATAGAAGAAGTTGCCGCTCCAGTTGCGCCTGAG
>JBJOGP010000045.1:0-8327 GCA_046048175.1 Bacteroidota bacterium
AGTTTGAGTCATGATCTTCATTCGCTCACTCGCATCCCTTCCAATACCTGGAGAAGTAAGCAGTATACAATAACTTTTTTCTGCACCTCTCCCCACTCGACCCCTTAATTGGTGCAATTGTGATAATCCAAATTTTTCAGCACTTTCGATCAACATCACAGTGGCATTGGGAACGTTAACGCCAACTTCAATTACGGTGGTAGCTACCATGATTTGGGTATCCCCTTGCACAAACCGTTGCATGTTGGTTTCTTTTTGAGGAGCAGGTTGACGACCGTGAACCATGCTGATCCAATATTTAGGTTCAGGGAAAAACGCCTTTACCTCTTCATAACCCTTCATTAGATTTTCATAATCCAACTTTGCACTTTCTTCAATCAATGGATAAATTATATAGGCCTGCCTTCCTTTAGCAACTTCATCACGAATAAACTCCATGACTTTGCTTCGGTCTTTCTCAAAACGATGAACGGTCTTTATGGGAATCCTACCTGGAGGCAGCTCATCAATTATACTCGAATCTAAATCCCCATAAGCGGTCATTGCTAAGGTCCGAGGAATAGGAGTAGCAGTCATTACTAAAATATGAGGAGGAATGGTTGCTTTTTTCCATAGACGCGCCCGCTGTGCAACGCCAAAGCGATGTTGTTCATCAATGATTACCAAACCCAATTTTTTAAACTGTACGGTTTCCTCAATCAATGCATGGGTGCCAACCAGAATTTTCAACTCACCAGATTCAAGAGAGGCTGCAATTTTTTTTCGCTCAGCTGTTTTGGTAGAACCCGTTAACAACGCTACGGGTAAATTAATTTTTTCTAGCAATGTGTGTATCGATTGGAAATGCTGCTGTGCTAAAATCTCAGTAGGTACCATCAAGCATGCCTGGTAGTCGTTATCAACCGCTAATAACATAGTGAGCAAGGCAACAATTGTTTTTCCACTTCCCACATCCCCTTGCAACAAACGATTCATCTGTCTGCCTTTTGCAGTATCTACTCTGATTTCTTTTAAGACTCTTTTTTGTGCACCTGTCAATTCAAAAGGCAAACAGTATTCATAAAACGCATTAAAATAATGGCCGACTTTCTCAAAAAGTACACCCGCTGTATGTCGATGTCGTTGAGAACGCAGAAGTTGCATTCGGAGTTGCGCAACAAATAACTCCTCATACTTAAAACGCTCCATTGCTTTTGCTGCAGCAGATGTTTCTCTGGGAAAGTGAAGCTGACAAACCCCTTGCCATCTACCTATAAACTGATTCTCCTTAATAATAGAGGATGGAAGAATTTCTGGTAAATCAGTATCCTGTAGTTGAGCAAGTAAAGTCTGCGTTAATTTAGCAAATTGCCTTCCGCCCAGTCCCTTTGCTTTTAATTTTTCCGTAGTGGAGTAGACAGGCTCAAGATGATTCTTAGCCAATGGTTGATCGGGCTCAATTTTTTCTACTTCAGGATGAACAAACTGAGGACGTCCATTAAAAAAACTAAGTCGACCATAAATCAAATACGAATGCCCTACTAGCATTTGCTTCTGCACCCAATTGATCCCTTTAAACCATGCTAACTCAATGATGCCTGATTTGTCTTTTAATTGTACTACAAACCGTTTACCTGTACGTTGCCCTACTATTTCGGTATGAAGAACGACTCCGGCAATTTGTGCAAAATCCACCTCTCCCCTCAACTCTGCTATCGAATTAATTTTTGTACGGTCAATGTACCGATAAGGAAAATGAAAAAGCAAGTCCTCAAAAGTGTAAATAGATAATTCCTTTTTAAGCAACTCGGCACGCAAAGGCCCCACACCTTTCAGAAATTCAATGGGACTTTGTAGTTTCATGCCAGTTGAAAAACTCATAGTTCACTCACATTGTTTGGGAAAAAGATTTAGACTGACTTGTGACAGAAGATAAAATTAGTGACGACTCAAAAGACAATAAAAGTCGCACGAGAGCAGACCTTTTTTTGTAAAGCTCCCAACAGAAATAAAAATATCTTCTTTGTTCACCAATCGAATCTATAATTCGGAGCGTAATACTTTGCTCAATTTTTTTCGAAAGAGCACGGGTAAGCAATCGTAATAAAAGAGGAGATAATAAATAAACGAGTAAGCCAATAATAAGAACACGTAGAAAAGTAACCAAGATCAGGGAAGAGGGCATTATATACACTCCTACCAAAAGCAATGCTAATACCAATATTAGCCATGTGTTCTTTTTTGAAATTTTTTGTTCGGCAGGTGAATTTGTTACAGGAACAGCAGCAGCGGTAAAGAGCTTGAGTAGTTCTTCTTGTCTGGATAATGCTCGTTGTGGCCATTGTCCAAACCAATACCCTATCAGCAAACCGGCTAGCAAGTACAAAATTAAATAGGTTATGACAATGGCCTGCAGGCTAATTGAAAGAAAGGCAAATTGCAAATGCAACTCGTTGATCCAACTTGAAAAAGTAGCCCAAAAATCAGAACCAAAAAAAAGAAATAAGACCAATACTTTTTGAAAAGCAGTTTCCAATAATGCCAGCACTGAAAAAAGTAAAGCAGCAATTCTAAAAGAAGGGATCGAACCAAAAAATAAATAGGCGGTAAATCCCTGAAACAGCATAGCCACATAGGCTGTTGGAGGGGCCTGCGGACTCAATAAAAGTTTTACTGCCATTACAGCAAGAGTAGCTTTGATAAGATCGCTTGCAAAAAAACGAGTAGGCCGAGAAAGATTTCCACTCGATACAGCTGCGATAGTAATCAAGCAAGCTACTGCTGCCCCCGCAATAACGATGCCACGTAAGGGTACTTGCAAAGCATGTAACACCCCTCCTAAAAAAGACTCTACAAAAGCCCAAAAAACTACAAGCCCCCAACAAGCGGGGTTAATATAAGGACGCTGGTGTCTAGCAGATTGAACTGACATTACTTTCCAATGCAAAATTTACTAAATAAATAATCCAGCTGATCTTCATTGGTGATTTCGCCCGTAATTTCTCCTAGGTAATGAATACATCTACGAATCTCTAGGGCGATCAAATCACTAGGTAGTTTGTTCTCCAAGCCTGATTGTGTATCCTGTAAGGCTTGCAAAACTTGCTGTAGCGCATGATAATGACGCGCGTTGGTAACAATGGTGCTCTCTGTATTAATTTTTTCTTGCAACACACTATCTAACATTCTTTCTTTGAGCAAAGAGAGATGTTGTTGTTTTTTGGCAGACAAATAAAGTACTGATCCTAGTTCGGCCCATCTTTGATTGGCTTGCTCCTTATCAATGGTATCCAATTTATTGGCGACCAATAAAAAATGCCAACCCTGCTTTTCCGCTTCTTGTTTCCACTCACGTACAGTCGACACATCTTCATTCACATCAAATACATAAAGAATAAGCTGGGCAGTCCGCATTTTTTCTAAGCTTCGCTCTATTCCAACCAGTTCAAGTTGATCATCGGTGTGCGCTCTAATGCCTGCGGTATCTATTAGTCGAAATAAAATCCCATCAATATTCAATACTTCCTCAATTGTATCGCGAGTGGTTCCAGCTATTTCACTTACAATAGCTCGATTTTCATTCAATAAACTATTAAGCAAGGTGCTTTTTCCAGCATTTGGTTTTCCTACAATAGCCACACTCACTCCATTGCGAATCACGTTTCCTAATCGAAAAGAATCGATCAATATAGTTGTTGATCTTTTTAATTGCTCCAGTAATTGCTGAAGCTTTACTCGATCTACAAATTCCACATCTTCTTGTGAAAAATCAAGCTCTAGTTCCAATAATGCAGAGAACTGGAGTAACTGCTCTCTTAATTGTTTTAACTCCATAGAAAACCCGCCACGTACGCCGTGCAGGGCTGCCTGTTGTGCAGCAGCTGTGCTAGAGGCAATCAAATCGGCAACTGACTCCGCTTGCGTAAGATCTAATTTTCCATTTAGAAATGCACGTTGGGTAAACTCGCCTGGCTTGGCCAACCGCGCGCCCTGTTGTATAAAAGCTGCTATTAGCTGCTGTTGAATAAACGGAGAACCATGACAACTAATCTCTACTACGTCTTCTCCTGTATAGGAACGAGGGGATTTAAAAAGCGTTATCACTACTTCGTCTAGCGGCTTTTCATTAACAGTTATCAACCCTACATGAACAGTATGTGAGGCTTGCTCTTCGAGATTTTTGGAAGGGAATATTGCATTTACAAGTGCTATCGCTTTTTTTCCACTTACACGAATTACACCAATGGCACCCACGCCGGGGGGAGTTGCCAACGCCACAATCGTATCATCCCATCCAGTTACTTGATGCATGTGGCAAAATTAACGGAAAGGGACAGGAGGGATAAAAAAAGTCCCCTCTTGTTGGGAGGGGACTTCAAATACATAGCTAGCTAAGCTTATTCGGACTCAACTCGGAATGTAATGGGTTGTTTGCGGTAAGCTTTTACCTGACGACCATTTTGAATGGCAGGATTCCACTTAGGACCCTTTTTAATCACGCGCATCGCTTCCTCTTCCATACCATATCCGTGATTAGTCAAAGAACGAACGTCAGAAATATTACCTTCTTTGTCTACTACAAATTGAACCACTACTGTATAAGTACCTTCTGGTGCTCCATTATCAGTAGCAACTTGTCCATTTGCATTACGCTCCAGATATTGACGCCATTTACTATCTCCACCAGGGAAGCTGGCTTCAATTTCAACTTTATCAAAAATCTTGTTGTCATCAATTTTTTCTTCTACAATCTGTTTACCGTTGTCGATGTCAGTGGGGGCAGCAATACCATCATCTTTAATACCTTCCACGTTAACCACATCGATTTTTGCCTCCTTTAACTCTTCCTGCGGTGGAGGTGGCTTTTCAACCTCTTCATCCTTTTTGATAACAGGAGGAGTGAATTGTTTCATCTCCACTTTAGGCGGCTCCTGTTTTGGCGGAGGTGGCGGTGGAGGTGGCGGGGGTTCTTTTTCTTCTTGCTTCACATCTTGCAAAGTCATTTCATTAATCTTCACTTTAGTATCACCCTTGTCTCCAAGTGTGCGATTTAAAATAGAGATCAATAACATTAAACCTGCAATTGAAGCAGTAATAATCAGCGCCCGTTTTAAACGCTGAGGATACGTTTTACGCAGCAAATAGGCACCATATTCTTTGTTTCGTCCTTCAAATACAATGTCTAGCAGATCTGCAGATAATATTTTGTTTGCGTCCATGCTCTCTTTTTTGATAGGTTCTATTTGATGCCGTTAGACTCTTCGGTCTTTTTGATCAATTCATATTCAACTTCAGCGATTTTTACCATCGCATACGTTCGAACCTGATTAATCGTCATTTCATCTAGGATGTCTACTGTATTACGATACGTAGCATCGTCACTAGGTTTAATGATGACCACAAAGTCTTTATCAGCACAATTACTAATAGGTTTACCTTCTGCTTTTGCTTTTGCTTCACAGGCTGGGTCAGGTCGCTGGTAATAGCGATCCATCACTTCTTTCTTTTTATTGACAATGATGTCCCTTATTCCTTTGAACGTAGTTTGCTTGAAATTATTACCTGTGGCATCCACAATGAGTTTACCCTCGTAATAATAAACCTGATCACCCTTTCCAAGCATGATAGTCAGTACAGAAGATTCTTTAACCTCTGTTTGTTCATCCTGCTTTTTAATATCCTTGGGCATGTTAAGGTCCAAGGTGGTTGGCGAACTCATGGTTGCAGTAAATACGAAAAAGGTGATCAGCAAAAAGCCCAGGTCCACCATTGGGGTCATGTCAACTCGCGTAGAGAGTTTCTTTGCTTTTTTGACGCCCGGGCCTTTCTTACCACCCTGTTCCGCACCTGTATCTATACTTGCCATAATTCAGTGTAGTTAGATAATGATGATTGTTATTTCTTGGTTTGCTCTGCCTTGTATAATTCAGTACCTGGAGGAACGTCATCTAATGATGTTACCAGGTTGTACTTGAACTCTTCATTTTTCTTAAGAGCTTGTACAACTGCAAAGAAGGTTGGATATTTAGATAGCCCATCTCCTTTGATGAGGTAGTTGAGTTTTTCTCCGGCAAACGCTTTCTTGGCTTCTTGAATCCACCAAACAAGTTGATTATTCAGTGTATCCGTGACGGGGATTCCTGGCTGACTCAACTTGGCCTGGTCTTTAAAATCAGTAGCCAATAATTGTTTCAGATTACCAAATGGAACTCCAACCAAGAAGGTCTTTCTAAAATTGGCCATCTCTGCAGTGGATAACCCCAGATTTTGACTAGTGTTGATTCCCTGAATGATCGCATCATATTTAGAAGGATCCTTTTCTGATAGTACAGTAAAATATACCCGATTGGCTGAGTCAATAGAAATCATGACGGCATTATTCTCCGGTAGCTTTTGTGAAAGCACCGAACCAGGTGTTGTAATCTCAACAGGCTCTGGTGGCTTGAATTTGGTCGCCATGATGAAAAAGGAAAGAATCAGGAACGCGATATCCACGAAGGGAGTCATATCGGTATCCGTGCTCTTTTTTGCTATCTTGGCACTAGGCATGATAAATGAATTTTTACTTGATAAATCAATTACTCAATAAAGTACTACGCTTCAAATTATTTGTATTGAGAAGCAAAACTTTGTGTTAGAGTAAATCCAGATTCATCAATACCATGTGTGATAGAGTCAATCTTAGTTGTAAAGGCATTGTACATGATCAATGCAATTGCAGAAGTACCGATACCCAAAGCCGTATTATACAAGGCCTCAGAGATACCTACCGCTAGGTCAGCAGCAGCACCACCGCCACCTTCTTCTCCTAGGGCAGCAAATGAACGAATCATTCCCATTACCGTTCCTAACAAGGCGATCAATGTACCTACAGAAGTAATAGTAGATAAAAACACCAAGTTCTTTTGTAGCATAGGAAGTTCTAACGCAGTAGCTTCTTCTACTTCTTTTTGAATAACCGCTACTTTTTGTTCGGTTGAAAGACCACCTTCGTTGATCATTTCTTTGTAACGACGCAAACCTGCTTTCATTACATTACTAACTGAACCACTTTGCTTATCACACTCAGCAAGCGCAGCATCTACATTTTTATTTGCCAACTGGAATTGGATTTTGCGGATAAAATCAGCAACAGATCCATTTCCTAATGCACGACGGATAGTAAGATAACGCTCAATAGAGAATACCACTACCATCAGAAACATTCCGAGCAATAACGGAACGATGATTCCTCCTTCATAGATACGGTGGAACGCATCTTTAGGTCCTTTGTGAGAAGGCCAAAATCCACCATTTAAATCTGGTTCATTGAATCCATCGGCGCTTCCCATCATAAAACGCCAGATCGCATAGCCTGCGATGATACACACTACGGGTGCAAGCCAAGAAATCATGTTTTTGTCATGTTTCGCCTGAACGGAAGTTGCTTTGGTTGCAGTTGGTTTAGTCTCTGCCATGATCGTTTGTTTTTAGTGTTGAATTGTTGGTTTTTAAATGGTTGAAATTCATTCCTTCCCGAAGGAAGGAGGGTCAAGTTAAGGAATTTTTGAAAAGTCCAATAAAATGAATAAGAAATTGATAATAAGTTGATCTAGAGAATGAAAAATCAATAAAAAAGAGGAAAAAATGTGGGAAAACTCCCCTTATTCATATCGAAGAGCCTCAATTGGATTCAGCTTACCCGCTTTTCTTGCCGGATAGTACCCCGCACTGAGGCCCACACCTGTACAGATAATAATACCATAGAATACCCAGTTCCAAGGAACTACAAAGCCAGTGTTTAAGACCATGGAGAACAGATTTCCTACAGCAATGCCAAGTATGATCCCAAAAACGGCTCCCAGCATACTGATAATTATGGCTTCCAATAAAAACTGACGGGACACTGCACTTCTTTTTCCGCCAATGGCTTTAATTAATCCCACTTCGCGTGTACGCTCAGATACAGACACCAACATGATATTCATTAAACCAATCGCAGCGCCAATTAATGTGATAAGCCCAATCACCGTTGCTGAAATTGTCAAGAACCCAAGACTGTTCATTGCTTTTTCTGCAACACTATCAGCACGGTCTAACACAAAATTGCTTTCTTCCCTGGTGTTGAGTCGGCGAATAGCGCGAAATAATCCTTCTGCCTCGCCCATGGCAACGGGCACATTATTAATGTCCGTTGCCTGCACAGCTATATTGTATGAACTCCCAGAATTGAAATTACGACCCACATTCGTATAGGTAGTTAACACCAAATTATCTCTGCTAAAACCAAAAGAAGATCCTCTGCTCTCCAAAACACCCAACACACGATAGGGTATAGAATTAATTCGAATAATCTTATTGACTGCTAA
>JBJOGP010000046.1:0-8304 GCA_046048175.1 Bacteroidota bacterium
TAAAATCGTAGAGCGTTGCAGTAAACACTCCTCGTTCTCTTTCTTTAAAAGGCACATCCCAATTGCCGACATAACGAAGCACAGAAGGAACCACCCAATTTTTATACCGCATCAGCTCCGCTTCAATATCAACTGAAAAATCATAAAAGCCTGCATTGTAACTCATCGTATAATGGCGAGCTAATACTTCCATGGTTTTTACACTAAACCAAGTAATCATTTTGTCGATGACCATTTTATCTCGTTGGCCCGGCCGCAAGTCGGACTTAGCTTGAATAGAGAAAAGATAACAAGGCTCACCTCTATAATCAACATAGTCAATAGAGAAATCATAGAGAGAGCGATGCTGCTGATCAAATACGTCCACCTTATCTCCTACAAATGGAATTCCAGGAATTTTTTTGCCGGGGTTGAACAAAAGCATTTTTAACTGTTCCTTGTGGCGAGCCAATCCTTTTACCTGTTGTGCCTGAAACGTTTTACCAGCAACCACATTATCTTCACCGCATACCGTTCCTTTCGCAAAAAAAAGTGAACTATATAACGCAGCAGTATAGTAAGAATAAGATCCATCGCGCTGGTAAAAATCCCCCTGGACTTTTTCTTGTATAACTTCTGTGCGACGACAACCGCCTTCTCGTTGCTGCCTTGTCTTACTCAACATTCTCGCAATTGGACGTGATTTTTTGTCTTTTAAAAGAATATCATTGCTAGAAGTGAATTCTAATACGCGCAGGTTACGAAATGCCTTATAAAATGTGGTGTCATTTTTTACTTGCGCAATAAAACGAGCCACATCCAGTTTACTATCCAACACCACCTCCGACAAGCTGATTAGTTGACGTAATCTTATTGCATCGGCTGAATCTGCAACACTAGATTGAGCGAGCCCAACTTGCATAAATCCCGCTAAAAATGCGAGGAGAAAAATTCTCATAGATGAAATTTCATCTTGTAGTCAACAGCTACTTTTCCTTTGGTAATATCAGTAAGCTTGCCTTTTAGCAATTTCCTTTTTAGGGGAGATAGGTGATCAATGAACAGTTTTCCTTCAATATGATCATATTCATGCAAAATGACACGCGCAGTTATGCCTGTAAAAACTTGCTCGAATGGCTCAAACTTTTCATTCATATACTGCAAGCGCACGTTGGATGGACGACTCACAGACTCATGAATCTTAGGGATACTCAAACAGCCCTCTGAATACGGCCAGGGTTCACCGGATAGCTCCAGAATTTTCGCATTGATAAAAACTGCTTTAAGACCGGGTTTGTCAGGGTAATTTTTTTGCTCAGATTCTTCCATCGATTCAAATAATTGTAGCGTATCCACCGTGAACACCCGAATTGGCTGGTTAACCTGAGGGGCAGCCAATCCTACTCCATTACTGGCATACATTGTTTCCCACATATCCTCAATAAAGCGCTCTAAATCTATTTGACCAGGAGTAATGGGGCTAGCCACATTTCTCAAAACCGGATGTCCATATGCTACGATAGGAAGTGTCATTATATATGCAAAGTTACGTTCCCTGGATGGAACGAAGATAATCTTGCAATAGGATGGTAGCTGCTATCTCATCTACAATCTTTTTATCCCTTCGATCTTTCTTTTTTAGACCCATTTCTAGCATTGCATCCTTGGCCAATTTAGAGGTATAGCGTTCATCTACCTTGACAATGGGAATTTGGGGAAAGTGCTTTGCCAATAAGGCAATTCCTTTTTCTGCAATGACAGTTCCATGCGTAGGAGAATCATCCCAATTGGTTGGCCAACCCACTACAAAGCGTTCAACTACTTCTGTTTTCAAATATTCTTTTACAAAACCTAGCAAGGTATGAGAATCAATTGTGGTCAATCCAGTTGCAATTAGTTGTAATGGGTCTGTAACCGCTATACCGGTTCTTTTTCCACCCAAATCAAATGCCATGATCCTTGCCATATTCAATGCTATGTAAACAAATCAACAATAACAAAAAAGGAAAAAATAACAGAGGCTAACCCGTTTGCTGTCATAAAGGCCAAATTTACTCGGCTTAAATCATGTGGTCTGACTAGTACTTGCTGATAAACTAATAATGCCCCATAGAGTATTGCTCCTACCCAATAAATCATGCCAAAACCCCCGCTCCAACCAGCAGCAGCGATTAAAAAAAAGCTACAAACATGTAATACGCGCGATACCAGCAACGCTCTTGATTTTCCAATCCAAGAAGGAATCGAGTAGAGTTGTTGTGAACGATCAAAGTCAACATCTTGTAGTGCATAGATTATATCAAATCCGCTTACCCAACAAATAACTGACAAAGAAAAAAGAACAGGCACCAGAGAAAATTGTCCAGTCACTGCCAAGTAAGCCCCAATAGGAGCCAGAGAAAGACCAAGCCCTAATATCAAATGACAAAGCGGAGTAAACCGCTTGGTATAACTATACCCGAGTATTACTGTAAGTGCAACAGGAGACAAAATAAAACAGAGCGAGTTAATCAGTAGAGCAGTCAGAATAAATAAAAGCGCCATCACCACCGTAAAGGAAAGTGCCTGTGAGGCACTTATGATCCCTTTAGGGATTTCACGTGTAGCCGTGCGAGGATTCAAAGCATCATAATATCGATCCAGGTAACGATTAAATGCCATTGCAGCACTTCTTGCAAAAACCATACAGGCAATAACCAAAATAAATAGGGTGCCAAGTTGAGCTACGGTATACTGATGCACATTGTTTTTGATTCCTAAGAAAAATCCAATAAATGCAAATGGCATCGCAAAAATGGTATGCGAAAACTTAACTAAACTAAAGTAACTGGCCACTCGTTTAAGCATTCGACAAGGATGTTTTAATTTTCTTTCGAACCAGCTCCCACAAAACAACGCCAGCAGCAGTAGCAATATTTAGTGAATGTTTCATGCCTAATTGTGGAATTTCGACAACAGCATCACATTGCTCAAGGGTTGACAGCTCTACTCCACTTACTTCATTTCCAAGAATGATAGCCATGCCTTCATTTTCTACTTTCGCAAGTTGATGCAACGGAATACTCGTATCGGTTTGCTCTGCAGCAACCATTTTGTATCCTTTCCCACGAATGGAAAGGATTGCTTCGTCCATCGTTTTAAAATGTAGCCAGCTTACAGAATCTTCTGCCCCCAAGGCAGTTTTTCTAATCTCCTTGTGGGGCGGAAATGCAGTATATCCCACCAGGTAAATTGCCTCAATCAAAAAGGCATCCCCAGTTCTAAATACACTACCCACATTATAGGCGCTTCGGATATTCTCAAGGACTACTATAATTGGAGTTTTTTTGAGATCTCGCAGCTCCTCTATTGACTTTCTCCCCAATTCTTCCAGTTGCAGTTTCCGCATAAGGCGAAGGTAAGCAGGGTTCCTTATTTTTGTCATCTTTCCTACCCAATCCTCATGGCAAAAAAAGCTTCTGGCGAAACTCCAATGATGCAACAGCATCGATCCATCAAACAAAAGTATCCTGATGCGATTCTTTTGTTTCGTGTGGGAGATTTCTATGAAACATTCGGACAGGATGCGGTTTTAGCTTCTCGAATTTTAGGCATTACATTAACCAAGAGAAATAATGGTGCCGCTGCAGAATCTGAATTAGCAGGATTCCCCCATCATTCACTAGACACTTATTTACATAAGTTGGTAAAAGCGGGACACCGGGTTGCAGTATGTGACCAATTGGAAGACCCCAAGCAAGCAAAGGGACTTGTAAAAAGAGGAGTGACAGAAATGTTGACGCCGGGTACAACAGTAAATGACAAAATACTGGAACAACGGAACAACAACTTTTTACTCGCTATACATGTAGGAGCTGCAGGGCAATTAGGGTTAGCCTTTTTGGATATTTCCACCGGTGAGTTATTTGTTGCGCAAGGTGATCGCGATTATGCCGATAAGTTGATTCAAGGGTTGCCAACTGCAGAGCTGATTATTCAAAAACAACACCAGCATCAACTCAAAGAACAACTCGGGCTTAAAACATATACTTATACACTTGATGAATGGATCTTTGATGAAACATATACAAGAGAATTATTGATCAAGCACTTTCAAGTGCAATCGTTGCAAGGATTTGGCGTGGAAGAATTAACCCTGGGCCAAATCGCAGCAGGAGCACTTTTCCACTACTTGAAAGAAACGGATCATCCCCATTTGCACCACATTAGTCGCATGCAACGAATCGATCAGCATTCGTTTTTATGGATGGATCGTTTTACAATCAGAAACCTAGAGCTCATTTACCCCTCTCGTGAAAATACCCCTACTCTATTATCTGTTATCGACAATACACAGACCCCAATGGGAGGTCGTTTATTAAAAAGATGGCTATTGTTTCCCTTGATTGATTTAGAAAAGATTAAGGAGAGACTAGATGCTGTTGAATACTTGATCCAAGAGAAGGAACTCAAAACTGAACTGCTCAATTGTTTGAATCAATTGGGAGATCTAGAAAGACTAGCTGCCCGTCTTGCCTTACGAAAAGTAAATCCAAGAGAGGTTCGATCTCTCGCTGAATTCTTACAACTTACTGGTTTAATTTATTCTCATCTACAAAAAACCAACCAACTCACTCTTAAAAAAATAGGAGACCAACTTGATCCATTATCCGACACCTATCATTTAATAAATTCAACGCTTCAACAAAATCCATCTATACAGCTACAAAAAGGAGACGTAATTGCAAATGGTGTCAACCAAGAATTGGACGAATTAAGACAGTTGGCAGCCAATGGTAAGGATTACTTGCAAAATATTCAAGAACGAGAAGCTGCTCGCACCGGAATTTCATCGTTGAAAATTGGCTTTACAAGTGTATTTGGTTACTACTTGGAAGTGACACACGCACACAAAGAAAAAGTGCCTTCTGATTGGATCCGAAAGCAAACCTTAACGAATGCAGAGCGTTACATTACAGCTGAGCTGAAAGAGTATGAAGAGAAAATTTTAGGCGCTGAGGAAAAGATGCTGAAAATAGAGGGAGAGCTATTCAACCTGCTACTAGATAAATTACAGTCTCATATCTCTGCTTTGCAAAAGAATGCGCAGGCACTAGCCATCGTAGACTGCTTTTGCTGTTTTGCAAACAATGCCATTCAATATAATTATTGCAAACCTCTCGTGCACACTGATGAGAAGTTAGAGATCCTCAATGGCAGACATCCCGTAATTGAAAGAAACCTGCCCGCGGGTCAATCTTACATTGGCAATGATCTGGTTTTAGACAAAGAAACCCAGCAGCTAATTGTGTTGACTGGACCTAACATGAGTGGAAAATCTGCCTTACTGCGTCAAACTGCTCTATTGTGTTTACTAGCCCATATGGGACATTATGTACCTGCCTCTGCAGCAAATGTCCCTATCACTGATAAAATTTTTACCCGAGTGGGTGCAGCCGATAATCTAGCAGGAGGCGAATCTACTTTTATGGTGGAGATGAATGAAACCGCCTCCATTATTAACAATTTAAGCGCGAATAGCTTGGTTTTGTTGGATGAGATTGGAAGAGGAACGGCTACCTATGATGGCGTTTCGATAGCATGGAGTATTGCCGCATTTCTTCACGAATCACCTCACCGACCCAAGACCCTTTTTGCCACGCATTATCACGAGTTAAACGAGTTAGAAGAACAGTTTATAAGAGCTAAAAACTACCACATCACTTATCAAGAGTCAGGAAATAAAGTCATCTTTCTCAGAAAACTAGCTCCGGGTGGCTCCTTACACAGCTTTGGAATTCACGTGGCTCAAATGGCAGGAATGCCCCCTGAGCTATTGAGAATGGCTGAAAAAAAGCTCGCTGAATTAGAAAAATCAACCCAAAATACGGGGTCTAAAAAAAACCCTGCCAATTCCACCGGTGCCTCAAATTCCCCAAAGTTGCAGCTCTCTATTTTTGAAGCCGAAAACCCCCAGTTGACGGAGTGGAAGGCCTTTTTGGAAACCATTGATATAGAGCGACTGACCCCTTTAGAAGCCCTGGTTAAACTTCAGGAAATCAAAAAGAAAATGGGATAGGTTTTCCCCATTCCATACAGACCTTTTTGAAAAATATTGCCAATCAAAAAATTATACTACTTTTACGAAAATCTGTTTCAATGAAACTGCTCCAGACTACTGCCATTTTGCTATTTTCTGCCGCTCTTTTAACTTCTCTTGGTGCTTGCAACAGAGACAAGGACCTTTTTGTACGCAAAGAGTATGTGCGTTCTGAAGTACCTCTTACCGGTGCTCTCAATTTCCCACCTAGCTCATCTCCAGCCCTTGGATCAATGGATTTGAACTACAATACGGGAACAAAACTTTTAACTTATACCATTCGTTGGTCAGGCTTATCAGGCCCCATTGCAACCACTCCTATTGCTGGTATGTCAATTCATGGAATGGCGCCTAGTGGATTTCCTGCTAACCCTATCCAACTATTTACACTATCTAGTATCATTCGTTGCTCAACATTTACAAACAATACTTGCGGAACCTACAGTGGCCGTTTGTTTGTCGATGGCGTGTTAATCACAGAAGAGAATCTTTTGAATGGAGTATATTATGTTAGCATCAGAACTGCTGCATTCCCTAATGGTGAATTAAGAGGCCAGATTAAATTCTAATTCAAACTTATTTAAAAAGTAAACCCCGCCTTGGCGGGGTTTTTTATTATTGTGCATTGAACCAAACGGATTCAGCATTTGTTGCGTCTCCATGATAATTGATCAACAACTCTTCACCCTCCTCAATCGCACGTATTGTTTTAATTCGAATTAATCCTTCTTCGAAGTCCATTTCATATTCGCAATTACTTGGACATCCGTGGTTATAAATCGGGACATAGCCCAAAGCCATGCAACAGGATTGTCTGTCTTCGCCCCATTCAAAAATATAATCATGCAAAAGGGTCTGATCTAAATGTAATCGATCGGCTGCATTCATTGCAATGACTGGCGAAATTTCAATAATACAATTTTCTGGCAATGGAGTTGTGGTAAATACGCCCCTTCCATGTATCGAAGAGGGAGCCACTACCAACGAAGGAAGAATCATGCTTTCATTTTGACACGAAGTACGCATTTTCCTTTGTACTTTTGCGGCCATGTCCACGGAGCAAACACCATCGATTTTGGCTTCCGAATTTGAAGCGTTACTGGCCCAAAACGACCAGTCGGTACTACATGCGTTCCTGGACGACCAGAACATCAGTGAAGTGGCCGAATTAGTGGAGAATTTTCCCGATGAGGACGTGACAATCATCGCTGCCATGTCTATTCATCGTGCCGCGAGTGTTTTTAAAATCTTGGATCTTTCCAGCCAGAAAAGCGTTATTCGAAAACTTCCTGCAAACACTACTGCACTTTTATTAAATGAACTTCCCGCAGATGACCGTACAGACTTCCTGGAAGAACTTCCCAGTAATGTTGTCCGGGAATTGATCAAGTTGCTAGACCCTGAAGAAAGAAAAATCACTTTATCCTTATTAGGCTACCCTGAAAATAGTATCGGTCGACTGATGACGCCAGACTATGTTTATGTCTATGCAACCGATACGATTAATGAGGTATTTGCGACAATTCGGAAATACGGAAAGGATAGTGAAACAATCAACGTAATCTATGTAATCAATGAGAAGGGTGAATTAATTGATGACCTTCGAATCAGTGATATCATTCTTAACCCTCCACACAAAAAAGTGGCAGAGCTCATAGATGGTAGAGTCATTGCATTGCATCCGGAAGATGACCAAGAAACTGCTAGTGAGATTTTTAAAATGAATAACCGGGTGGCGTTGCCTGTAGTCAGTCAAAGCAATAAACTTTTAGGAATTGTAACCATCGACGATATCTTGTGGGTAGCAGGAGAAGAGTTTAGTGAGGATATGCAAAAAATGGGAGGTACTGCCGCGTTAGAAGAACCTTATTTAGATGTGCCCCTTTTTAAACTTTACAAAAAGAGAATTATTTGGCTGCTCATCCTTTTCATTGGAGAAACATTGACTATTGCTGCCATGTCAGGTTTCCAAAAAACATTGGAACATGTGTTGGTGCTTTCGACTTTTATCCCCTTGATTATTTCTAGTGGAGGAAACAGTGGATCCCAAGCAGCTACCTTGATTATTCAAGCCATGGCATTAGGAGAAATTACAGTTCAAGATTGGTGGCGCATCGCGCGTAGAGAAATTCAATCGGGCTTATTCATGGGTGTCACACTAGGCCTCATTGGTTGTGGCATTGTACTAGGCGGACATTATTTTTTGAATCTCTTTGGAGAACATTACAGCCAAGTTAGCATCGCCA
>JBJOGP010000047.1:0-8070 GCA_046048175.1 Bacteroidota bacterium
CGTAGAGAAATTCAATCGGGCTTATTCATGGGTGTCACACTAGGCCTCATTGGTTGTGGCATTGTACTAGGCGGACATTATTTTTTGAATCTCTTTGGAGAACATTACAGCCAAGTTAGCATCGCCATTGGAGCGGCATTAATTGGAGTAGTTCTTTGGGGCACGTTGATGGGATCGATGCTTCCACTTCTACTTAAAAAATTAGGTGCTGACCCCGCAACTTCGTCAACTCCCTTTATTGCAACACTAGTTGACGTGACTGGTTTATTAATTTATTTTGGCACAGCCTATCTGATGCTAAAAGATGTACTTCTCTAACGTTTTCTTTCTAATTTTTTTTATTAATAAGAGTATACTTATAAAAGTGTTCTTCCTGCATTTTTGATTAAGTCCTTCGAATATATTTGGACAAATTAACCATCTCCTATGTGCGGAATTGTCGGCTATACAGGGCATCGCGATGCTTACCCAGTTGTAGTAAAAGGATTAAAAAGACTTGAATACAGAGGCTATGATAGTGCAGGGGTAGCATTACATGAAAAAACACTTCGCGTTTACAAAAAGATGGGAAAGGTTGCCGACTTGGAAGAGCATGCAGTAGGAAAAGATATAAGCGGAAAAACAGGAATAGGTCATACAAGATGGGCAACGCATGGAGAGCCCAGTGACAGAAATGCACATCCTCATCTTTCTTCGAGTGGAAAGTTAGCGATGATTCACAATGGAATTATTGAGAATTATGCTCAATTAAAAAAAGAACTTACGCAAAAAGGCTACGTATTTAAAAGCGATACGGACACAGAAGTTCTATTGAACTTTATTGACGAAATCAAACAAAATAATTCATGCTCTCTTGAAGAGGCCATTCGAGTGGCCCTTAAAAGAGTCACAGGCGCCTATGTGATTCTTATGCTTGATGAAGAAAACCCCGACACTATCATCGCTGCAAGAAAAGGAAGCCCGCTGGTGATTGGAGTTGGAAAAGGAGAACATTTTTTGGGATCCGATGCCTCACCCATGCTAGAATATACCAAAGAAGTAGTTTATGTTAATGACTACGAACTGGCCATAGTAAAACCCGATGAACTGATTTTAA
This sequence comes from Bacteroidota bacterium, assembly GCA_046048175.1. Lineage (GTDB taxonomy): Bacteria > Bacteroidota > Bacteroidia > Chitinophagales > Chitinophagaceae > JJ008. The sequence continues at coordinate 1,097 of JBJOGP010000047.1, forward strand.
AAAATCTGGGTAATGAAAAGCTAACACCTTATGTACAAAAGCTCGATATAGAATTAGCGGCAATTGAAAAAGGCGGGTACGACCATTTTATGCTCAAAGAAATTTTTGAGCAACCTCGTACCATTTATGATTGTTTACGCGGTCGTCTAGATGCATCAAAAAATAAAATCACTTTAAGCGGCATTGAACAATACGCCAAGGAAATATGCGCTGCCAACCGAATTATTATGATTGCTTGCGGAACCAGTTGGCATGCTGGCCTAACTGCAGAATATATTTTTGAGGAATGTTGCAGAATTAATGTAGAAGTAGAATACGCTTCTGAATTTCGATACAGAAACCCCATCATCAATCCCGGCGATGTTATCATTGCCATTTCTCAAAGCGGAGAAACAGCAGATACACTCGTTGCCATAGAGAATGCAAAAGCAAAAGGTGCTATTATTTTAGGAGTCGTTAATGTAGTTGGCTCCTCCATTGCAAGAATGAGTCATGCAGGTGCTTATACACATGCGGGACCAGAAATTGGAGTGGCTTCCACAAAAGCTTTTACGGCACAACTAGCAGTATTAAGTATGATTGCATTAAAAATTGCTCAACTAAAAGGTACGTTATCACCTGAACGCATTAATACCTTATTGAACGAACTGGAAGCAATCCCCGCAAAAGTAGAAAGTATATTAGCCAATACAGAACCAATCAAAGAAATTGCACAACAATATGCAACAGCCCGCGACTTTTTATATCTAGGGCGTGGAACTAATTTTCCAGTAGCATTAGAAGGAGCTCTCAAATTAAAAGAGATCTCTTATATACATGCAGAAGGTTATCCTGCTGCCGAAATGAAACATGGGCCAATTGCTCTTGTAGACGAGAATCTGCCTGTTGTATTTGTAGCAACTAAAGATAGCTACCACGAAAAAGTATTAAGCAATATGCAAGAGATTCGAGCTCGCAAGGGAAAGGTAATATCAGTTATAACAGAGGAAGATGAAATAGCAGCTAATCTAAGCGAGTCAGTAATGCAAGTTCCCCCATGCGACGAAATGCTCGCTCCTCTTTTAACAGTCATCCCCCTACAACTCCTCTCCTATTACATAGGTGTTTCCAGAGGTTGTGATGTTGACAAGCCGCGCAATCTTGCAAAATCAGTGACGGTGGAGTGATTAACTTAATCTTTATCCATGAATAGCATTAACAAACAGCCTCTTTCATCCTTGGGATTTGGATTTATCGATCCAGCCTTTATCCCAAAGGGAAAAGATGAATATTACCTGCGTAACAGACAGCATCGCACAAAAACGAGATATAGAAAATTAACCGCAAAGGAAATTCAGATTTTAGTCCGAAATGATAACAGTGCAGACGACTGGAACAACCTTGAAGTTTCTCCTTTATTTGAACCTAAGCTGGTAAAAAGATGTAGCTTTTTTGGTAAAATAAGAATTGGCAAGCTAGAACCTTTCTTCCATGAATATAACAATCTTCGCATGCCAGTTGGTATTTATAATAGCACCATCATCAGTTGTGATATCGGTGATAATGTTGTGATTGACCAGATCAGTTTTATGAGTCATATTATAACAGGGAATGATGTTATGCTAGTTAACATCAAAGAACTTTCCAGTACCGATCATGCTAAATTTGGAAATGGAGTTGTAAAAATAGGAGAAGACCCCTCAGTACGTATCTGGATGGAATTAGCGAATGAGAATGGAGGAAGAAAAGTGCTTCCCTTTAATGGCATGCTTGCTGCTGATGCATGGATTTGGTCTAAATATAGAGATGATAAAAAGCTATTAAATAAATTTCAGGAATTCACCGATGATAAATTTGATCGCAAGCGGGGGTATTATGGCAAAATTGGAGATCGTACCGTTATCAAAAACTGTGACATCATTAAAGATGCTTGGATAGGCTCTGATGCTTACATCAAAGGAGCAAATAAACTTAAAAATATTACCATACTATCTTCTCCTGAGGCTTCCACACAAATTGGAGAGGGATGCGAGCTAGTAAACGGCATTGTTGGCTATGGTAATAGAATATTTTATGGAGTGAAAGCCGTTCGTTTTGTCATGGGCACAAATGCCCAATTAAAGTACGGGGCCAGACTAATCAACTCCTACTTAGGTGACAACTCAACAATTTCATGTTGCGAAGTGCTTAACTCGTTGATTTTTCCCGGGCATGAACAACATCACAATAACTCATTTTTGTGTGCCGCAACGATTCAGGGACAAAGCAATATGGCCGCAGGAGCAACGCTTGGCTCTAATCATAATTCAAGAGCTGCAGATGGTGAACTGGTAGCTGGAAGGGGATTTTGGCCAGGACTCTGCGTAAGTATAAAGCATAACTCAACATTTGCCTCCTATACCCTGCTGGCAAAAGGAGATTTTCAATATGAACTAAATGTTCCAATACCTTTTTCATTAGTCAGCAATAGCCTGGACAACAAAGAACTGCACATTATGCCAGGATATTGGTTCTCTTACAATCTTTATGCACTTGCAAGAAATAGTGAAAAATTTATAGACCGAGACAAAAGACTAGACAAAACTATTTACCTGGAATATGATTTTCTAGCACCAGATACTATAAACGAACTGTTGCAGGGGCTATCAATACTTGAATCAAGTGTTGGACGTGCTTTTCAGACAAAAACAAAAAGGACAACAGCTAAAAATGATAGGACGGTAGGTAAAAAAGAATTACTTGCTGCAGCAAAATGGATCGAAAACACCTCCATTTATCTTGAAAATATTGAAAACAGTAAAAGACCGGTTAAGCTATTAAAAGTGCAGGCAGCCTATGATAATTTTAGAAAGCTGATTCTTTATTATTGTATTAAGGAGCTAATTGGATCGAGTCGGTCGCACAAGAATTTCCTGAAATCATCACAAGCACTGCTTCAAAAAAATAAAGGCAAACGGGAAGACTGGATAAATGTAGGAGGACAATTAGTACGCAAAAAAGCACTTGAACAACTTAAGTCCGGGATAAAAAATGGAAAAATAAGAAGCTGGGACGAGGTACACGCATGGTATCAACAACAAAGTAAAAAGTACAAGTTTGACAAGCTTAATCATGCTGCTGCTGTTCTATTAGAAATGACAAGACTTGAGCCAGTCCAATTCAATAAAAAAAGACTACTATCGCTTTTAGAAGAAGCAAAAGAAACAGAAAACTGGATTGCGATACAAATCACTCACTCCAGACAAAAAGACTATCTCAATCCTTTTCGAAAAATGCTCTACGAAACAGAAGCTGAAATGAAAGAGGTAATAGGCACATTAGAAGAAAATCCTTTTATCCAAAAACAAAATGAAAAAAGGCAAAAGTTTAGCAATCAAATTGAAATGATAAAAGGATTTCTCCAAAAGGCTTAATACCTATTACGATCGCTCAGAAATATACACTTGGGATAAATCTCGAATTTCTTTCACGCGCTTCACTCCCAATTTTTTTAAGACCCGATGCTGATACGTGCCAATTGTAGAGGAATGTAATTTCATAATATTTGCAATTTCACTTACGTAGTATCCTTCTATTAAAAAATGACAGATTTCCATTTCTCTTGCAGATAATTTATCAAAGGGATTAGGGGTGCGCTTTTGTAATAAATCTTCCGCCAGTCGATTAAGCAAGGTAGGGCTTAGATAAAAATCACCTTTGGATACAGTTTTGACACAATTGATCAATTCAACTACCGATCGATTTTTACCAACAAAACCTTTTGCACCCGCTTGTAGTATCCATTTAGCATATAGTTTTTCAGAACTAGCCGTAAATACAATAATTGACAGGTCGGGCTTTTTCGACAAGATTTCTTGAATCAATCCCCTAGCATTGACAAATTGCCAATTAATTTCCATGATGATTAAGTTGCATTCACCTTTTTCAATATATTGGGAGCCTTCTTTCAATGAAGTGAAGGAAACACAGGTTGCTGTTGGCAATTCCTTTTCAATTACCGCCTCAATGCCCCTAAGAATAATTTCTTGATTGTCGATCAATAAAATTGTCATGATTTGTAGTATTAGTTAAAAAATTTTCAAACTATTACTACAAATTAGTCAAGCGACTCAGCGTGAACTACAGAACTAAATTTATTTTTTTGTAGAAAATTAACGACAGCCTATCGTTGTTTGATTAGTACGGCGCTTGCCACCGGTCTTTCCACACCATTATCACCTGGTCTTACCGTTAATCGATTTCCAATAATCATAGATGTTGAGCCTCCTCCATCCAGGTTTATTGCATCCGTACAACCTAACGAACGCATCATTGCTGCAAGATCAGCTAAGTTGATACCTAGATAGCCCGCGCTACTATTATCCCCTTCCACTGCTAGTAAAACCAAACGGCCATTCGCTGTGTATCCTATAGCAGTGCGAGGTCTAGAAGTGGTATTGTTTATACTGATGAGTTCCTCTACATCAGAAATTCGAACAGAACCCCCACGCACTAGCATAGGAGAACCTCCAATTGCAGCTACTGTATTCCAAACAGAACCGCCGGAAGGAAATGTTTCAGTAGGTTGTGGCTGAGGAGCAGCACCCTCACTATTTGGACTTGGTGTCGGATACTGATAAATTAGATCGTTACCAGCTCCTACAGAATAAACCCAAGCAGTTGTAGGGGCCCCAGTAGAAGTGATTCCAAATGCAGCCCTCGTTGGATAATACGATGCATTCGATCCATTATAACTACGAGTGACTGCTTTAATATTTGGCGTAGCAACCACGTTATCATATTTAACCAAACTGTATGACTGGTTGCCTCCAAAATAACCACCATTGATTGCAACGTAAACTAAGCCTGACTCTGCAGCTGCAAACTGACTTGGTGTCTTTAATGTTGATGAAACCACAGGCTTAAACTCAAAACGACCCGTAGAATAATCCAAGGCAATACAAAAAGCCTTAACTGTTTTTCCATTATAGAGTGTATCAAAAGTGAAAGCCTGAATGCCAGATGGAAAATTCAGCGACAATGTAGCAGAGTACTTCCAACCCGGAGCCAAGGTTAGTAATGGTGTAACTGGCGTTGGAGTAGGTGTAGGAGTTGGGGTTCCTCCACCACCCTTAGATGACTTTGAACAGGCACTACCATATAGGATAACCAAAATGGGTAAAAACAGTAAATAACGTTTCATAAAATATTATTGATAAAGATTAAAAGCAGTTCGATTTAACGTTTCGAAATAGAAAAACACTTCCCCCTTAAATCCATTTTCACGATTTAAACGGATCATATTTTTCATCAACTCAACATCAGCCTGATAACCATCTCCCAATGACGTAAGCAGTCCCGGAAATACTTTACCCATCAATGTGTCTGGGATTTGCGTACGTAGCTGCTTTAAAATTTTTTCATAGGCAGGCAAATTATACCGGTATAACTGAGGAATGATCCAATCAGCATACCCGCCTTTTAACCAGGCTGGCCAGTCTTGCAGATACTCTTCTTTACTCCAGGGAAATATACTTGGCGCCCAAGACACAATACAATCCTTGCGAGCACTCTTTACGGCAACATATAGTCTTTTTCCAAACGCAGATAGATGATTCGCTTTCCATTGTATAAAAAGACTGTCTTTGGGTTGATCGGGAAAAGTCTTAGTGGGATTTTCTTTTACAAATAGAGACCGAGTATAACTATCGAATCCACCTTCTGCAGGCATTGCAGGTAGTCTATCGTCGCCCTGGATTCCATCCACTTCATAATTCTTCACCACTTCCAATACCAATGACTGTAATAAAGATTGTGGTCCAGGATGCAAGGCATTCCACCAATAAAATCCATTCTTTTGTAACAACTCTCCTCGGCTATTTCGCCCGCACCATTCTGGGTATTTCTTTAACCACAATGAATTAGTGTCCTTATAAGCATAGGAAAAACCAAACTCAAACCAAGCATGCACTTTTAACCCTGCGCGATGCCCTTCTTCAATAATTTCTTTCAAGGGGTCTCTGCCTAAAAAATCGGGATGTTGTAGCACTCCAATGTGCTGACGCTGCACCTGACTAGGATAAAGCGTATAACCTCCATTCCACACCACTACAAAAAGCGTGTTAAGCCCTGCTTGCTTAGCCTGCTCAACAGCCTTTTTAGTAGCCGCCCATGAATGTAGCACTTGACTAGCTACGTTTGTAACCCATGTACCTCTTACCGGAATAGTATCAGGCTTCTGCCCCTTTGCTATAATGGAGAAATAAAAAATACAAATGACAATTGCTGTAAACTGACTAAAATTTTTCATCGCGAATTAATTAGAAGCAGTAGAGGCAATTTTATACTCCATGTATCGGTTATATAGATGATGAGCAGCGCCATAAACTGATTGTGGGCTCATAAAGTGAGAGAATTCAAAAGTGATAGCCTTATCATATCCAGCTCGAGCAGCCGCTTCTAACTTCAATTTCAATTTTTCAAACTTAATGGGCAAAAACTTGATGGGCATATCTCGATCAAATGACTCTGCATTTGTCCAACACTGCATTCCATACCGATCTGCTAGTTTTTTATTAATACTAAAAAAATCTTCCAACTCATGATAGCTGATATGCCCATCTTGAAAAGCCACCGCATCAACAGTTCCTTTAACACCATCAAAAATTTCATTCCATTCCCTTTCATGATCTTCCAATGATACTGCGTCAGCTTTTGATAATTGACCAGATGCGGCCAGCACTGCTTTTTTACCATCAATCCAGGGAGAGATGAAGGTAGACAGACCGCCACTCACCTCTTTACATTGTCTTCCTAGCGTACTAAATGCCTCGATAGCACCCTTTGTTTTTCTGCTGATCTCCATACTTAGATACCAGCCTTTAAAAGAAGGATGATGACCATATGTTTTCCAAACCTCATCAATAACATACCGGTTAAGATCGATTTCAGATTGCATATTACCGGTATCCCAATAATGTCCACTATCATATAACCCAAAATAAAAATGCATGCCA
>JBJOGP010000048.1:0-7907 GCA_046048175.1 Bacteroidota bacterium
TCTTTGATGAGTACGCCTATTATCAATGCTCCTCAAAGTGCAATTCTCGGGATGCACAAAATTCAGGAAAGACCTATGGCGATTGCAGGCCAGGTTGTAATACGACCCATGATGTATCTCGCATTAAGTTATGATCATCGCATTATTGATGGAAGAGAATCAGTTGGATTTTTAGTACGCGTCAAAGAACTGTTAGAAAGTCCCGAACAATTATTGATCGGCAAAGATCCGGTCAAAACTTTACTGCAGCTTTGAGCCGCTACCATGCATATTTAAAAAAGGCTGTTACCTACTTGGAGAATTACAAAGGGGAACAGCCTTTTTCTATTTATTGTAAGCAGTTGTTTGCTGCTGATCGAAAAATGGGATCAACCGATCGAAGATTGATCCGCCATTATTGCTACTCCTATTTTAGAGTAGGAGCTGCTTTTGTCAATTATTCCATTGAAGAAAAAATACTCGCGTCCGTTTTTTTACTTTCAAATAGTCCGGATCCTTTGGTGACTTCACTAAAGCCAGACTGGTCACCTTTTTTTTCGGAGGATAAGGAGGTGCGTATGCGCTTATTCACAGCTACATTCAATTGGAGGGCACTTTTCCCCTATGAGCTGACGCTGTCGAGCAATATTGAACTAAATGACTGGCTACATTCACAATTGATTCAACCAGATGTATTTATTCGCTTACGTCCTGGCAAAGAAAAAATAGCTAAAGAACATTTAGGCAAATTAAAACTACCTGTTCATTCAATTAGTCCAACTTGTATTTCATTTCCTGCGGCGGTTAATCTGGATTTACTTCCTGGCCTAAATAGAGATTATGTTATACAGGATTATAGCTCACAACAGATTGATCAATTACTTCAACTAGTTCCAGCTGATGCAATTGCTAGCTGTTGGGATTGTTGTGCAGCAAGTGGCGGCAAATCCATATTGATCAAGGATCGATTTCCCGCCGCACAATTAACAGTGTCGGATATCCGTGTCTCTATTTTAAATCAATTGAAAAATCGATTACAAGATGCGGCGATTGCAACGCACCGGGTTGAACAGTTAGATCTGGAACAGAAGGGTACTATACCTTCCTCATTTTTATTTGATTTGGTTGTAGCAGATGTTCCTTGTACCGGAAGTGGTACCTGGGGACGTACTCCGGAAGAGCGTGTTTATTTCACGTCTGACCAATTAGAACAATATGTAGCTAAGCAAAAGAAAATTCTCTCTCATATAACCAGTACAATAAAGCCAGGGGGTTATCTTCTTTATTGCACTTGCTCTGTATTTGAAAAGGAAAATGAGCAGCAGATTACTGCCTTTGTAGCATCCTCGGGTTTTAAAATTATCAAAATGCAGCTTTTTAATGGGATGCTACAAAAAGCTGATTCGCTTTTTGGCGCTTTACTGCAAAAAATCAGTAATTAACAATCCACTCCTTGGTATCCAATTTTGTTTCATCATCCCATAATGTAAGTACATAGACTCCGCTAGAGACTGGCTTGAAGGGCAACTCACCACTGGTGAAAATGCCGGCCGGTTTACTGAATCTATATATTCCAATTAACTTGCCAGTTTTATCATGACAAGTAATAGATAGATTTTGTTTGGCCTCAAGTAGATTGATTATAAATTTCTCTTTACTTGCTCCGGTAAGAGGGTTAGGATAGATCCATAAGATATCGGTAATGTCATCAGTATTCAAACAAGGAGAAGAGATTGAAATGCTTGCGCTGTCTAGCAACACTACTTGTCTAGTGGCAGCAGAAGTATCAATTACTTGACTTACTCTGTATTGTATGGTGCCAGCACTTATACCTAGTAAGCGGTCCTGATACGTGTAAGTCGTGTTACTTAATTGTGATCCACCTGTTCCGAAGGGTTGTGAAATAACACGATACGCATTTTCAGTGGGAAGCTTTCGCTCAATGATATACTGCATGTCAGAAACATCTTTGCTTTTCCAGTTTAGCGAAACCACACAGTTATTATTACTAGCTGTACAGGTTGCATATTCGGAAAGTAGAAAGGCAAATGCATTTTTTAAATCAGGAATTCCATAGCCTATTCTATCATTGGGAGTTGTGTAACGACTTGCTGCTTTCTTTAATGCATCAACAATTTTCATGTTATTGAATTCTGGAAATCCCTGCCATAGGCAAGTGGCTAATCCAGCCATATTGGGACAAGCAAAAGAAGTGCCATTGGCAGCTCCAATTCCTCCACTTGTAGTTTGTACAACTGCTGCTAATCCTACCGAAGCAAGTTCAGGTTTTATTCGGCCATCACTAGAGGGTCCATAGCTCGAAAAGGATGCAACACTTCCTGCTGCATTGACTGCCCCAACTGCAATTACACTATCTCCATCTGCAGGTGTAATAATGTAGCGCCAAGCACCGCTTCCTTCGTTGCCTGCTGAATTAAAAACGAGCAATCCTTTTTTCGCAGCCAGGTCAGCTCCTTTTACGCATATTGTACTACGACCATTCATTTGTTGATAGGTGTAATTGAAAACAGGATCATCAAAATCAAAGTATCCCAATGAAGATGAAATCAAATCTGCGCCTGCACTATCTGCTCTTTCAGCACCACACACCCAGTTAAATTCTTCGATGGGGTACTCACTGTTTACATCCTCTGTTCTGAATAAATGGAAACTAGCTTGCGGGGCTTTCCCTACAAATTGACCCGGTAAGTTAGCCGCGATGGTAGAAAGACATTGCATGCCGTGTGGATGATCATCTTGCACTTGCTGATTTCTAGCTACAAAATCCCAGGTGCTTAAAACTCTGCCACTGCGGTTGATACTGTCAAAAGCAGGTAGCGTATTAAAATTATAAAAGCCCCCATCAAGCACAGCTACCTGCATGCCTGCACCTCTTAACCCAATGTTGTGCAAAAATTCTGCACGATGAAGTTTTACTTCCTGCGCTGCAGTGGTGCCATAGTTATAGTAATCTCCCGTGAGTTTTGCAGTTGTAGAATTTAAAATGGGTAGAATATCCTCGTCCCGAATGAATTTTTCTTTTGCTTTTGTCGTAGGGCTTGTTCTTGCAGCAAGACCTGCCACTTGTTGAACAAAGGGAAGGGCCTGTACGGTGTTTAGGGCTAAAGCATCAGTACTCTGGATACAAACTGCATTTAGCCACTTGGATACATTAAGAATTGTAATGCCAGGTATGTTTCGTAATTGTGTTAAATAAGAGGGACTGACGGGTAAATCAGTGCTGTCTATTGTAATCGTGTAACGTATTCTTCTGTCCAATGCTCGGGTAGACAAATAAGGAGTTGGATTGGAAAGGGTATAGCTATTGTTTCCTTTATTTTTTAACCATACAATGTGTCGGCTAAACTGTGCAAGTGAAACCTCAGTTTGTGTTACTAGTAATATAAAACAAAGGAATCTGTTTATTTTACTTTGATTGCTTGTGCGCATTACTTGGGTTTATTAGTTATGGTCGACCATCCATTGCCGAATGCCAAATCCTATTTTGTAAGGACCTCCGCTTCCGCCGGTATTGGGTTGGTATTCCCAGCATTCCCATTCTTTATAGATGAGACCAATACCTTTTGCAAATTTATCGACCGCGAAATTTTTAAAAGCATAGGAGTTGGGAAGCGTGATAGGTACATTGAATGATTTATCAATTTGAGATACAGTAATCACCTCCGAATACCGCTGATCTCTGAATTGAAAGTTACCGGCAGGTCCTGTGTAGGTGTAATCCCAGTCCTGAATATTATCATCATTGCTAAAATCATACGGAGGGTTCAAGGGGTTTGTTGTTAAGTACAGGTTGCCCTTCCAACTATTTTGTGTGCTGATGGGGAGTTTTAGCTTGACTTGCCTAAGATTGTCTTCGACCCATTCTAGTTGAGAACTTCCCGGTGAAATATAAAAGCTGCCTGCATTTTTCCAAGGAGTCGTAGCTAAGGTGTCGCGTAGTAGACGTAACACTTTGAAGCTGGTTCTTCCTACATTGTCCAAAAAATTGGAATCGATTTGGCATTTTACCAAATAAGAATGGATTTCTGTCTGTCTGCCGTATTGGGTAAAAACAGTTGAGTCAACTCTATAGGTAATGTATTTCCCTTTTTGTAGCGGTAGATAATCTTCTAGCTTTTCTGTATTTAAGGGGACTCGATCATTACATCCCATCAATAAAAGAAAACTGAAACTGAAAAGTGAAGCAATAAAAATTCTGGTTGAAATAAAAGAGTGAGCAATATCGTGGAATGAATTATTTCGCATAGAACGATTCTCGTTGTATGATTCCGCCGCCTATCACATCTTCACCTTCATAGAATACTGCACTTTGTCCGGGCGCAATTCCTTTTGCATTTTCAAAAAATGTTACTCGTACACTTTCGTTTTCTGGGTAAAGTTGAGAAAGTGAACCTGCGTCTTTGTATCGAATCTTTGTTGTGGCTTCTTGCCCTTGCTTTAAACTTTCATATTTAATGAAGTTTAATTTGCTCACGCGCATCTCCTTTTTTGAAAGATCTTCTTCGTCACCTAAGGTGACTGTATTGGTGTCGGGGTCAATCTGTGTTACAAATACAGGTTTACCTAAGGCGATATCCAGTCCTTTGCGTTGTCCAATTGTATAGAAAGGATATCCTTTATGCTTTCCTAAAATCCTCCCTTGCTGATCAACGAAGTTTCCTCCGGCTACTCTTTCTTCAAGACCTGATACGTTTCTTTTTAGAAACCCTCTGTAGTCATTGTCAGGTACGAAACAAATTTCGTAGCTCTCCGATTTTTTGGCTAGTGCTGGGTAGCCAAAATCGTGTGCTAGTTGGCGAATGGCTGTTTTTCTAAAGCCACCCAGCGGAAGTAGTGTTCTGCTTAATAGATCTTGTTGAAGTCCCCAAAGAACATAGCTCTGGTCTTTGGTTTCGTCAACGGCTTTGCTAATGACAAAGCGACCATTCTCATGTTGCCGAACCTTTGCGTAATGCCCAGTAGCAATGAAATCGCAATTGAGCGCATCTGCTCTTTTTAAGAGGGCACGCCATTTAATATGCGTATTACAAAGCACACATGGGTTGGGTGTGCGACCTGCTAAATATTCTTCCACAAAATTGTCAATCACAAAGTCGCCAAACTCATCTCTGATATCTAGAATATAGTGCGCAAAGCCGTGTTCAACAGCTGCTTGGCGAGCATCGTTGAATGAATCAAGGTTGCAGCAGCCTGTTTCTTTTTTGCTTCCACCGCTGGCGGCATAGTCCCAGGTTTTCATAGTGATTCCCACCACCTCATAGCCCTCCTTATGTAAGAGGAGTGCAGCCACCGTGCTGTCAATTCCGCCACTCATAGCAACCAATACTTTCCCTTTTCTGCTCATACTGCAAAGATACAACGACCTATTTAGTGAGAAGTGTTAACTTGAATGCCCAAAATCGATTCTACCATGCGAAAAACAGCCTTTTTACTTTGTTGCTATCTTTTTGCAACTGTCTCTATCCAAGCCCAAAAGCTATCTGATTATTTGCCTACGGATGTAAAGTATGATCCTTCTATTCCTGTTCCTTCTACTATCATCCATCATGAAGTAGGAGAGTGGCATATAACGCATGATCGCTTGGTTAATTACATGCAGGCGCTGGCAAAAGCCGCGCCAGAACGGATTAAGTTGGAGTTAATGGGCTATACCTATGAAAAAAGGCCTCAAGTGCTTCTAATTATCACTTCACCGGCTAATCATAAAAGGCTGGAGGAAATTAGAAAGCAGCATGTAGCATTAACAGACCCATCAGCCCCAGAACCCAATTTGGAAAATATGCCAGCAGTATGTTGGATAGGGCACTCTATTCATGGAAATGAACCTAGTGGAGCCAATGCTTCATTGTTATCTGCCTACTATTTGGCGGCAGCACAGGGCGCTGCGATTGATAATTTACTCGCGAATACAGTAATATTATTTGATCCTTCATTCAACCCAGATGGTTTACAACGATTTTCTACTTGGGCTAATCAGCATAAGAGCAAAAATTTAGTGTCTGATCCCAATTCGCGTGAGTACAATGAAGTGTGGCCGGGTGGAAGATTTAATCACTACTGGTTTGATCTTAACAGAGATTGGTTGCCTGCTATTCATATTGAAAGTCAAAACAGACTAAAGTGGTTTCATGCTTGGCGTCCTAATGTATTTACCGATCATCATGAGCAAGGTACCAATGCAACATTCTTTTTTCAACCAGGAGTTGCATCCAGAGTGAACCCTCTTACCCCCTCTGCTAATCAAGATTTGACCAAGCAGTTAGCTGCTTTTCACGCAAAAGTGCTTGATAGTATCGGCTCTTTTTATTTCACCAAAGAGAACTATGACGATTTTTATTACGGAAAGGGTTCGACCTATCCGGATATAAATGGAGGGGTTGGTATTCTTTTTGAACAGGCTTCTTCGCGAGGTCATGTACAAGAAACACCTAATGGTTTATTGACGTTTCCTGCCACCATCCGTAACCAATATGTAACGGCATTGTCTACCCTACGGGGAACGGTAGCAATTCGTAAGGAGCTACTGCGTCATCAAAGAGAATTTTATAAACAAGCCTCTGCGCGCGCTGCTGCATTTCCAGTTAAGGGGTATGTTATTGGTGATAAAAATGATCCCATTCGACTCAAAGAGTTTGCACAGTTACTGCAACGACACCAGATTAGTATTTATAATTTACCATCGACACTTGCCGACAAACAGTTTAGCCCGGGTACTTCTATTTTGGTGCCACTAGATCAACCCCAACACACGTTGATCAGAACAATTTTTGAAAAAACCTTGGATTATCGCGACAGTCTTTTTTATGACATCACATCTTGGACATTACCATTGGCCTATGGATTGGAATACAAAGAGCTGAACTCACTTAGTTTGACTGGCGCAAGCTTGATTCCCGATCTTTTTTCGAATAAAACATTTTTGGATGATCAAAATATGATTGAGTTTTCATTGGGAAAAGAAGCTTATGCGGTGCTTGTAGAGTGGGATGATTTGTATGCGCCTGCTGCACTCAATCAATTGTTAAAAGCGGGCTTGGTGGTTAAGGTTGCAACCCAACCTATCCGTATTAGGACTGCGAAAGATGAAGCCGTTCGCTCCTTTAATTATGGGACATTGATGATTCCTGTTCGCCAAGAAAAAATGGGAGTTGATGAATTATCAAATTTGATTAATCATATGGTTAGTCAATATCATATTAATGCTTTTACAGTGTCTACGGGGTACTCTACAGAAGGAGTAGATTTAGGAAGCTCAAAATTTGTGGTGTTGAAGCGACCCTCTGTTGCATTAATAACAGGGCCAGGTGTTAATGCTACCGATGCTGGTGAAGTTTGGCATTTGTTGGATCAACGTATGGATTTTCAATTGACCCAATTAGAGCCAGCTATTTTCAAAAGAGCTGAACTGGATCGGTATACGACAATCATTATGACAGGCGGTTCTTACAGTGAAATGGATAAGGACAAATTAAAAAATTGGGTGCAAGCAGGGGGTACACTGATTTTGACTGAAGAGGCTATAAGCTGGGCTGTGCAGCAAGGTATTTCAACAGCAACTTTTAAACGACCTAAATCAATTACTGATAGCACACAGTATCGTCCGTACGAAACACGCGATGAAGTAAGCGGCGCTCAGCAGGTTCGCGGAGCAATTTTAGGAGCTACCTACGATGCCTCTCATCCGCTGGCTTTTGGATACACCACTCCCATTGTTTCTTTATTCAAGGCCAACCGCATTTTTATGGAGAAAAGTAAAAATCCTTACGCCACTCCATTTGTATACGGAAAACAACCTATGCAAAGTGGATGGATGAGTAAAGAAAACAAAGATGCTGTTGCTGGTACTGCTGCTGTAACTGTAAACCAGTTGGGTAATGGGCGAGTCATCAACATTGCCGACAACCCTA
>JBJOGP010000049.1:0-7577 GCA_046048175.1 Bacteroidota bacterium
TCCAATTAAATAATTAGCAACTGCCGTGATAGCCACTAGCCAAATACCCGTATCGATACTCGATAAGGGTTCTGGGTAAAGCAAAGTTTTAATGGCTTTGTAAATTGTCAAGGAACCAGCTGTCAAAATGAGGGTCCCCTCAATTGCTGCAGAAATAAATTCTGCCTTTCCATGCCCATAAGGGTGATCTTTATCTGCCGGCTTAGCCGAGATATACAGACTGTAAAGCCCAATAAATCCGGCAGAGACATTTACAATGCTTTCCAATGCATCGGTAAGAATCGCAACAGAATTAGTTACATAATAAGCAAAGAACTTAACTCCAAGCAACACTACAGAAAGTATAGCTACCCACTTTTGAACACGCAAATTTTGCAGAGAGGATTGAGGAGGCAGCATTTCAGACATTCTGCTGGAGTGTTTTTTTTGAAAATTGAAAACGCAAGGAAACGGTCCGTATCAGACGAGCATAGGTTTCATTGCTTAGTAATTTAGAATCTCTCATCGCCTTATAGGTTAGAAACACGCCAATTGGAAATAACACAATACTCGCCATCCACATACCCAACCATGGTGTGAGTGTATTTTCTTTCGCAAACTTTTCTCCAACGGTACTTGAGAAATAAAACAACATAAAAAATACAATGGCAAAAATGAGCGGTGTTCCCAGTCCGCCTTTGCGAATGATTGCACCCAATGGGGCGCCAATGAGAAATAGAATAATACAAGCTAACGAAAGTGTGATTTTACGATGCCACTCAATTGAGTGCCTTCGAATAGACCTTGATTTGTCTTCCAAAACTGAACGAAGCGATTCAGCACTCATCCTGATAGAAGAAGCAGCGCTTTTTGTAGCTGAATTACAATTAATCCTTGCCGTGTCGGGCAACAATTGAGTAAAATACTTTTTACTACGAATCTGTTTCTTTTCAGAAGAAGACAACCGATCTGTCCTCCAAGGTTTTTGAAGAACAGAGGAAAACGTAAACAAATAAGCCATATCCTCACTCATTCTCTTAATAACCGCCTTACGTTCCTTTTGAATAGAGTCCAATGCCTTATTCAGCTGACGCATACTAAACATACGCTCATTGTTCTTATTAACACTATCTGCAGTACGGCTGTTAAATCCAAGACTCCCTAAATCAAACTGTTTGTTGTATGTTTTAAACCCAACTCGAATAAACTCACTCTTTGGACCTTCATAAGGATTCCCTCTTTCCTGGTAACGCCAGCCATCTTGTAAATTAAATTCAAGAATGCGTTTGTTACCAGTAACTCGCATCACTCCCGAGCGAGCCATGATAAAATTATCTTGCAATAAATTACCCTGTTCATAAATAATCACATCCCGAATCACGCTATCATTGGATTCTTTTTTTCCAACTTTAATGGCATACCCATTGATTCGATCATAAAAAACACCTTCCTTCAAATCAAAGGCAGGCTTAGCATACACAATATCTGCCAACAATGTTCTTGACTTGAGATTTGCAACGGGAATTACATAATTGGAAAAAAGAAAAGCAATGACGGCAATCAACACGCTGATGATAAAAAGCGGTCGCATAAATCGAAGTAAAGAAATGCCTGCAGATTTAATAGCGACTAACTCAAAGCTTTCTCCCAAACTGCCAAACGTCATCAAAGAAGATAAAAGCACAGCTAAGGGAAGTGCTAATGGGACCAGCACCGCACTTTGATAGACAATAAATTCTAAAATGACCCCTGCACCTAAGCCCTTTCCCACAAAGTCGTCAATGTACAACCAGAAAAACTGGATAACCAGTACCAAAAGCGTAATAAAAAAAGTTGCAGTAAAAGGCCCTAGAAAAGCCTTCACAACTAGTTTATCAAGTTTTTTAAACACGTATGAAAAATATCGTCACAAAAATAGACGATTGTAAGGGGATTCCTTAGTTACCGAGTCGATGAAACAAATCTTTAACTTGATGATCCCACAACAAGGTCTGGTCTTTGATATCTTTTTTCTCCGCAAAATCCTTGATTACCAAAATAGTTTGGTTGGTAATCTCTGATTTGTCTATGGCGAATTCAAAATATTCATTTGCGGGAGCGCCCTGCCAACGATAACGAACTGATTTATCTTCAACGGCCTCTATTACTTCTGCCTGTTCAACATTACCATCCCAGGCAAAATAAAAGATACCATCTCTCTCATCCACTTTGTCTGCAAACCATTCACTCAGCCCTGCAGGAGTAGATAAAAATTCATACAGAATCACTGGAGAACATCGCACTGGAAATTCCAACGTATATAACTGCTTTGCCATTCTAATTTCAATTGAGCCTGATGCAATAATAGAGAAAATAATATCAAAACCAAAAAAGGGGTTTTTCTGATCCTAGATGGGTAAAATTCTCTTGTAATCCTCAACGTCGAAATCTAGTATTGAATGAAAAACTATTATATGCGGATGCGACAAATAAAGCTGGGGACCTCTATCACCATAAAGGATACCCCAAGCATGGAAAAATACCTTTTGGAAATCAGCAAAATCAAACGAATAAGCCCAGAGGAAGAATTAGCCCTATCAGAACGCATTAAACAGGGATGTGAACAAGCCCTCCACCAACTTATTATCGCTAATCTTCGATTTGTCATCTCGGTTTCTAAACAATATCAGTTTCAGGGTTTACCCCTCATTGATCTAATCAATGAAGGAAACTGTGGCCTGGTAAAAGCAGCACGACGATTTGATGGATCTAAGGGATTCAAATTTATCTCTTATGCAGTTTGGTGGATTCGACAATCTATTTTACAAGCCCTAGCCGATCATGGAAGAGTAGTTCGCGTACCCTTAAGTAAAATCAGTACCACTCAACAAGTGTACAAGGCACAGTCACTTTTAGAACAACAACTAGAAAGAGAAGCAACCTTGGAAGAAATTGCAACATGGTTGGGCTTACAGACCGATGAAATAAAAAATTGTCTGCAAATTAATCTACGACATTACAGACTAGATGCCCCACTTGCAGAAGAAGAAGACCTTCAATTAGCTGACACCATAGAAGACAAAGGAGCTGAGCGAGCTGACGTTCGTCTGGAAGGGCCGGTTTCCTTACGAACAGAAATAGCCCGCTCGCTATCCACTTTATCCAAAAGACAGCAATATATTTTGTGTGCATATTACGGACTTGATCGGGCCAAGGCGTTGAGCTTAGAAGAGATTGGACAAGAGCTTGGAGTAAGCCGTGAACGGATCAGACAAATTAAGGAAAAGGCAATTTCCAGATTGCAACATGGCCATCGGTCACGCCTGCTGCAATGCTTTCTGGGTGGAACGTAAAAGAAAGCCTTCTTATCTTTGCGCCCCCTATGTTTAGTAATCTTCAAGAGAAATTAGAATCGGCCTTTAAACATTTAAAGGGCCAAGGCCGCATCACTGAAATTAATGTAGCCACAACCGTAAAAGAAATCCGCCGCGCATTAGTGGATGCAGATGTCAATTTTAAGATTGCAAAGGATTTTACCGACCGAGTCAAGGAAAAAGCAATGGGCCAAAAAGTGCTCAATGCTGTCTCTCCAGGGCAACTAATGGTAAAAATTGTCAAGGATGAATTAGCCGCATTGATGGGTGGCTCAGAAGCAACCCTTCAAGCAAAGGGGAACCCTGCAGTTATTTTGATCGCGGGTTTACAGGGTAGCGGTAAAACAACTTTTAGTGCTAAGCTTGCCAACTACCTAAAAAATAAAAAGGGATTATCGCCATTGCTGGTAGCTGCAGACGTATATCGTCCTGCCGCCATGGAACAGTTAAGGATATTAGGCGAACAGATTGGGACAGATGTTTTTATAGAGGCTGAAGAAAAAGATCCGGTTGCAATTGCAACTAGAGCCGTAGGTAGTGCTAGGAGTAAGAATAAAAATGTGGTCATCATTGATACTGCGGGTCGACTAGCCGTTGACGAAGCAATGATGAATGAGGTGGCCGCTATACGCAATGCAGTACAGCCACAAGAAATTCTATTTGTTGTGGATAGTATGACGGGACAAGATGCCGTCAATACAGCCAAAGCCTTCAATGACCGTTTGGATTTTACGGGTATTGTGTTAACCAAACTAGATGGCGATACCAGAGGTGGTGCAGCAATTTCAATTACGTACACCGTTAATAAGCCTATTAAGTTTACCAGCAACGGAGAGAAACTGGAAACCCTTGATATTTTTTATCCAGACCGAATGGCTCAACGTATTCTGGGGATGGGTGATATCACAACACTGGTTGAGCGAGCACAAGAACAGTTTGACGAAGCAGAATCCAAAAAACTGGAAGCAAAAATTCGCAAGAACAAATTTGATTTTGCCGATTTCAAAATGCAGCTGGAACAACTAAAAAAAATGGGGAACATGAAAGATATGCTTTCCATGATCCCTGGAGTTGGAAGCAAAGTAAAAGATCTGGATATCGACGAAAACGCATTCAAGGGTATAGAAGCAATGATCAATTCCATGACTCCCGCTGAAAGGGCGGACCCCAATTTAATTGATATGAGCCGTAAAAAAAGGATTGCCAAGGGAAGCGGAAAGGATATCCAAGAGGTTAACAACTTCTTAAAACAGTTTGCCCAAATGCGAGACATGATGAAGAATATGAACAAGTTAGGAGCTTTTGGCAAAATGATGCCCGGCATGAGACACTAAAAACGGGCCAAATTCCCTAAAATAACCTATATTTGCTACCCGGTTTTTACCGGGTATTTTTTAACGCTGTTAAATTTCAATTTATGTCAGCCAAAATCCGTCTTCAAAGACAAGGCTCTAAAAAGAGACCATTTTACTTCATCGTTGTAGCCGACTCACGTGCTCCCCGCGATGGAAAATTCATCCAAAAGTTAGGAACCTATAATCCCCTGACTATTCCTGCAACAATTCAACTAGATCGCCAAAAGGCATTAGAGTGGTTGAATAAGGGTGCAACCCCAACTGACACTGTACGCAGAATTTTAAGCTTCAAAGGAGTTTTATACCTGAAGCACTTACTCCGTGGTGTTAGCTTAGGTTTATTTGATGAGGCTGCTGCTATGCAAAAGTTCACTGAATGGACTGCACAACACGACATCCAAATCAAAAAGAAAGACGAGGATAACCAACGTAAGCGTCGTGAAAAGCGTCAAGCTGTTCTTTCCGAAGCTGCTGCTAAAAAAGCGGCCGCTGCAGCTCCTGCTGTGGAGGAAAGTGCTCCTGCTGCTGAAGGCGCAGGCGAAGAAGCTTAATCAATCGTCACAACAAAAATTGTTAATCCCAGTGTTTTCTAAACATTGGGATTTTTTTTGATCAGGCATATTGTTTTGCTTTGCAATTGATGGCCAGTTATCTCAAATTAGGAAAGATTGTCAGTGCTCATGGACTCAAAGGAGAACTAGTACTTGAACATTACCTTGGAAAAGCCTCTTCGCTTAAAAATTTAGAGGCATTATACATTGAAGAGAAAAAAGGTAATCTTCTACCCTACTTTATTAAATCTGCAAAAAAGAAGACGGCAACAGAAGTTCTTATCCAAATAGAAGGTATTGAAGTGCGAGAAAAAGCACAAAAACTCGTCACAAAAATAGTTTGGATACCCGAAGAAGAGTTTCAGCGATTGGCCAGTAAATCTGCTCCGGCCTCTTTACTTGGATTCACCATTATTGAAAACAATACCGCGCTTGGCGAGGTGATAGAAGTGATTGAACAGCCACAACAATTGGTGTGCAAAATCATTATCCAAAATAAGGAAGTCCTGATTCCTCTAAATGAGGACACACTCATTGATATTGATAATGCATCGCAACAAGTGCTGGTGCGACTTCCCGAAGGCCTATTAGCAATCTATCTTTCATAATTAAAATATGTCTGCGCCGGTTCACCATATCGCGCATTTTGATCTGGATTCATTTTTTGTTTCCGTCGAAATTTTACATAACCCTTCGCTAAAGGGAAAACCAGTATTAGTTGGCGGAGGCGACCGAGGAGTGGTAGCCGCCTGTAGTTATGAAGCCAGAAAATTTGGTATTCATTCTGCGATGCCCATGAAACAGGCCTTGCAAAAATGTCCCTCGGCCATTGTTACCAATGCAAGCAGAAGCCAATACAGTCATTATTCAAGGTGGGTTACAGAACTGATGGCGGAACGTGTCCCCGTTTTTGAAAAAGCAAGTATCGACGAATTTTATGTAGACCTAACCGGGATGGACCGTTTTTTTGGAGTCAACTCTTTTGCACAAGAATTACGAGCCTATATTACCCGCACAACCGGTCTACCAATTTCCTGTGGAATTGCATCAGCTCGTTTCATTGCTAAAATGGCTACCAATGAGGCAAAGCCCAATGGCTTTTTAGCAGTACCTCCCGGGAGAGAGACTGCTTTTTTATGGCCTTTACCAATAGATAAAATCAACGGCGTAGGCGAACATACAGCGCAATTATTGCGAAGCAAAGGCCTTTACAGAATAGAGGATATCGCAAAAACTCCGTTGGAATTGATGATTGCGATAGCTGGCAAATGGGGTGAATCCCTATGGGAAAAAGCACAAGGAAGAGGCAGTACCACCCTGATTACAGATTGGGAACAAAAAAGTATCAGTCACGAAAAGACCTTTGAAAAAGATAGTAATGACACTGAATTTTTAGTGCAACAATTGCTAGAATTAGTAGAAGAAACTGCAGCAGATGTGCGTAGCGACGAAAAAATGAGTGGATGCCTAACTGTCAAAATAAAATACCACGACTTTGAAGTCACTTCCAAACAAGAAACCATAGATTACACTGTACTTGATGATGTATTACAGGCTAAAGCAAAAAAACTATTTGCCGAACTTTATCAAAAAGGCAGACCTGTGCGATTATTAGGAGTCCGTTGTAGCCACCTGGTTCCTATTACCATGCAAATGAGTTTATTTGATCAGCAGGTAGAAAAGCTTCAACTCTACCAAGCAATGGATGCGCTCAATGACCGTTTTGGGAAAAATACACTTACCAAAGCCACTCATATCCGAAACACCCGAGATGATAAAACGGAAGATGCAAATCTGAAATAGTAAATTTGTGCTCAATTATTTAAACAACTCTTTTATGTCAGCAGCGTGGAAAGAATACCAGGAAAAAAACCAGGACCGATTTTTAACAGAAATGATAGACCTGCTTCGAATTCCTTCAATCAGTGCAAAGTCTGAACACAAAGAAGACATGCTTCGTTGTGCAGAAGCTGTAAAGAAGAGTCTTTTAGAGGCTGGTTGTGAAAAAGCAGAAGTAATGCCCACAAAGGGATACCCCGTGGTCTATGGTGAAAAAATAATTAGTAAAGATGCACCGACTGTTTTAGTATATGGTCACTATGACGTACAGCCGGCGGACCCATTAGAACTTTGGCACAGCGGACCCTTTGAACCCGTTATTAAAGATGGGAAAGTATTTGCCAGAGGATCGGCAGATGACAAGGGTCAGTTTTATATGCATGTCAAAGCATTAGAGCTGATGAGCAAAACAAATACGCTCACCACCAATATTAAGTTTTTGATTGAGGGAGAAGAAGAAGTTGGCTCCCCAAACTTAGGAGCATTCGTGTCTGCTAATA
>JBJOGP010000050.1:0-7526 GCA_046048175.1 Bacteroidota bacterium
CTTACACTCACTGCAACTGTATCAACTGATAACAGTGGGAATGTGACCTTTCGTGCAACAGCAACGAATGCTGTCTCATTTGATTTTGATTTAGGGAATGGGGTATTTAGAACATCGATGGATGGCAATTTAACATACCGCTATCCTGCAAGCGGATCATATGATATTAATGTGATTGCAAAAAGTGCAGGGGGTCAAACTGCATCTATTCGCAAAACGATTTCAGTAACAGTTGCGCGTTCATTGATTTGGGCTGATGAGTTTGACTCACCAGGTGCGCCAGATCCTGCCAAATGGGGATATGACATTGGCGCAGGTGGTTGGGGAAATGCAGAGTTACAGTATTACACCAATCGGTTGGATAATGCCGAGGTTTCTAATGGGACATTAAAAATTACAGCAAAACGAGAATCTTTTTCAGGTAGTGCTTTTACCTCTGCCCGTTTATTGACTCGTAATAAGTTCTCTTTCCAATATGGAAGAGTAGATGCCAGAGCAAAACTGCCAGTTGGTGTAGGTACATGGCCAGCTATTTGGATGTTGGGTGCAAATTTTGGAACCGTTGGTTGGCCTGCTTGTGGCGAGATAGACATTATGGAACACCGTGGTAATGATCCTAATCGAATTCACGGAACTGTCCATTATACAGGTAATTCGGGAGGTGGTGGAATTGGTGGAACAACATTAAGTTCTAATGTCTCCTCTACTTTTCGTGTATACAGTATAGAATGGAATGACCAGGCTATAAAGTTCATGGTAGACGATGTAGTCTATTTTACTTTCCCTAATACAAGTACGTTGCCTTTTAATCAACCATTCTTTTTGATTCTAAATGTTGCAATGGGTGGAAATTTTGGTGGAACAGTAGATCCTGCCTTCAGTAATTCAACAATGGAAATTGACTACGTACGGGTGTATAATTAATTGAATGTTTTTATGATTCGTAATATGAGTAAGCTTGTGTTATTTCTGTTTTTTTTATTGAACTGCTTTGCAATAAATGCGCAGTCCAATTTTAAGAAACTAGTGTGGGCAGATGAGTTTTCTTACAAAGGCCTTCCTGATTCATCGCGTTGGGGATATGACAGAGGCCGCGGTTGTCCTCAAAATTGTGGTTGGGGTAATCAAGAGGCACAGTTTTATACATGGGATAGAAAAGAGAATGCACGTGTAGAAAATGGCTTGTTAATAATTGAGGCTCGTAAAGAAAATTGGCAAGATGCATTGTATACATCTACGCGACTAGTTAGTAAGAATAAGGGTGATTGGAAGTATGGACGCATTGAAGTAAGGGCGCAGTTACCCAAAGGCACTGGAATATGGCCAGCAATTTGGATGTTGCCTACCGACAATGTATATGGAGGTTGGCCTAAAAGCGGAGAAATAGATATAATGGAGAATGTGGGGTATTATCCTGATTCGGTTTTTGGAACAGTTCATACAGAGGCCTATAACGGAATGAGAGGTACCCAAAAAGTAAAAGGTATATCAGTGCCTGATTTGTCTTCTGCGTTTCATATTTATGCCATTGAATGGAATGAGAAATCTATTTCATTTTATGTAGACCAGCAGCAGATTAATTATTTCGAAAATGATCTTAAAGGATTTGCAACCTGGCCCTACGATCAACGGTTTCATCTTGTATTAAATGTTGCCGTAGGAGGAACTTGGGGAGGAAAATATGGAATTAATGATGCTGTATTCCCGCAAAGAATGTTGATTGATTATGTTCGGGTTTATCAATAAAATTGAAAGAATGCGTTTTTTTAGTTTGTTCCTCTATTTAATACTGGCTACTAATTTTTTTGCAAGTGCACAGTCTGCTGGGATTCAGCGAAAAGTTGATTCTCTGCTACAACTCATGACACTCGAAGAAAAAATTGGGCAGTTGAATCAACTCAGTAGCGATTTTGCCGCTACGGGTCCAATTACCAAAGAGGGGGACAAACAAGATCGTGTGCGTCAAGGTAAAATTGGATCTTATTTGAATGTAACGGGTGCAGCTCGCACACGTTCGTTGCAAGAGATTGCCATGCAATCAAGATTACGTATCCCACTTTTATTTGCGCAAGATGTAATCCATGGGTACCGAACTATTTTTCCTGTTCCATTAGCTGAGGCTGCTAGCTGGGATTTACAAGCTATTGAAAAGGCAGCACGCATAGCTGCAATTGAGGCTTCGGCTTCCGGTATACACTGGACTTTTGCTCCTATGGTAGATATTGCACGCGATCCAAGATGGGGCCGCGTAATGGAAGGAGCCGGTGAAGATTCTTATTTGGGCAGTCGCATTGCAGTGGCACGTGTAAAAGGTTTTCAAGGAAATGGATTGGGAAGTATTGATGCAGTGATGGCTTGTGCAAAACACTTTGCCGCATATGGTGCTGCAGAGGGCGGTCGAGATTATAATACGACCGACATGAGTTTGCGAAAACTGCATGAAGTGTATTTGCCTCCTTTTAAAGCGGCTGCCGAGGCAGGTGTTGCTTCATTCATGAATTCTTTCAACGATCTCAATGGTATTCCTGCTACTGCACATACTTATTTACAACGAAAATTATTAAAAGGAGATTGGCAGTTCAAAGGGATGGTGGTTAGTGATTGGGGAAGTATCGGTGAAATGATCAATCATGGGTATGCAGCTGATTTAAAAGACGCCGCTCTAAAAGCAATTCAAGCAGGCAGTGATATGGATATGGAAAGCAGAGCATATACATCACAACTGGTTGATTTAATTAAGGAGAAAAAACTGGACAGTAAGTATGTCGATGAAGCGGTAAGAAGAGTCTTAACAAAAAAATTTGAACTCGGTCTTTTTGATGATCCTTATAAATTCTCTAATGAAAAGCGCGAGCAGGAGGTTTGGAATAATTCTGCACATCTTCAAGTTGCGCGAGATATTGCTAAAAAGAGTATTGTTCTTTTAAAAAATGAGCCGCTTCCTAACACATCAAAAAAATTATTGCCTTTATCTAAAAGCGGCATTAAAAAAATTGCCTTAGTTGGTCCTTTAGTGCAGGCAATTGCTGACAATAATGGTTTTTGGAGTTATAGCTGGCCAGACGATTCTACACGCGTAGTTTCATTATGGAAAGGCATAATCAATAAAGTAGGAACTGCTTCATCACTAACGTATGCCAAAGGTTGTGAAATAACTGGTCAAGATACTTCGGGATTCAAAGCGGCAAGACAGGCTGCCCTAGAGTCAGAGTTGACAATTGTAAGTATTGGTGAATCTGCAATCATGTCTGGTGAAGCAAAAAGCAGAAGTAGTTTAGGCCTGCCAGGTATGCAAGAGCAACTTGTAAAAGAGTTAGTAGCTACTGGCAAACCAGTGATTGTTTTGATTAGTGCAGGTAGACCCCTTGTATTTAATTGGATTGCAGATCATGTTCCAGCTATCGTATATACCTGGTGGTTAGGTACCGAAGCGGGTAATGCTATCGCTGATGTATTATTCGGCGATTATAACCCTTCTGGTAAATTACCTATGACCTTTCCTCGTCATGAGGGGCAAATTCCTATCTACTATAATTATTATAGTACCGGACGTCCATTTAAGAACGATTCTGATTTTACCTATGTTACTGCATATACCGATCTACCCAATAGTCCACGTTATCCATTTGGGTATGGCTTGAGTTATACCACCTTCGAATATGGAGCCATTCAATTGAGTGATACATTGATAAAAACGGGTAAAACAATTCAGGCAAAAATTCGTGTTAGCAATACTGGCGCATACCAAGGTGAGGAGGTAGTACAATTTTATATTCAGGATGTGACTGCTTCTTTAGTTAGACCAGTTCGTGAATTAAAGGGATTCGAAAAAATCAATCTTAAGCCAGGTGAATCCAAAGAAGTGGTATTTACTATTTCTGAAAAAGAGCTTTCTTTTTACAACGAACTAGGAAAGTCTATCACAGAGGCCGGACTCTTTCATGTATTTATTGGAGGTAATTCTCAGGCTAGCCAAAAAGCGTCCTTTACTCTTCTTTAACCTCCTCAAATTCCAGGTAATCTTCTTTGCTTGGTTTGGAGCTGGGTTTGGTCCAGTTCCGGGTTGTTGAATCTGTGGGCGACGGGTCGGTAGGGTTTTGCTGCCCCCTAAACTGGTTTTCCATCTGTTCTTTCATTTGCTTAAAGCCCTTTCTTAGCTGTCTTCCAGCCAGAAAAAGGGGAACTACTACCCTGAAAATGAACTGAAAAGCAAAATACAGGAGGAAAAAGTAAAGAATGTATTTCATCAGGGGCAAAGATAAGTCAAGCCGAACCTGCCATTGTTTTTTGGTCACTCGATTCTGAAGTTGTAAATTTGCATCCTGAAGGTGATTGAAGGGAACGAAGTCGTTCCCTTCTTCTTTTTAGCTATATGGACAATAGTGCTTTAATAAAGGCGATGGAAGAGCGGGTAGTCAGCCTGATTGGGGCTGAAAAAGATCTTTTTTTGGTGGAGATACGTATTAAACCAACTAATAATCTGAAGATCTATATCGATGGAGATCAAGGAGTTAGCGTGGATAAGTTGGTTTCTTACAATCGAAAATTATACCGCCAGTTAGAAGAAGAGGGGGTTTTCCCGGATGGGGACTTTTCCTTGGAATTATCTTCTCCTGGCCTGGATGAACCCCTAAAAATGCACCGCCAATATGTTAAAAACATTGGAAGGCCGGTGGAGGTTATTTTGAACGATGGAATCAAACAAGAAGGGGTATTGAAAGCTGTGACCGAAGAGGCAATAGAAGTGGAGAGTACAACTGGAAAGGGCAAAAAGGCGGTAACTACTCAGTTGACTATCCCATTTATTCAAATAAAATCAACAAAAATTCAAATCAAATTCTAAAACAGAACCGGTTCAAAAATTTGCAGTATGGCTAGTATTAATCTTATCGATGCTTTCCAGGATTTTAAAGACGCGGAAAATATTGATCGTCCAACGATGATGAAAGTGGTAGAGGATGTTTTCAAGACCTTGTTGCGTAAGAAATATGGAAGTGATGAAAATTTTGATGTTATCGTAAACGCCGAAAAAGGAGACCTTGAAATTATTCGTCGTCGAATGATTGTGGAAGACGGTGAGGTAGAAGATCCGTTGGCACAGGTTGCGTATTCTGAAGCTGTCAAAATTGAACCTGACTTTGAAGTAGGTGAAGAGCTTTATCAAGAAATTGACCTTCTGGACTTTGGTCGTCGTGCAATTTTAGCTGCAAAACAAACCTTGGCAAGTCGCATCAGTGACCTCAAGAAAAATGCACTCGCAAAAAAATATGGCGATCGTGTTGGTGATATCATTAGTGCAGAGGTTTACCAGGTATGGAAAAAAGAAATTTTGTTATTGGATGAAGAAGGCAACGAATTGATTCTTCCCAAGAGTGAACAAATTCCACAAGATTATTTCAAAAAAGGAGAATCTATCCGTGCGGTTATCAGACGCGTGGATATGAAAAATAACAATCCGGTCATCATCCTTTCACGTACCGCTCCAGAATTTTTAGCGAAGTTGCTGGAGATTGAAGTACCGGAAATTTTTGATGGTCTGATTGTGATCAAAAAGATTGTAAGAGATCCAGGAGAAAGAGCAAAAGTAGCAGTAGAATCTTATGATGATCGTATCGATCCTGTGGGAGCCTGTGTGGGAATGAAAGGAAGCCGTATTCATGGAATTGTACGTGAATTGAAAAATGAGAATATCGATGTGATTAACTTCACTACTAATATTCAATTGTTGATTCAACGTTCTTTGACTCCTGCTCGTATCACTAGCATGGAATTGGATACAGAGAATAAACATGCAAATGTTTACCTGGCACCTGATCAGGTGTCACTGGCCATTGGTCGTAGAGGCGTCAACATTAAATTAGCTTCTGAGTTGACGGGTTACGAGTTGGATGTGTATAGAGACAATGAAGGTGAAGAAGAAGAGTTCGATATTGATTTGGAAGAATTCACCGATGAGATTGATGAGTGGGTGATAGACGAACTTAAGCGTGTGGGATGTGATACTGCACGTAGTGTGTTAAATCTTTCTGCTGATGAACTTGAGCGCAGAACGGATTTAGAAAAAGAAACAATTGATGAAGTTCGTCGAGTACTTAAAACTGAATTTGAAAACGAATAAAGGTTATTAAAACAACTGAATGGCAGAGTTAAAACTTCCTAGATTACTGGCGGCGGCCAAAGAGTTCAACATTGGACAGGATACGCTTATCGACTTTTTAGTAGGTAAGGGCTTTCCTAAAGATGACTTGAAGCCTACGTCCAAGTTGACGGAGGATATGTATCGTTCCTTGCAACAGGAATTCCAAAGTGATAAGGCCGCTAAAATGAAAAGCGACCAATTGGAACTTCCTAAAAATGCACCAGGTGAGGTGCGCAAGAAAAAGGAAGAAGAAGAGATTTCTTTTAAATCTGCAAAGCCTTCTCGTAAAAAAGAAGAGCCTGCTCCTGCTAAAGAAGAGAAGGAAGAAAAAGTTGAAAAGGCAGAAGAGATTGTAAAAGCAGAGGCACCCGTTGTTGAAGGACCGAAAGTGGTTACAAAAATTGATTTGGATGCCATCGATTCTTCTGTTCGTCCTAAGAAAGTTGCAAAAGCAAAAAAGGAAGAAAAAGTTGAGGAAGAAGTAAAGCCTGTTGAAAAGAAAAAGAAAGCAGAAGTAAAAGCAGAGGTGGCTCCTCCCGTAAAAGAGGAACCTGCCAAACCTGTTGAAGAAGCTCCTCCTGTTATTGAAAATATTGAAGTTGAAAAGCTTTCAGGTCCAAAGATTTTGGGTAAGATTGACTTACCTGTTAATAATGATACAAGACCTGTTCGGGAAGAGAAGAGACCTCGTAAACGTATTCCGCTCACTAAAAATGACAATGTTCAACGCCAGGTATTCGTCAATAAAGACCAGGATAATCGTGGCGGTGGTGGTGGATTCAATCGTGGACGAGGTGGACAACAACAACGACCTCCTCAACAAAGAGGTGGTGTACGTCGTGAAGAGAAACTGATTGATGAAAAAGAGATTCAGCGTAAAATTCAAGAAACGCAAGCTAAACTTACTGGTGGTGCTGGTAAAGGAAAGAGTGTAAAAGCTAAGCTACGCCGTGAGAAAAAGCAGGAGATGGCCGAGGCCATGGGCAATGAAGCAGTTGACAATAAATTACAGTTGACTGAGTTTATCAGTGTAAGTGAATTAGCAAGTTTGATGGATGTGAGTTTTGCTGATGTAATCAGCAAGTGTATGAGTTTGGGGATCATGGTATCTATCAACCAACGTTTAGATGCAGAGGTGATTGAACTAGTGGCTAGTGAATTTGGATACGTGGTAGAGTTTATTGATATGGAGAAGCAAATGGAGATGGAAGAAGATGTGGAAGAAGAAGATGACGCTTCTGAATTAAAGCATCGCTCCCCCATTGTAACAATCATGGGTCACGTTGACCATGGTAAAACATCTCTCTTGGACTATATCCGTAGTGCCAACGTGGTTGCAGGTGAGGCCGGAGGAATTACCCAGCACATCGGTGCCTATCGAGTAGAG
>JBJOGP010000051.1:0-6617 GCA_046048175.1 Bacteroidota bacterium
ACCATTTTCCTACCACTTCAAAATAGCGAGGCGATAATTTTTTGACTACTAAAATGGTAAACTGAAGTTTACCCATTGCTGCGGTGTCTGGATAGCCGCGTTTGTAATTGTTCAGGGTATTATTATAGCCATAGGTAATACCTGATTTACCAATGAACCGCAGGGAATCATTTTCCCAATAGCCTTTCATAAAACCTTCCAGATCACCTCGGTTCCAGGCCTGGGTTTGTGTATCAAGCAGTGTAAGAATTTTCTGCCTTGCATTTTTTTGTGCAGGGGATACCAAGCAGCATCCGATAAGAATGGAAAGAAGTAAAAGTTTGCGCATCTTCTAAGTTAAGATGCTTTGCGCAATTTAGTGATCGCAATCGTCGTGGTGGGCATGGTTATGAATACGACAAGCCCGGTGATTTTGAATATGCGCAGCAATGATTAAAATAACAGCAGGAATCAAAATCCAAATTTGTACGGTCAAAAAAAACTGTTTGACCGCAAGCAAAATAATCCCTGCTGAAAACAGAATCCAGGGCTGCATGCTATGGTGATGTTTTTTGTACCCATGATACATCGAGTAACTGCCAATTGCAAAGGCTAAGACAATCATTCCGATTTCAAAGCCTACATGATGTATGATGTTGATTCCAAAAAGAGGTAAGCTGGATAGAAACAACGGAAGCAAAGCGCAGTGAATGGCACAGGCTATCGAGGCGCTAATTCCAAGGGCATCCCAATTGATTCGAAGTTTCATAACGATTACAAAAGTATAAAAAAAGCAACAAAGTTGCAAAAATTGAATTCTTGTGTCATCTCGCAACCTTCCCCTTCGTAATTTTGCGGTACAATAAAACTCATGTCAAAAAAAGGTTGGCTTTACACTGCGTTTTTCGTTTCGCTTGCGCTTGTATTTTATGCAGTACTGGTGAATACCATTCCTGGTTTTACCAAACGTGGAGTAGCTCCCATCAGTTTTGTACGCCCATTTAAATTTATCAATCAGGATGGCCAACCTGTAACACAGGAAAATGTCAAGGGTAAGGTGTTTGTAGCGGCTTACTTTTTCACGACTTGTAAGGGCATCTGCCCGCGTATGAACTATAATCTCAAAACAGTTTATGAAGAACTAAAAGCTGAACCTGACTTTTTATTGCTTTCTCATACCTGTGATCCAGAAACAGATTCTGTGCCCCAGCTAAAAAAGTATGTAGATTCTATGGGTGTGGACACACGCAAATGGATTTTTTTGACAGGAAGAAAGGATAGCTTGTATAGCATGGCTCGCTTGAGTTATACGATTGATGATCCTGCAAACAATGTAAAGTCTATTGATGACGACTTTTTACATACGCAGTTTTGGGCATTGATTGATCGTAATGGAGATGTGCGAAAAATATACGATGGCCTTGACGATCGCGATGTAAAAAAATTAATCGGAGACGCTCGTAAGCTATTGGCAAATGATGCTAATTTTAAGTGATGTCAGGCTCCAAACACAACGATAAAAAAATTGAAATCGGAGAGTCCCTCAAGCGAAAGGGGCTTAGTGTGACAGATAGCCGCAAAAAAATAATGCAGCTGTTTATGCAGCAAAAAGGGGCGCTCTCACACAGTGATATTGAAAAAAAGGCTGGTACTACCTTTGACCGTGTTACTATTTACAGAACGCTTCAAACTTTTTTAGAAAAGGGAATCATTCATGCGATCCCTAGTGCAGATGCATCGGTTCGATATGCTCTTTGTAATGACGATTGCGCTCCTGGTCATCACGAACACCAGCACATTCATTTTTTCTGTCGTCAATGCCACCAAACACTTTGTTTAGATGATATTGTTACTCCATCCATTGGACTTCCGCGCGGTTATCAACCACAGGAAGTAGATGTGTTGGTAAAGGGAGTCTGTAAAAATTGCACTACGGCAAAAAAGTCCTGATTCTTGACAGCTATAGCCTGATAAGGCTCATCTCTTATCTCCTTTCTCTCTTGTTATATTGGGTGCATGTATGTAATACCCAAATACGCAGCCGTTGTTTTACTATTCGTAGTACTTGCTTGTAGCTCTTCATCGCGCATTACCAGTTCGTGGCGCTCCAGTGATAAAGCAACCGCTACATTTAAAAAAGTGATTGTACTAGGATTGATTAAAGAATCAGATCGAACCATTCGCGAAGAAATGGAGCAGTACTTAGCACAGGAACTAAGTTTACGTGGACAAACTGCGGTATGTGCCTGTGATCTGTATAGTCCTAAAGAATTTGATCAGCTATCGGAGAAGCAGGCCCTTGAGAAATTAAAAAACTCAGGAGTAGACGCAGTTCTCACGATTGTATTACTCGATAAGACGCGCGAACGGTACTATATACCCGGCCATTCCTTTTATACGCCCTATGGAATTTATTATAATCGCTTTTGGGGCTACTCCCGCACAATTTATGGACGGATTTACTCTCCAGGGTATTACACTACCGATACAAAGTATTTCTGGGAATCCAATTTGTACGACTTAGAAAGCAGTGAATTACTCTATTCAGCACAAAGCCAAAGTTTTGATCCTCCTTCTTCTGCTTCGATGGGTAAAGAATACGGGCGTTTAATTGTAGATGATTTAGTGAGCAAACGCGTTATTGCTTTCTCTTCCATACCCACCAAAGTCCCTTGACATTTGATTCCCATTGGGGAAGTAAGTAGACTAAGATAATTTCTTCAGTCAGCTCTATACCTGTTACGACGACGGCAGTGTAAAAAAGTGTGTATTGAATGTTCTCTAAAAAAAAGTACGACAATAAAAAGACTCCTTGTGTTAGTGCGGCTAGCTTAGCAAGATAGGTATGAAAGCTGGTGATTTTTCCATAGCGATATAAGGCAGCTCCGGTTTGTAGTAGAAACAAAAAACTTAGTGGGACAAGCATCACCCATTCTTGTTTTATAAAGGAAGGATTTAGGTACCAAAGCCCAAAAATGGCTACAAGCACAGTGAGGTCATCTCCAATGGAATCTAGTCGTGTGCCTAACACACTTGTTACATTATAGTTTCTTGCGAGTTCTCCATCAATGAGGTCTGTAAAGAAGCTAATTCCAATCAACCATTTAAACCAATCGAGTTGTTCTGTTAATAGTAAATACACCAATAGTGGTACAGTAATGATTCTGTAAAGAGTAATGCTATTGATTAAATAAAAAAGTGTTTTGTTACGATTTGGCTTCATGGTTTGTTTTTTGGTTTTCCTCTATTAATGAAAGCACCTGAGCGTCCGTTACTTCCTCGAAGTTTTCATAAAAACGTCCCACTCCAATAAAAGGGTCCGGATCATCACAGCTGATTAATTTGTCTACGAGAGGCTCTAGTCGCATTCGGGCAGGCACCGAACAAACCGGTACTGCAATGATTAGTTCCTTGGGATTTTTTTTGCGAAGCGCTGGCAGCGCTGCTAGCAATGTGCGCCCTGTTGCAATGCCATCGTCTGTTATGATTACAGTTTTCCCCTCAAGGGGTAGTGGGAGTTGTCCTTTTCTGAAAAGCGCATATCGTTCCTTCAATTGCTGTTGAATCCGTTTGATTTCTTGTTGCAGATAGGTTCTGTCAACTGGAAATTCGTCTTCTATCAATACAAAGTCAGGTCCTACTGCGCCTATTGCAAATTCAGGGTTACCGGGTGCGCCAATCTTTTTTGTCATCAATAGATCCAATTGCCCCCGTAATTCCTTCGCTAAAATGCATCCAATGGGTACACCGCCCCGTGGTATGGCTAGAATAACTGGATTTTTATCGCGGTAATCTTCTAGTAAGGGTAGAAGTTGTAAAGCTGCATCCTGGCGATCGTGAAAGCGCATAGTTTTTAAATCGCTTCAAGATAGCAGGGAGTTGTACCTGTAACAGTGAGTCTACTCAGTGCTGCTATTGAGTCTGGTCAGCGCTTGCTTCTGCTATTAATTCACGAATTACAACCGATGCGGCCACTGCACCAAATGTAGCCGGTAGGTATGAAATAGTGCCGTATGCTGATTTTTTATAGTTGCGACCGTCGGTAAGCATCAGGCTTTCGCGAATGGGTTCCTCAGGAGAAAACACCACTTTTAGCCCTCTGCGAATACCAAAGCGTGTCTTCAATTGTTTTCTGATTTGCTGGGCAAAAGGGCAGTTATACGTTTTGGAAATATCCACTACCTGCAATCGCGTAGGGTCTAGTTTTGCACCCGCACCCATGCTGCTAATTACACGCAGTCCGCTTTCCAATGCCAGTTTTATAAAAGTGAGTTTAGGGGTGATACTATCAATGGCATCTATGATATAGTCAGGTTGGGTTGCTAGTTGCGCCGTAACCATTTCGGGGTTGACAAACTCTTGTATCACTTGCAATTTCAGCTCGGGATTGATGGCCAGTAGCCTCTCTTTCATAATGAGTGCCTTGGACTCTCCATGATTGGTAGCTAAGGCAGGAAGCTGACGATTTCTATTGGTAGGATCAACCGTATCCCCGTCAATAATGGTCATTTTACCTATGCCGCTACGGGCAATAAACTCTGCGGCATAGGAGCCTACTCCTCCCAGTCCCACAACCATTACATGGCAGTTATTCAGGTGAGAAACGGCATTTTCTCCTATGAGAAGGGTGGTGCGAGATAACCAGGATTTGTCCATACTGCAAAGCAAGTGAATTGTCAGCTAGCAGAGAAATCCCCATAGGTGGAAATAAATTTTCCCAATGAAATGTTTGTTAGAAAAGAAAAAATCTATATTTGATATCGAAATATTTCCTAACCCATTAACATTCTAAATTTAGAAAAATGGCAACTAAGAAGAAAGCAAAAAAAGCAGCTAAAAAGCCTGCTAAAAAAGCTGTAAAGAAAAAAGCAGCTAAGAAGCCTGCTAAAAAAGCTGCAAAGAAAAAAGTAGCTAAGAAAAAGTCTAAGCGTAAGCCAAATGCGGCTTTCATGAAGGCTTTGAATCCTAGCGCTGCACTTGCTGCTGTAGTAGGTTCAAAAGCATTACCTCGTACTGAGGCTGTTAAGAAGATTTGGGGTTACATCAAATCCAAAAAACTTCAAGACAACAAGAACAGACGAATGGTTAACACGGATGCTAATCTGAAAGCAGTATTCGGTGGTAAAGGCCAGGTGTCTATGTTCGAAATCGCTAAGTACTTAGGCAAACACCTCAGCTAAGCTTTTTCAAACGAAGTAAAAAAAGCCATTCAGATTTTCTGGATGGCTTTTTTCATTGGGGAAATTTAGTTATCCAATAGGGAGAGTAATAGTCGTTTTACTACCTTTTCCTGGAGTGCTTTCTAGTTTTAAAGTGCCCTGATGATATTTGATTCTTGACTCTATACTATCGAGTCCAATTCCTTTTTTGATTTTATTTTGATCAAACCCCTGTCCATCATCTTGATAGAGTAAGTAAAAATTCTTTTTATCGAAGTATAGTTTCAGTTCCACATTGTCTGCTTCGGCATGTTTGAAGGTATTGTTCAGTAGTTCTTGCAACACACGATATACCATCCGTTTTTTACCCATATTCAGATTGTAATCGTCTTCGACAGGATAAATGTCTAATTTGAAAGATGGTTTTTTCATGATAGAACATGAGTTGATTAGCTCGCGAATTGATTCTCTCAATCCAATATCTTTTAGCTCCGGAGGGGCTAATAAGCGGGAGAGATTTCTTACCTGCTCTATTGTTTTTTGTATGGCATGCTCTAGGTCTTTTAATTCTTTTTTAGTCAGGGTCCCTTTGGAGCGGATTATGCCAATATACATATTGATTAGTGCCAGCATTTGCCCAACGCCATCGTGTAAGTCCTGCCCAATTTCATAACGCTGTTGGTCTTCTGCCTGCATTCTAGCTTCTGAAAGATCTTTTTCTCTGCGTACTTCCTGTTCACGCAGTGCGATTTCCATTTCCCTGATTTTAGTAACATCCCAGTGAATGCCCACCGATCCACAAACATTTCCATTTGCGTCAAATACGGGAGCTCCACTTATTACCATCTTTCCTGTCGATCCATCTTTTCTCTTTAGTGGTAATTCGTAAACAGAGGATTTTCCTTGTTCCCGAAATTTATTTTGCGCCTCAAGTTGACTTTTGCTTTCTTGACTGGGTAAGAAGATTTCATTGGCGATTTTACCAACTAATTCACTTTGACTATATCCAGATATTTTTGATAAGGCGTCATTGGCATAAATAATTTTATCATTTAGATCAACTTCTAAAATGCCCAACTCCATATTTTCAAATAAGCTCCTGAACTTTTCTTCGTTGGCGCGTAATGCTTTCATTGACTGATCCGCCTGCAACTTTAAATTGTTTTCTTGCGTTAGATCAAGTGTAGCACCTA
Organism: Bacteroidota bacterium; assembly: GCA_046048175.1. Lineage (GTDB taxonomy): Bacteria > Bacteroidota > Bacteroidia > Chitinophagales > Chitinophagaceae > JJ008. The sequence goes on from JBJOGP010000051.1 coordinate 6,332, forward strand.
TATATCCAATAAACTCACCATTTTTTAAAAATCTCGGAATCGCTCTAAGAGATAAATAGCGAGGGCCCCCGGTTGCTGTTCGAAGTTCCATTTCCACTTTAACGGGTTCTCTCTTTATTGTTTTTTGATCCCACTCACGTATTACTATTTCTTTATACTCAGGCTCCACCCAATTGGACATTTCTCCTACTGACACTTTCATGTCATCCGTAAGGCCAAACATTTTTTTGGCTTCTTGATTTGTATAGATGATTTGATCCTGGGCGTCCGCTACCCAAATCATTAC
>JBJOGP010000052.1:0-6348 GCA_046048175.1 Bacteroidota bacterium
CTATAGAGCAGATCGATGCAGTCAAAGAAGATACATTGGGTTATTACCGTTTATTGGTGGCAACACAAATGGATTATGTAGCGCGTGCTATGCGCGGGGATACCGCAATGGAACATCGAATTTTGACTAGTCGTTTAGAAGATAAAGCACGTGCTCATTTTGTTACAGTGATTAATGCGCTCCACAATGAAAAAGATTTGCAGGTGCGCTTTAAAATTTTACAGCCCTTAACAGCTGCCGAGCTATATTATTTAGCAGTTTCTTCTGATGGAACTATTTATACTTCCAGTTTTGTTCGCGGAGTCTATCCATTGATGATGACTAAAATTGGTAATCGTGGCGACTCATTACTAAAGCTTATTCGATTTGATCGTTACCGGAAGTTTATCAAAATGGCAGCGGCCTTCAATACACTAGATGAGTTTTTAGCTTCATTCCCAGCTTCAAAAAAACAGGGGCAGGAAGATCCTGCCAATACCTTGATGCGCGCATTTGTAAAAAACCTTGACAAAACAGATGGGTTAGAAGATGGAGCCGATGTAGCTGATTCGTATGCCAGCATTGCAGAGTCACTTCAACCCGTTGCTATCCGAATGTTGCAAAACATCAAAGAGAATTACAATGAAGCAGCACAACGCGGAAGTAGAAAGGGGATGGTTATCTATTCTATTTTGGAAAAACTTTTCCTGTCTGCGGATAGCACAAAAAAAATTGACTTGACGAAGGAGTTGGGCATTCCACCCGTTTATCAAGTGCCTTTCAAAGATCTGGCAGATGATAGTGGAAGAGTGACGGTACAATTATTTATTTATGGAGATAAGGATGGGATTGGTGTATTTCCGGGACTGGTTAATATGTTTAACAATGCAAACTGGCGAATTGATCAATCCAGTAAGTATTGGGTAAAAGTGAGTGCTAGCAAAGGTCGTCCAGTCAATTTGTATATGAATCGACCCTTGCCCGAAGAACTCAATGAAGATGCAAAAGCACAAGAAGAGCTCAATAACTTTTTACAGGAACAAAAAATTATTCCACGCGTCACCATTAATCGGGGCCATAGCTATAATGCCCCTTACACGATAGCGCAAATGTCTCCTGCCTCCAAAATAGTTTTCATGGGCTCTTGTGGTGGATATAATATGATTCATGATATTTTGGAAAAAGCTCCCGATGCTCACATCATCGGGACCAAACAAATTGCAGATGCGCCGGTTAATAATCCTTTTTTGCGATTGTTGATGGAAAAACTTCGTTCCGGGAATGATATTGAGTGGATTGGTTTTTGGCAAGAACTGGATCGCTTGGTTACGGATAAAATTTTTGAAGATTATGTTCCGCCACATAAAAACTTAGGCGCACTTTTCATCAAAGCATATACTAAAGCTATCGGCAGCTCTTCAACTCCTTAATGTGGCAACTCCTTCCCGCACTTTTTTCGATTGGAACTTACTTAGAAGAGTACTTGCTTTTGCAGCTCCTTACAAAACTCGTTTTTGGGCATCAGTTGCGTTAGCCATTCTGTTAGCGGTGATCACTCCCATTCGTCCCTTATTGATTCAACAAACAGTCAACGCATATATCTTAAAAGAGATTCCGCGCATGGTTGTGTTGGTAACGATGATTCAAATTGGGGTGATCATTATTGAAACTGCCTTGCGATTTGGCTTTACTTTTTTAACAGCTTCATTAGGTCAATCCGTTGTGATGGACATGCGGACTACGACTTATGAAAAAATATTGCGTCTACATCTCTCTCAATTTGACAAGACGCCTGTGGGTACGCTTACTACGCGAACTGTCAATGACATTGAGTCAATCAATGATATTTTTGCGGAGGGACTTGTGCCGATCATTGCCGATCTGCTTTCTATTTTTTGTGTGCTCACGTATATGTTGTGGGCCGATTGGCAGTTAACCTTGATTGCGCTGATTCCTTTTCCGATCATGATTATTGCTACCTATGTTTTTAAAGAAAGCATCAACCGATCTTTTCATGCTGTACGTAATGCGGTGGCGTCACTGAATGCCTTTGTTCAGGAACACTTAACCGGAATGTCAATTGTTCAAGCCTTTGCAGCGGAAGAGCGGGAGATGGAAAAATTTAAAGTGATTAATCGTCAGCACCGCGATGCAAATATCAAAGCGATATTCGCCTATTCTGTTTTTTTTCCAGTTGTTGAAATTGTGTTGGCGCTTTCCATTGGATTGGTGGTGTGGTGGACCTCTAAAGAAGCACTTCATCTCCAGGAAAATCAGCAGGGAACCGTCATTGCATTCATCTTATGCCTCAATTTATTATTTCGTCCGCTTCGGGTATTGGCAGATAAGTTTAATGTATTACAGATGGGGATTATTGCCAGCGAGCGCGTGTTTAAAGTATTAGATAATCCCGAAGCTGCGCCTCCGATTGCTACGCAAACAATTAATCCAGTTCGATTCAAAGGGAAAATCGAATTTGAAAATGTAAAGTTTTCATATCTGCCGGATGTTCCCGTGTTAAAGGGAATCTCATTTGTTGCTCAGCCTGGTGAAACAGTGGCATTAATCGGGCATACCGGAAGTGGCAAAACGTCTATCACGGGGTTGTTGACACGTTTGTATGAATTTCAGGAAGGGGATATTCGAATCGACGACAAGTCGGTTACTTCTTATTCCTTGGATGAAATCAGAAGCCAAGTAGGAGTGGTTTTGCAAGATGTTTTCTTGTTCTCCGGCTCCATATTAGATAATATCACTCTTCGTAACCCATCCATAACGCTGGAAAAAGTAGAGGAGGCCGCTCGCATGATTGGGCTCCATGATTTTATCATGAAACTACCCGGCGGGTACCATTATGACGTGCGGGAAAGAGGGTTGGGGCTCTCTATGGGTCAGCGCCAGTTACTCTCCTTTGTAAGGGCTTTATTGTACAATCCTTCCATATTGATTTTGGATGAAGCCACTTCTTCCATAGACTCAGAAAGTGAGCAGTTGATCCAGCTTGCTATCGATACCCTTATCAAAGGACGGACCTCGATTGTGATTGCCCACCGGCTTTCGACCATTCGCAAAGCCAACAGGATCATGGTTTTGGATAAAGGGGTGTTGGTTGAAAGTGGTACTCACGAGCAGTTAGTGGCATTAAACGGACATTATGCCAGGTTATTTCGGATGCAATTTTCAACCCCCCAATAGCCTAAAAAAATCGGGCTAAAATCGCCTTCCATTTTGTCCGTTTTTCTTCGATTTTTCAAGCACTCACCCCTATCTTTGCGCAAAATTTCGAGGCAGGTATGTGCAGAAGCTGTAAATCTTTCATTCAAACGCTGGTTTTAACCCTCGTTTTTACCTTATCTCCTTTGTTTTTCTGGGCGCAGGAGCATACACAAGATCATGCGCAGGGTGATGCACATGCTGAGGCAACAGCACCTGCTGGTGAACATGCACAGCCCACTGAAAAAAAGAAATTTGATGCTGCTGAAGTGATTTTTGGCCACGTATTAGACGGGCATGAATATCATTTTATGGATATTGGCGAGCATCCTGTAACACTTCCTTTACCTATAATATTATACTCTCCTACACGGGGTACCTGGGATATTTTCATGTCTTCCAATTTTGAACATGGTCATGCTGCTTATAAAGGGTACACTTTATTGAATGAGCATTCTATTCATGAATTGGGATTAGATCCAAAGAAATTCTCTGCTGGAACCATAGTTCCCCTCGATGCAAACGGAAAATTTGATCCAACGGTGAAGTATTACGATTTGTCATTGACAAGAAACGTAGTGCAAATGCTGTTGGCCTTAATCGTTTTCACTGTGTTGATGTTTCGTGTGGCGGGACGTTACAAAAAAGGAATTGGGGTTACCTCTGCTCCGCAGGGTTCTCAAAGTTTGTTGGAGCCAGTGATCACCTTTGTGCGTGACGAAGTAGCAAAACCAAATTTGGGTCACAAATACGAGCGTTATCTTCCTTTCTTGTTGACTGTTTTCTTTTTCATATTAGTGAATAACATTTTTGGATTGATTCCAGGTTCTGCTAACGTAACAGGTAATATTGCGTTTACTGTTGTACTTGGTCTACTCTCTTTTGTTGTGATTCTATTCAGTTCAAACAAACATTACTGGGCACACATTTTCAATCCACCGGGGGTTCCGCTGGGTGTGAAGTTTATTCTGGTGCCGGTTGAATTTCTGAGTGTGTTTATCAAGCCTTTTGCATTGATCATCCGTCTTTTTGCAAACATGGTAGCGGGGCACATTATTATTATTTGTTTGATTTCTTTGATTTTCATTTTTGGAGAATTGAGTCCAATTGCCGGATGGGGTGCTTCTCCACTTTCAATTGGTTTTACTGTATTTATCTACCTGATCGAAGTACTAGTTGCTTTCCTTCAGGCATTTATTTTCACCATGCTCAGTGCAGTGTTTATTGGTCAAGCTTTGGAAGGTGACCATCATGACAGTGCAGAAGGAGCGCATCATTAATTGTTTATTTTTTAACCCTCAATACAACCAACATGGATCTTATGAATGTAATGCTGCTGGCTGAAGTTGCTAACGCAGGTGGTGCAGTAGGCGCAGGTCTTGCTGCTATTGGTGCCGGTATCGGTATCGGTCAGATCGGTAAAGGAGCTTTAGAAGCGATTGCCCGTCAACCTGAAGCTAGTAATGACATCCGCGGTAACATGATCCTTACAGCGGCCCTTGTAGAAGGTGCTGCACTGTTCGCGATCATCGTGGGATTTTTGGCCATGGTACTTTAACCTGGTCTGCAACTACTGCATCGGAAGCACAGGGCGGAGGATGCAGTAGTTCACTTTAAAAAATTGAAACTAGTTATACTATGAATCTTTTAACTCCTGGTTTTGGCTTATTGATTTGGACGCTGGTAGCCTTTTTGGTTGTTTTCTTTCTGTTAGCCAAGTATGCATGGCCTGCTATCATCAATGGATTGCGTGAGCGTGAAAAGAGTATCGCAACTTCATTGGAGAGTGCTAAGCGTGTGCAAGAAGAAATGGCGCAATTGAAAAGTGAAAATGAGGCTTTGTTAGCAAAGGCGCGTGAAGAGCGTGCACAATTGCTTAAAGAAGCTCGAGAAACCAAAGACCGCATTATTGCTGAAGCAAAGGATCAAGCCAAAGCAGAGGCTTCTAAAATAATGGCTGAAACACAGGCGGCAATCCATGCACAACAAATGGCTGCATTGACCGAAGTGAAAAACCAGGTTGGTAAGTTGGTGATTGAGGTAAGTGAAAAAGTACTTCGTAAAGAATTAGAAAATAAGTCAGCTCAAGAATCACACATCAAAGGGCTGGTGGATTCTGTTAAAATGAACTAATCGCACGTCATGCCAAATCCACGTTTAGCTGCTCGTTACGCCAAATCTCTACTTGATCTAACTGTTGAAAAAGGACAGTTGGAGCAAGTGTATGCTGATATGGTGTGGCTACAGGATGTTTGCAAGCAAAGCCGTGATTTTGCCAGCATGCTTCGCAGTCCTATTATCAAATCAGATGTAAAAGGAAAAATTCTTAGCGCAGTTACTAAGGCGCATTTAAGTGAACTTTCCAATGCATTCAATCAGTTATTGGTAAATAAGAATCGCGAGAGTTATTTGCCCGAAATCTGTGCTGCTTTTGTTAATGCTTACAAGGAGAGAAAAGGAATCAAGACAGTACAACTAACAACAGCTACACCTGCCAGCGACGAAGTGAAGCAGTCTATTTTAGACCAGGTTAAAAAATCTGGAGGATATTCTTCCGTTGAACTACAAGAAAAAGTAGATCCATCCATCATTGGTGGGTTTGTTTTACAAGTAGATGATAAACTAGTGGATGCTAGTGTTGCTTACGATTTGAAAGCAATTGCAAAACAATTTGAGAACAACGATTTTGTTTATAAGATCAAATAACAAGTAAATCAAGTTATATGCCAGAGATTAAGCCCGATGAAATTAGTGCGATACTCAGACAACAACTGAGCAACTTTAATGCTACTGCAGATTTAGAAGAGGTAGGAACCGTATTGCAGATCGGTGACGGTATTGCCCGTGTATATGGATTGGGCAATGTGCGTTATGGTGAGCTCGTAGAATTTGAAAATGGAGTTCGTGCCATTGCATTGAACCTAGAAGAAGATAATGTGGGTGTCGTATTGATGGGAGAAACAGGTGGTATCCAAGAAGGTTCTAAAGTAAAGCGTACCGGTCAGATCGCTTCTATTAAAGTAGGAGAGGGTATGCTCGGTCGTGTAGTAAATACCTTAGGTCAACCTATTGATGGTAAAGGACCAATCACTGGCGACTTGTATGAAATGCCACTAGAGCGTAAGGCCCCTGGTGTAATTTTTAGAGAGCCGGTTA
>JBJOGP010000053.1:0-6340 GCA_046048175.1 Bacteroidota bacterium
AATAGTAGAATTTTGGCAGTAACCAATGCTAACAGCTTGATTCCTGGAGGTACTGTTCTGCCAAACTATCGTTTAGCAAGCGCCAACGGTGACATCATCACTAAAACGTTCCGTGATAACGTAAGTACAGCTTCTACTTACTCTATTCAGTTTGGTATTCGTTACTTATTTAACTAATCAAAATAAGACGTTATTAAAAGCCGCTTCACACTTGAAGCGGCTTTTTTATTTGCCTCACAAATGGGAAATCTCCCAGAGTATGGGGATCTCCCTAGGATTTGTTTATATGGGTTCAAAAAAATACTTTCGAGGAGATCATGAGCTTGAATTACAAAATATTTACGCTAGGAATTGAGGAAGAGTACATGGTGCTGGATCCAGCTACCCTTGAACTTAAAAGTCATGAGCAGCGCTTAGTACAAGAAGGACAAAAGATCATAAAAGACAAAGTAAAGGCAGAAATGCACCAGGCAGTAGTGGAAGTGGGTACAGCTATTTGCGCCAACGTAGATGAAGCCTATACAGATGTCTCCCATCTCCGTAAAACAATACATGAAATTGCGACAGCTAATGGCTTTGCGATAGGTGCAGCGGGCACACACCCCTTTAGCCATTGGGAAAGTCAGCTCATTACAGATCACGCCAGGTACAACGAAATTGTCAATGAATTCCAGGATGCAGCCCGTAGTAACCTTATTTTCGGATTACATGTACATGTTGGTATGCAAAGCCGCGAAATGGCTAACCATATCGCAAATAGTACACGCTATTTCCTTCCCCACATATTCGCCCTAAGCACTAACTCACCCTTTTGGGAAGGCAGAAAGACGGGCTATAAGTCGTATCGCACAAAAGTGTTTGACAAGTTTCCTCGCACAGGTATCCCAGATTCATTTGAGAGCATAGAAGCGTATGACAACTATGTCAAGCTACTTATTAAAACAAACTGCATCGATAGCGCTAAAAAAATATGGTGGGACTTACGTGTTCACCCCCATTTCAATACGGTTGAATTTAGAATTTGCGACATCCCTTTAACGGCCGATGAAACCATCACCATCGCGGCTTTATTTCAAGCAATATGTGCTCGGATCTATATGCTTCACTCTAAAAATTTGAACTTCATTCAATATTCAAGAGCATTGCTCAATGAGAATAAATGGAGAGCAAGCCGTTATGGCGTAGAGGGATCACTAATTGATTTTGGAAAGGAAGAAGAAGTAGATACACGAACATTGCTATATGAATTACTCGATTTTTTAGACCCCGTTTTAGACCAATTAGGAAGTCGACATCGAATTGAGGGGGTACATTCCATTTTAGAAAACGGAACCGGGGCAGATCAACAATTGGCTGTCTTCAATATAACCAGTGATTTGAAAAAAGTGGCAGCTTTTATTCAACAACAATTTTTAAAAGGGATCTAATTATGAAGTACATCAGCATTATCTTTTCCTTTTGTCTTTTTTTATTATCCTGTACCAACCCCAAAGCAGATTTACTGATATATAATGCAGATATCTATACGGTTGATTCAAGTTTTAAGGTTGTAGATGCTATGGCCATTGACAAGGGAATTGTGATTGCAACAGGAAAAAAAGAAGAGTTGGAGTCTATCTATTCGTTCAATGAAAAAAAAGATGCCAAAAATCAATTTATTTACCCTGGATTTATTGATGCACATGCACATTTTGTGGGCTACGCACTAACTCTACTGCAAGTTAATTTGGTAGGCACTAAAAGCTGGGAGGAAGTTCTCCAAAAAGTAAAAGCCTTTTCAGTTGAAAACCCAACTGGCTGGATTGTGGGTGGCGGATGGGACCAAAATGACTGGGCGAATAAGAATTTCCCAGACAATACGCAGCTTTCAAAGCTGTTTCCAGATCGTCCCGTGCTACTTACACGTGTTGATGGACATGCTGCGATTGCCAATCAAAAAGCACTATCAATTGCAGGTGTAACCGGCAAAGAAAAACTAGTAGGCGGTGAAGTAGAAACAGTCAATGACACACCAACAGGTATTTTAATTGATAACGCAGTAGACCTGGTAAGCAACAAAATTCCCGCAAAAACTGATGAGGAATTTAGAAAAGCCATTGCTAAAGCACAAACTAATTGCTTTGCCATGGGCCTTACAACACTAGTTGATTGTGGACTTGACTATGACGTAATTGAGAGACTAAAAGAATTACAAAAAGATAATTCCCTACGTATGCGTTTGTACATCATGTTAAGTGACAAACCAGCAAATTATGCTTACGCAGAAAAAAATGGACAGCAGATAACAGATCGATTAACTGTAAGAAGCTTCAAAGTATATGGGGACGGAGCACTAGGCTCTCGAGGCGCCTGTTTGTTACAGCCCTATAGTGACAGAGCGCTTCACCATGGATTTTTACTGAGTAGCGCTGCGCATTATGATAGCGTCGCTTCCTGGTGTTATAAAAATGGTTGGCAAATGAACACGCATGCCATTGGAGATAGTGGCAATAGAGTAATTCTATCTACATACGCCAAATACCTTTCAACTGGTAATGATCGTCGCTGGCGAATAGAACATGCACAGGTTGTCAACCCGGCTGATATTCCACTATTTGGCAAATATGCAATCATTCCTTCTGTGCAACCTACGCATGCCACATCAGACATGTATTGGGCACCAGATCGATTGGGCAAAGAGCGTACCCCACATGCCTACGCTTATCAGTCATTATTAAAACAAAACAACTGGATTCCGCTGGGCACAGACTTCCCTGTTGAAGATATTTCTCCTTTCAAAACATTCTCTGCGGCTGTATTCAGACAAGACGCAAACGAATGGCCTGCGGAGGGATTTCAAATGCAAAATGCGCTGAGCCGAGAGGAGACGTTAAGAGGCATGACTATTTGGGCAGCACGTGCCAATTTTGAAGAACAAAAAAAAGGTAGTTTGGAAAAAGGGAAGTGGGCTGACTTTGTCATATTGGATAAAGATTTAATGAAGGTTTCGCCAAAGGAACTAAAAGAAATCTCAGTTATCGCTACCTATAGCAACGGGAAAGTAGAATATTCCAACTCAAAAAAATAATGATCTCGCCTATCCGAAGTCAATTCAACCAAGCTTTTAGCGAGGCCCGCTATCAAGCGATGATTGAGGATATTGAGAATAAATTTCCAGGGGACTTAGATTTCCGAATTGCAGAAACGCCATTATTTGTACCGGCAAGGTTTACGGATCAAATGAAAGCGGCTTGCGATTATATCCTTGCTGAAATCAATGAACCAGCTTTCAAGAAAAATACGAATGCAGCAATCCCCTCAAATGTAAATTTTGGAGGCTCAGAGGGGAACCCTGTATTTATTGTGTTCGACTTTGCTGTTTGTAAAACGAGACAAGGTGAGTGGGAACCGCAACTAATAGAGATGCAGGGCTTCCCATCCTTATTTGCCTACCAGGTTTTATTAGATGACCAATTTCGAATATTCAATTCAATTCCTCCTGGATTTTCAACATACTTGAGTGGATACGACAAAGAAGCATACCTGAATGAGCTGAATAAGCTACTACTCAACAACTATTTACCCGAAGAAGTTATTTTACTAGACATTTTTCCTAAAAAGCAAAAGACTAGAATAGATTTTACCTGTACAAAAAACTTTACAGGTATAGAACCCATTTGTCTGACTGAAATAATAAGAGAGGGAAATCAACTATTTTATAAAAAGGAGAAGCGCCTGATTCGTATTAAGCGAATTTTTAACCGTCTAATACCAGATGATCTTTATAATTATCCGCCTGCTATACAAAGAGAGCTACAAAAATTAGAAGGAGAACTTGAGGTCGAATGGTGTATACACCCAAATTGGTTTTACCGAATTAGCAAATACACCCTACCCTTTTTACACCACCCCACTATTCCTAGTAGCTACTTTTTAAATGAAGTGACGCAGTTACCCGCTAATCTATCTGAATACGTACTAAAACCTCTTTTCTCTTTTGGTGGACAAGGCGTATTACTGGACTTTACCTATGAAGATGTAGAAAATATTGAAAATTCACAGGAGTGGATTTTACAAAAAAAGGTAAACTATGCGAATGTGATAGAAACGCCTGATGGACCCGCAAAAGCAGAAATCAGACTTTTTTATTGGTGGCCTTCTACTGCCGAAAAACCCATTCCTGTAAACAGTCTTTGCAGACTAAGTAAAGGCGAAATGATTGGAACACGTTATAATAAAAATAAAACCTGGGTGGGCAGTACTTGCTGCTACTTTGAACCAAACAAACTTTGAATATCTATAAAGATCATTACAAAACACTGGGGCTAGAACCGGGCTCACCTACAGCATTAATCAAAAAAGCCTGGAGGAAATTGGTGCAACAACACCATCCTGACAAAACCGGCGGTGTATCCACAAGTCTTTCTTCCTTTCAGGAGATTCAAGAAGCATACGAGACGCTTACCGATCCAGTCAAAAAGCAAAAATATCTACAACAAAGGTGGCTTCAACAAGTAACGAGAGGAGAAACAGTCCGAAAAGCAGAAACAGCTGAAGATTTTTTACAGGCATGCTTGCAATTAGAGCAAAAAATTGCCACCACCAACGCATTTCGCATAGACGAAGTCTATTTGATGCAGTATCTGCTTTTTTTACTTTCTCCTTCACATATAGCTATTTTGAATACATCAAAAGAAACCGATCTTTTATCAACTTGCGTATCGCTTCTTTTAAAATCAATAGAGCCGCTGCCCGTTGAAAAAAAGCAAGTTATTTTAAAAGAATTGGAGAAAATAAATACGACTGCTACAACTAAACAAGTCCACGAATACAAAAAAAAACATCGAAGCACTTGGTTCATGGAGCAATACGGCCTTTACGTAATGATCCTATTATCTTTTCTTTTATGTTGGCTAATTGCTTTCTTAGCGAGATAAAGCCAGTAAATTTGCGCAATGCACTATTGCTCCGTTGAAAAGCTCTCTAAAAGCTATGGTATTCAGCCCTTGTTTGATGCACTTAGCTTTCACATCAACAAAGGAGACCGCATTTCTCTTATAGCGAAAAACGGAACCGGTAAATCAACGTTGTTAAAGATATTGGCGGGACTAGAACAACCCGACGAAGGAAAAATATGGGTTCACAAGGATGTAGAAGTAGTCTTTTTTGAACAGAACCCTGTGCTTGAAGAGCAAAAAACAGTAGCAGAGAATATTTTTTTTCACGACCACCCTATCATGAATGCAATTCGTGATTATGAAACACAGGTTGCCACAGGAAATGAGACACAATTACAAGCGGCTATTGAAAAAATGGATGAATTGCAAGCATGGGATGCAGATGCGCGCATAAAACAAATATTATCCAAGCTAAATATCCATTTTCTAGATAGAACACTATCCACGCTCAGTGGAGGCCAGCAAAAAAGAGTGGCGCTGGCAAAAACACTCATTGATATTGGATTTGGTAAAAAAGAGGTCTTGCTAATCATGGACGAGCCAACCAACCATTTGGATGTAGCCATGGTGGAATGGATGGAACACTTTTTAAATAAAGAGAATACAACGTTGCTCCTGGTAACGCACGATCGTTATTTTCTTGATACAGTCTGCCAAGAGATTTGGGAATTAGACCAGGGTCAGCTTTATACGTACAAAGGCGACTATGCGAATTACCTAGAGAAAAAAGCCGCAAGAATGGAAAGTGACGCAGCAAGCCATTCTAAAATCCGAAACCTATATAAGAGAGAGTTAGAATGGGTAAGAAAACAACCACGTGCGCGTACAACCAAAAGCAAAAGTCGCCTTGATCAATTTACGACCATTGAAAAAAAGGCGAAGCAAACTACCCAAGACCAGCAATTGCAGCTCACTATGAAGATGACCCGGTTGGGTGGAAAAATTTTGGAGTTGAAAAAAGTATATAAATCGCATGGCGATTTGCATCTACTAAAAGGTTTTGATTACACCTTCAAAAAAGGAGAACGAATTGGAATTGTAGGACCTAATGGAGTGGGTAAATCAACTTTCATCAACATTATTCAAGGCCTTGAGGCTGCTGATAGCGGAAAAATAAATGTTGGAGAAACAGTAGTATTTGGCAATTATTCACAACAAGGCCTTCAATTAAAGGAAGATCTTCGCGTAATTGAGTTTGTCAAGTCCATTGCAGAAAGTTTTCCCTTAGCAGAGGGCGGCACCTTAACGGCGGCTCAGTTTTTACAGCTTTTTTTATTTGAACCGGATAAGCAGTATACGTATGTAAGTAAATTAAGCGGCGGTGAAAAAAGAAGACTACATCTTCTTTCGATACTATTTAGAAACCCCAATTTTCTAATTCTGGATGAGCCTACCAATGACCT
>JBJOGP010000054.1:0-6293 GCA_046048175.1 Bacteroidota bacterium
AATCCTATGCTTCTGCTACAGGAGTTAGAGAAACTGCGCTTGAAATGCTCGAGCAGTTTCCCACTGTAGATAGCGCATTGAGATTGATTCCAGCCGAGGAACTAACAAGTGAGAAAGTATATGATTGTGCAATACAGGGAGATAAAATAGCTTTAGAAATTTTTCAGTTTACAGGGCAACTTCTTGGTGAAGCATTGGCCAACTTTGTGATGTTTTCTTCGCCAGAGGCCATCGTTTTATTTGGAGGACTCACCAAAGCAGGAGATCTTATTTTAAATCCCACACAGGAGGCAATGGAAGCTAACCTTTGTCAAGTATTCAAGAATAAAGTAAAGCTCGTATTCAGTAATTTGAAAGAAGCGGATGCTGCCATTCTTGGCGCAAGTGCGCTAATTTGGGAAGATTAATTTTTCAACTGAATAATAAAAACTCCTGGTACTGCCCGTTCTCCTTCTTTATCAGAAGGAGTGATTGTTTGTTTTCCATTGATTAACAAACAGGAACTTCCTCCTCCATCCAGGTTAAGCGCCTCCAAACAACCTAATTCGATTAAAAGCTGAGCGGTTTCTTTCAAGGTGGCACCTTCTGCAACCCCTGGGTGACGACCCTCAATTGCTACTATTACCAACTTGCCATCAGCGGTATAGCCAATTGCAGAACGAGGGTGTTTGTCGTCTATTGCTTTACCAGCGAATTTCATCTCCTGATCATTGGCAATTGAAATCATACCATTTTGAACTAACACAGGTCCTCCACCCACAGCTGTTTGCATTTTCCAATTTTTTGCTTTTTGCTGAGAAGACTTTAAATTTTTTAAAAATGTCTGCTTTGAAAAAAGCGCAGTGCTGTCTTTTAATGGTTTGATAGGCTGTTGAATAGCTAACGGGTATTTGGCAAAAGAATCTGTATAAACCCACGCCACATCTGGCTTACGAAAACGATTGATACCAAGCGCACTTCCTATTGGATGTCGCCAGGCCATAGTATCTTTTCCCTTACCAGCAATGGAATGAACCTGGAAGGCCAGCTGTTTTCCGTCTTTTACTACAATATTTAAATTTTGATGCGTGGTAAATGAAAAGAAGCTGGTATTAAGAATTGCTAAGGGTTTATTATTTTTTTGATAAAACGCAGCGGGTGTTAATCTTCGATTAAAAGTTGTATCAACTGTAAAATCAAGAGAGGGATCTTTCAACTCAACAATAAGTGCATAGGCGATAAAAGGCTTCTGATTAAGCGGAGAAGTCGTTTTAAAAAGCTTAGCGGAAGTCGGGAGTGGTTGATAAAGGCTATCCACGCTAACCCAGTTGGTTTGACCAAAGGAAGAGATAGTTAGCAGTGAAAAAAATAAATAGCTCACTATCTTTTTCATAGTATTAGATTGAACGGCTGGCAAGCCATTGGTTTTTTCCAAATCCAGGTATCACGTGTTTTTCGCTATGGTATGAAGAACGAACCAGCGGTCCACTTTCTACATAATCCAAACCGAGTTGGTAGCCAATTTCGCGATATTCAGCAAATTCATCAGGATGAACAAATCTGGCAACTGGTAAATGCTTTTTGGTTGGTTGCAAATATTGTCCAATGGTAACTACATCACAACCATTTTCCTTAAGGTCTTGCAACGTTTGAATTACTTCTTCTTTCTCCTCTCCTAATCCTAACATAATTCCACTTTTAGTTCGCATGCCCCCCTCTTTCAAAATACGAATTACTTCCATACTTCTCCAGTATTTAGCTTGCACGCGAACCTGTCTTGTCATTCGCTCAACAGTTTCAATATTGTGACTTACTACTTCCGGAGCCGCGTCAATTACTCGTTGAATGTCATCTTTACGACCTTTAAAATCAGGAATCAAAGTTTCCAAGGTAGTCTCGGGGGAAAGTGTCTTGACCGCTTTGATTGTATTATACCAAATTGTTGAACCCCCATCAGGTAATTCATCACGATCAACAGAAGTGATAACAGCATGCTTAACTTTCATCAGTAAAATAGCCTCTGCCACTCGTTGTGGCTCATCCCAATCCACCGCATCTGGCCTGCCTGTGGCCACAGAGCAAAATCCGCAACTACGCGTACAAACATTTCCTAAAATCATGAAAGTGGCGGTACCAGCCCCCCAGCACTCCCCCATGTTTGGGCAATTACCACTCTCACAGATAGTGTGCAATTTATGCTGATCAACCAACTGCCGCACATGTTTATAATTCTCACCAATGGGGAGTTTTACACGAAGCCAATCCGGCTTTTTACGATGAGCAGAGGTAATAGAATCAACGGAGGGTGCAGACATGTTACAAAGGTAACATTTCACTACTTTCTTCGGCCAAACACCAGTGCAATATGTGCCTGAAAGAATAAAGACTTATTTTTTTGAAGGGCCATAATAGGAACATTGCCAGCAAAATATTCTGCGCTACAACCTATTTCAAGCGCACTGACCACTTCGTTAAATCTTCCGTAATCAAATCGTAAGGAGGACTTGACAAAACCTCCAGGTTTAAGTTTCAACTCATTCCATCCACGCCAAAATCCTCCGGCTCCCATTATGGCAGGCCCTAGGAATAATATTGAATCCTGCGAACTATACTTGATAAATTTAGTATTAGGGCCATTGGGGTCCTCTACCTCAACATAATAAGGCTTAAGCAATCCTAAAGATAACCCTCCATGATAAAGCAATGAAACGGCTACTCCATTTTTATTTCCTTTTTGCCCCAGCAATCGCTGTTGACCTACACTAAAAGAGGCCTGATAAAAATTATTGACTTTCCCATAGATATAGGGATTGCTGATAAACAAGAAAGGATTCGAAAGATTTTGAAATTTATTTTCCTTTGGATGCTTAATCTCGGTCAAATCGAATCGATACAGATTGTTTTTTAAAGGGGTCTTCGCAGTACCTAATTCATAAAAAAGTCCATACCCATTCGATCGTGCTTGAAATCCAAATACACTATGTTTAGTATAGACTAGTGTTCCTTCTTCGGCTTGTCGAATTAAGGCGTTGATTTTTTTTCTCTTTTCAGCTCTTCGTTCATCCTTTTGAGAAAACTGACCATAAGAAGCTTTGGTCAGTAAGATTAGTGAACAAACAAAAAGTAATATAAATGAGCTACGCACAGCTATAATTTATCTATGAAACGTAAATTTATGAAAATTATTGAGAATGACTTCAGCCGTTTACTACCAAGGAAACCTTCGAACTAGTTGTACGCACAATCAAAGTGGATCCACAATAGAAACCGACGCCCCAGTAGATAATCATGGAAAGGGGGAACGATTTTCTCCTACAGACTTACTAGCAACAAGTCTAGCAGCCTGTATGTTAACTGTAATGGGAATTAAAGCCAGTAGCATGGACACCAGTTTAGAAAACCTATGCATTGAGGTTGAAAAAATTATGGCGAGTGACCCCAGAAGAGTTATCGAAATCAAACTAAACGTGAAAATACCCTCTTCTCTTATAGACCTTGAGACCAGAAGTAAGATTATTCTGAAAAACACGGCAGAGACCTGTCCAGTTTTGAATAGTATTCATCCCGAAATTAAAGTCGCGATAAATTGGAATGAATGGGCTAATTAAAAGCCTGCAAATATTGTAATACCCTACTGATAGGAAGACCCATCACATTATAAAAATCACCTTTGATTGACTGAATTCCAACCACCCCTATCCATTCTTGGATAGCATAGCTACCCGCCTTGTCAAAAGGTTTGTACCGATCAACGTAAAATTCAATTTGATCTTGTGTCAACGAGTGAAAAGTAACTTCAGTTATATCATGAAAGGAGAACTCTTTTTCTCCTTGTCGAATCACCACACCTGTAATTACACGGTGCGTAGACCCTGATAGAGCCAGCAGCATACTAACGGCCTCTTCTCGGTGTACAGGCTTGCCAAGGATATGGTCATCCAATAACACAATGGTGTCTGCAGCAAGTATTATTGCTTGCTCGTTTTTATGTTGCTGTACTGCCTTTGCTTTCTTTTTGGCAATAAAGACTGGAACATCAACAGGAGATAAATCGGGTGGAAATGACTCCTCAACATCACTAACTATTACCGTAAACGGAACCTCAGCCCATTCTAGTAATTGCTTTCTACGAGGAGACTGAGATGCTAAAATAATTGGTTGCATATTATCGACTATAAAAGAAAATC
This sequence comes from Bacteroidota bacterium, assembly GCA_046048175.1. GTDB lineage: Bacteria > Bacteroidota > Bacteroidia > Chitinophagales > Chitinophagaceae > JJ008. Next base: position 4,167 of record JBJOGP010000054.1, read on the forward strand.
ATGGAAATGATACCAGCCAGTAAAAGCCATTTCATTTGTGCACTAAGTTTACCAAAATCTTTCGAAGTAGTGGCTTTAGTTAAGTTTTTAAGTAATAAGAAAATTGGAATAAGAACGAAGAGAAAGGAATAAACAAAAGCTATTCGCATTTTAAGCTGTAACAAGTATAGCATCACGAAAATGACAAGTAGCGCTAAAATGATGACCCAACTTACAATAAAAGCTCGGGTTAAAACAGCACCCCACATAATTGGAAGTGTTTTACAACCATGTCGGCGATCGCCCACCTGATCCTCCACATCTTTGATCAACTCCCGAATGAAAGTGGCTATAAAAGCAAAACCAGCATATAAAATAGTAAGCTGATAAAAAATGGATTGGCTTTTATCTGCGCCCCGAATAAGCTGAATAGGATCCATTTTTGACAAAAAAAAGATAACAATGACCCAAGCCACTAACAATGATATAATGACATTACCGACTAGTAGTGTCTTTTTATAGCGAACAGAATAAAACCAAAGCAAGAAAACCACTCCAAGGTTCAAAAAAACAAGATAAACTTGTTGGGTAGACCGAATTGCCAGGCAGGTAAAAACTAGCCCTACAGCATTAAATACGAAATGTAAAAAGATAGACCCCCTCTTTGATATTAATTTACCAACTACCAAACGAGAAGGCTTATTTATTTGATCAATGTCAATATCAAAATAATCATTGATAATATAACCTGCTGCAGCAATAAGAATAGACGCAATGACTAAAAATCCAAAACGTCGCGTGTCATCATCATTTACAAATGGCCGATACAGAGGTTCATAGATACAATATTGCAGTAAGATCTGCGTGAGCGCAATAAATATAAGATTGGGAAGTCGAATTAATCTAAAAAATCCAGCAATCACTTTAATGAGTGGCATAAGACAATTACAAGGATGAAACCGTCTCCAAATGTTCCCAATCTCCTCGAGCCCTCATCACTTTTTCTAGCACATCCCTAACACAGCCCTTTCCACCCGCATAGGGTGATATATAATTGGAGATACTTCTTATTTCATCTACAGCATCCGCCGGGGAGCATGGGAGGCCACAAAATTTCATTGCGGTATAGTCGGGCAAATCATCACCCATGTAAAGGACTTCATTAGGCTGCAAAGAATTTTGCTTCATTAAATCCTGTAATAGATTTTTTTTGTCCTGCACATTCATCCAAACTGAGTCTATCCCTAATTTTTTTAATCTAAGCAAGGCTGGTTCTGATACAGAACCAGAAATCACCATGATTCGATACCCCTTTTTTACAGCTAGTTGTAAGGCATACCCGTCTTTAATATGCATTTTACGAACGGGTGTATGGTCAGGAAGTAAAAGAAGCGTCCCATCAGTAAGCACCCCATCCATGTCAAAAACGAATGTGGTTATCTGATTAAAAGTGGGAGTGCCAGACATAGGTTACTTTTGATTATCTCTCCATTCATATACCCACGAGCTCTGGATCATCTCCAGATGACCCTCATTGCTTTCTTCACGGGTACCTGTAAAACCAGGTATTTCCAACACCCACTCTAACAAATCTGTAAAACGTATGCGATAAATTTTACTCTCCGTAAATTCATCGCCAAAACGTTCGTAAAGTTTAAGAGCAATATCTTCATGGTCGCTCCACGCAATCGGGGGTTCAAAATGTGTCATACAGTTATTATTCGCCTAAAAATTGTGTCTGATCGGGAATAGTTACTTCAAGAGTTCCAGCCCCCTCTACAAGCACACACTGACAACCCAGTCTTGAATTTAGTCTGGGATTAACAGCTCTGTCAATGAAGTCTTCCTCCTTATCACTAATCTCTTCTAGAAAGTCCTCTCCTTTATTAATATAGAGGTGACAGGTGCTACAGGCACAAACCCCACCACAATTATGATGAAGCTCTATGTTGTTAGATAATGCAACCTCCAGGAGGCTCTGACCTGGCTCAACCTGCTCCAAAACTACTGGAGAAAGGCCTGTTTGTTCAAAATTAAAATGGATCTTATACATAGCGGTGCAAAGGTAAAACTAAAACAAAGAAGAGGACAAGATGTTGGGTTTAAATTAATTTTTCCTATTCTTGCCTAACTTGCGCCCACTTTATA
>JBJOGP010000055.1:0-6269 GCA_046048175.1 Bacteroidota bacterium
CGTGCAGATTTTGTAGACTCCATCGCAAAGGCTTTACGACCTGGAGATGAAATTTGGATGAGCGAAATTTATTATGCCGGCGGAACTGCAGTCAAAGATATTTCTGCTGGTGATCTAATTAACGATTTGCTTCAATTAGGTGTCAATGCATTTTTTATTGAGGATCGTTCGCAATTCACCGAAGCGGTTCGTTCTCACCTCACCAACGATTGTGTTCTGCTTTTAATGGGAGCAAGAGATCCCTCATTGGAGGAATTTTCTAAAGAAGTTTTTGAAAAGCTTTAATCAGTTAGCAAAGTAACTTGTAGCCGAGGTAAGTCAGTAGTAAACTAGTTATTACTGTGATAACGATATAGAAGAGTAGCGTAAGCGCTTCTCCATTTCGGAGTAAAAAGATACTTTCCTGGCTGAATGCTGAAAAAGTGGTGAATCCGCCGCAAATACCAGTAAATAAAAAGAATTTCAGCTCATTATTGAGTTGTGTAGCTTTTTCGCTCCAGCCCCATAAGAGTCCAATCAATAGGCAGCCAAGCGCATTAACAAAGAAAGTCCCCAGCGGAAATTCATTTGTTTTAGCGGGGTTTAATTGTTGCTGAATTAAAAAACGCATGACAGAGCCAATACCGCCTCCGGCAAATACAAAAAGCCAAGTGCTGTTCATCGAAGTGAATCTTTTTTCTGTTCAGGCAGCTGCGGGGAAGGTCCGGTTTCGTGCAAATACAAATAAGAAAGATCTACCATCCACCGATTCTCTTTCCGCACCACGCGTAAGGTGTCTCTGTCATTTTTGAACGAATTGGAGAAAATGAGTAAGCTAGTCGAATCGTTTAGTGACTTACTCTCGTGAATAAGAATAGAGGCGCCTTTATAGTTTTCTTTATCAGCGGTAGAGAGCTTATCATAGCTTCTTGCGGCAACTTCGAGATAATTTAAATTCAGCGTATCTGCGAGAAGAAACTGTTGTGCCTGATCAAATTTACCATCCAGCGCAGCTCTAACAAACTTTCTTCCTGCGTCAATATCATTGCTGCCTTCTGAGATATTTTTATTTTCAGTGTTTGTGCATCCCACTGCAAGCAATAGAAGTATAGCTAGCTGAATGTGAATGCCATAATTAAACGACATTATCTTTCTCATGTTCCTTATTGTATGCGCGCAAAATTTGTTTTACAAGGCGGTGACGTACTACGTCTTCCTCATCCAATTCAATATGACCAATACCGTCAATATTTTTTAATATTCGAACTGCAGTTTGCAATCCACTTCGTTGGTTGCGAGGAAGGTCCACTTGCGTCATGTCGCCGGTGATGATTGCTTTGGCATTAGCTCCAATACGAGTGAGAAACATTTTTAGTTGAAGATCAGTAGCGTTTTGAGCCTCATCCAAAATAATAAAGGCATTATCTAGTGTGCGCCCTCTCATGTAAGCAAGTGGTGCAATTTCTATGGTTCTTGTTGTCATGTAATACCCCAGCTTATCCGCAGGGATCATGTCATCCAGTGCATCGTACAAAGGGCGTAAGTAGGGGTCAATCTTTTCTTTAAGATCACCGGGCAAAAATCCAAGGCTTTCACCTGCTTCAACAGCGGGCCGCGTGAGAATGATTTTTTTTACTTGTTTGTTTTTTAACGCTCTCACGGCTAGTGCAACTGCAGTATATGTTTTACCCGTACCGGCGGGGCCGATGGCAAAAACAATATCGTTACGATCAGCTTCCTGTACTAGCTTCTTTTGATTTGAAGTGCGTGCTCGTACTGATTTACCATTGGGTCCGAATACCAGCACTTCAGCAGGATTTTTTTCATGGAAGTGGTCAATCACTTCTGCATCATCTCCTCCTAATACCTGTTCAAAGTATTGCTGGCTCATATGTCCATTTCGTTCCAGGTAGGAGACGATTAGTGAGATTTTTTCTCGGGCGGGCTCAATCTGCTCAGGAGCACCACTAAGTTTCAATTGTGTGCCACGGGAGAGGATCTTTAATAAGGGGAATTTCTTTTTTAGGATATCGAGCTTACCGTTGTTGACGCCAAAAAATTCAATGGGGTTAACCGTTTCGAGGTTGATGATTGTCTCTGTCAATGCAAATGATTTAGGTTAGTGATTGAATCAGTGCCTATTCAATATTAACACTCAAAATGAAGTAATCCAATAATTACTTATTAACAGTTGTGAAAATTATTCCAATATTAAATTAATGTGAAAGCGTCTTATCCCTTGCGATTAGACAGGCTCCAACAACGCCAGCCTTTTCTCCAAGCTTAGAGCTGCGCAGCTGTGTATCACTATTGACAAGGCTCAAAGAATATTTGTTGATAGCGCTTTTTATGGGTAGTCTTAAATAGTCACCTGTTTCAGAAAGGGTTCCTCCTAAAATCAACAACTCAGGGTTGTATAAGTTAATTAGAACAGCAAGGCCTTTTCCAAGTTTTTCGCCTATATCTGCTAGTAGCTCAATACTGAGCATGTCTTCATTGTTAGCCGAAGCAATTAGGTCAAGAAGATTAATGTCGGGGTTATCTTTTTTTCGTTTGGTTGCAGAAGAGCTATAGCCTTTTTTTATTTTTTCCTTAAAGTTTCGTAGGAGGGCCTGCCCGGAAGCTTCAGTTTCTAAACAACCCTTCTTTCCGCAATGACATAGGATTTCATTATTGAAAAACGGAATATGCCCAAACTCACCACTAAAACCTGATTTGCCATAATAAAGTTTACCATCTAATAAAATTCCCAAGCCGATTCCATAGTCAATGTTTACAAATAAAACATTTCGGGCTCCTCCAACGTCTCCTGCATAAAACTCACCATAAGCCATGGCTCTAGAGTCGTTTTCTAAAAACGTGGGAATCCCGATTGAACGTTGTATAGTTTCTGCTAGGGGCTCTTCTTGGAAATTGAAATAGCTATAACTATAGCCACTCGTATTGTTAATCCGTCCTGATAAGTTGATGGCCAGCCCCAATATTTTTTCTCTCTTGCTATGATGCGATTGTATAAAGTCCTTTATAATCGCTATTAATTGCTGGTAGGATTCTTTAGTATTTTCAAGGCGATAAGGAATTTTCTCTTTTAAGTTAACCAAGTGTTTTTTAAAGTCCATCAAGCCGATATTGATATAGTACCGCTTAACGTCTACGCCAATAAAATAGCAAGCGTCTGAAACCAGTCCATAAATACTGGCTCTTCTTCCACCCGTGGAATCAAATTTTCCATTGTCCCGTAATAAGCCATCTTCAATTAATTCGTTTACCAAGCTGGTAATTTTAGGGACGCTGGTATTTAGTTCCTTGCTTAGTTCAGTGATGGTAAACTCGCCATGCAGGTCAAGATGATTGATGATCGCTCTTTTGAGTGATTTGTTTTTATAAGCAACCCCTGACACATTCGTATTACTGAATAGCTCAAGTATACGCTGCGTAGAAGGAGGGGACTGTTTTTTCATGGTTTAAGGAGCTGTAAACTACGTTCTAATGTATTCAAAACCTGGGACTCAGGACTAAAAAAGGGGACTAATTAAAAAAATTTAAAAAGAAAGTAGGTTTTAATAATTAAAATTAGCAAATTTGTGTGGACCAGATTTATTAAACCGAAAGGTAGATTTTAATGCTTGCCAAAACAACCACTGCTTCAGAGGGACATCTGTTGAGTATGTATGCAGATCAGTATTTAACTGAACTGACAGATAACATTCTTCCATTTTGGTTACGATATAGTAAAGATCATAAGCACGGCGGTTATTTTACCTGTTTAGATCGGGCTGGGGAGGTTTATGATACAGACAAGTTTATGTGGTTACAAGGACGTGAAGTCTGGTGTTTTAGTTACATGTATAAAAATCTCGAAGCTCGTCCAGAGTGGCTTGAGATGGCTCAGCATGGAGCTCGATTCATGGAAAAATATGGTAGAGATGAAAAGGGGAATTGGTATTTTTCATTGACACAAGATGGTCGTCCGCTTGTACAACCCTACAATATTTTTAGTGATTGTTTTGCAACGATGGGCTTTGCGGCACTAGATAAAGCCTGTCCTTCTGATCAATACAAGGCAATTGCAATTGACACCTTCGAAAATATTCTTCGTCGACAACATAATTGGAAGGGTGTATACAGTAAAGCTGTTCCGGGTACACGCTCTTTAAAGAACTTCAGTTTGCCGATGATTCTTTGCAATCTTGCGTTGGAGCTGGAACCCTTGATAGGAAAGCAACGCGTGGATGCATTATTGCCCGAAGTAATTCATGAAGTGATGGAGGTTTTTTATCAACCTTCAACAGGGTTGGTATTAGAAAACGTGTATACAGATGGAAGTTTCTGTGACAGTTTTGAAGGAAGAGTATTAAATCCCGGACATGCTATTGAGGCCATGTGGTTTATTATGGATTTGGCTGTACGGAAAAATGATACGGCGCTCGTTCACAAAGCAAAGGATATCATGTTGCACATGTTGCAATTAGGTTGGGATAAAGAACACGGAGGTATTTTTTATTTTCTGGATTGCAAGGGTCATCCTACGCAACAACTAGAGTGGGATCAAAAACTATGGTGGGTTCATGTGGAAGCATTAGTGGCGCTTGCAAAAGGGTATCAACTTACCGGGGATGTTAATTGCGCACAGTGGTTTGAGAAAGTACATCAATATACATGGAATCATTTTAGAGATCCGGAACACGGCGAGTGGTTTGGGTATTTAAATCGACGTGGAGAAGTTCTATTGTCATTGAAAGGAGGAAAGTGGAAAGGTTGTTTTCATATACCGCGCTCACTCTATCAGGTTTGGAATACATTGAAAGTGCCTACAACATAAAAGAATAGCAACGTTGATTAGAAGCTTGACATATCTGCTTTTTTGTTGTTTGCTACAGGCAAACTCTTCCTGGCTATTTGCGCAAAAGAATCAGTCGGTTGATTTATTAGTGGTAGGAGGAGGAACTTCAGGCGTTGCAGCAGGAATTGCCGCATCAAGAATGGGGGTGTCTACATTGATTGCAGAAGAAACGGTTTGGTTAGGAGGAATGTTAAGTGCTGCGGGTGTATCTGCCACAGATGGAAATCACCTGCTACCTTCTGGTTTGTGGGGAGAATTTAGAGATCGAATTTACGCTCATTATGGAGGTGCTTCCAAAGTAGCAACCGGGTGGGTTAGCAATACACATTTTGAACCTCACGTAGCCAATCAGGTTTGGCAAGAATTAGCCAAGGCAGAGCCTAATTTAAAAGTTTTGCATCGTGTACGTTTTTTGAAAGCACTTGTGCAAGGCAAAAAAATAGTAGGGGCGCAATTCATCTCTTTAACAAGTAAGAATAAATTTACTATACACGCCAAACAAGTAATTGATGCAACAGAGTTAGGCGATGTTTTAGCTAGTGCTGGTGTGTCCTACGACATAGGAATGGAAGCAAGTGCTGTTACGGGTGAAAATGTGAATGTTCCTGCTACCAATAACATTATCCAAGATCTAACCTATGTGGCTGTGCTAAAAGATTATGGCAAGGCCGCTGACTGCACTATTGCAAAACCAGTAGGGTATGATCCAAGAGAGTTTGATGGTTGCTGTTTGGATTTTTATTCAGACACTACTCGAATTAAACCTGGTGTTGACTGTGCTAAAATGATCACTTATGCTAAGTTGCCGGGCAATAAATACATGCTCAATTGGCCAGGTCATGGTAATGATATTTATCTAAATATTATTTCTCTTTCGCCGGCAAATCGGGAAGTTGAATTGGATAAAGCAAAACAGCAAACATTACGCTATATTTACTTTTTGCAACATCAACTGGGTTATAAAAATTTGGGATTAGCAGTTGATGAATTTCCAACCACAGATCGGTTGGCCCTTATTCCCTATCACAGAGAGGGCAGAAGAATGCAAGGGGTAATTCGTTTTAAAGTACAAGATATTAGTCAGCCTTATTTGCAACCTAGCCCTCTTTATCGTACAGGAATTGCAGTAGGTGATTATCCTATTGATCATCACCATCGAAAAAACCCTGAAGCGCCTCAGCATTTGGGATTTTATCCAATACCTTCTTTTTCTGTTCCCTTAGGTGTATTGTTACCCGCTCAAGAGTTCAAGGGAATTATTGCTGCAGAAAAGGCAATTAGTGTGAGTAATGTGGTCAATGGAACAACCCGCTTACAGCCCTGTGTGTTGTTAATTGGCCAGGCTGCTGGTACGTTAGCCGCTTTAGCAATAAAAGGAAATTATTCCTCTGCAAAAGCAGTTCCGGTTCGTGCGGTTCAAGCTGCTTTATTAACGCAAAAGGCATAC
>JBJOGP010000056.1:0-6206 GCA_046048175.1 Bacteroidota bacterium
GTGGTGTGGGGCGGGATCGAACCGCCGACACAAGGATTTTCAGTCCTTTGCTCTACCGACTGAGCTACCGCACCATCCTTACTCTTTTCGAGCGGATTGCAAATATAGGCCTGAAAAATCAACTAGGCAAGCAAAAAAGAGGAGTTAAACTCACATACTTTTGAGTCCCCAACCCCCTCAAAATGCGGAAAAGTCTCTTCGTTTCCTTGTTTTTTTCACTTGTTATTCTGGTGTCATGTAAAAAAGATGTACCAGATAATAGTAACACCAACCCACCGGTTCCAACACTCACCGATAATGACCATATTCTTCCGGGTAATCCAACCAATGCGCAAACGAGTGCAACTTATACTACCAATTACCTGAAAGATTACGGCTATTATAAAATCAGTTACAATAGTGCAATGGGTACACCTAACTGGGTTGCATGGCATTTACAAAGTGAAGACTTAGGTTCTGCGCCGCGTCAGGATGATTTTCGTTCGGATAACACGTTGCCAACTGCTTGGTATCGCGTGGGGAGTACTAGTTATTCTGGATCTGGATTTGATAGAGGACATAATTGTCCTTCGGCAGATCGCACTTCTACCATTGCAGCAAACTCTTCTACATTTTATATGACCAATATGATTCCGCAGGCGCCTACTCTCAATCAGGGTCCTTGGGCGGGATTAGAGGATTTTATTCGAGCTAGTTTGGTAGGAACCACTAATGAAGCTTGGATTTATATGGGCAACTATGGTAATTCAGGTGGCGTGGGTAGTAATGGCGCATATACCGTTATTAATAATGGAAATGTACGCGTGCCTAGTAAGGTTTGGAAAGTGGTGGTGATTATTCCTAAAGGAAATAATGATATCAGCAGATTAGATCGTAATGCAACAGTACTTTGTGTGAGTATGCCAAATGATAATGGACTTTACACAGTGTCCAATAAAACTGCCTGGAGAAATTACTTGATCTCTGTAAGTACGTTGGAGATTGAATCCAATGCAAATGGTACACCATTATCACTGTTCAGTAACATTGCGGAAGCAGAGCGCAATGTGCTCAAGTCAAAAATTTATCAGTAAAAGTTAACTGAGTTCTTCAAACTGACCTGTTTGTTTATTCTTGCGTACGTTGGTAGCATGAAACCATTTTCCATTCATGGCAACGTAAGTACCATGTGGTAAGGTTTGTGCAAAAGCTAATGCACTGCCTAAGTTGAATAAACCATCCGAGCTACCAAATTTGATAGGAATCATAGCTCCTGTGAGTACAATGGTCTTTCCTTTAACTTTTTCTGCTAATAAGGCAGCAGTTTGTGCCATCGTATCTGTGCCGTGTGTAATTACAATTTGTGTTTCTTCACAGCTAAGACATTGATGTACGATTAACTCGCGGTCCTCATCCGTCATTTCTAAACTATCAATCATCATCAGTGTACGCGTTTCAACAGGAACCTTGCAACGACCTAACTCTAACAGATCGTGCATATGGGTGTCTTTAAAAAAAAGTTGCCCGGTTAATTCGTTGTATTCTTTATCAAATGTGCCTCCCGTAATGAAAATACGCACAGCCATATCCAAAATTTAATGTGAAGGTAGGGCAAGCCTGGGACAGATGATTTAGTAACTTCGTAAAACAAAAAAGGTCCTTCCGTAGAAACGGACTGACCTCTAACGATTGCTTGCCATATGAAAATCTTGCGCCGAAGCGAAAGCGATAATTCGATTAATAAGAACTGATGTAAAAGTAGCGTCGGCCTACCCGTCTGTCAAATCAACTCATGCGTATTTATAGCATGGCTAACGGGTTAACAAGTTGCTAAAACCATTGTCCAGCAAGGGTTTCGGCCAATATAAATTATGATGTCTAACCGCGGAACTGACATATTGTTTCAATTAATTAAGTCGCTCGAAAAGGGTGAAAAACGCCATTTTAAGCTCTATATCAAGCGTAATTCCGGAAAGGCCGATCTCAAGATTGTGCGCTTGTTTGATGCAATGGACAAGCTCAGCGACTATGATGATAAGTTGCTGCTCAAAAAATTATCCGGTGTTACTAAACCGCAGTTGGCCAATCTTAAAACACATCTCTACAAACAAGTATTATCGAGTCTTCGCTTATTAAAGAGTAATGACAGTATCGATTTACAATTGACTGAACTTTTTGATAATGCACATATCCTTTATAAAAAGGGATTATTCTTACAGAGTTTACGTTTGATCGATCGTGCAAAAGAGATGGCTCGGTCTAACCGAAAGAATAATATTCTGCCACAATTGCTCTCACTTGAAAAGCGTATTGAAAATTTACACATCACTCGAAATATCCAGCATCGTGCACTTTCACTTTCTCAGGAAGTGACAGAGGTAAATCAACATATAGATAGGGTAGGACGTCTTTCCAATTTATCCTTGCAGCTGTTTGCTTGGTTTGTTGAACATGGTCATGCAAGAAATGAAGATGATGAGCAAGAAGTTCGTGCTTTTTTACGATGGAGTTTACCTGATGATGCCTGGAGTCTCGAAGGGTTTTATGAGCGGCTGTACCTCTACCAAAGTATGACCTGGTTTGCGTTCATTCGACAAGATTTTTTACAGTACTATCGCTACTCTCAAAAATGGGTCGATCTTTTTAAGCAAAACCTGGATATGATTCGTGTAGAAACGGGCTATTACATTAAAGGAATTCATCAATTACTGAATGCGCATTTTGATTTACGCAATCACAAAAAGTTCGGGGAAACACTTTCTTTTTTTGAATCTGTTTCTAAACTCAGTCGTATTCGGGAAAATGACAATTTTAGGGTGCAGTGCTTTATATATTTAAATACTGCGCGTATCAATCAACATTTTATCCAGGGCAGTTTTTCGACAGGAGTTAAGTTGATTCCAGGTATAAAAAAAGAACTCACTCGCAATATTCTATTTGTAGATACGCATCATGAAATGGTGCTGAACTATAAGTTCGCCATGCTCTATTTTGGATCGGGAGATTATGGTCGCTGTATTGACCATTTACAACCAATTATAAATAGTAGCACATCCCTACGTTACGATTTACAATGTTATGCGCGCTTGTTGCATTTGATTGCACACTACGAATTAGGAAATGATATGTTAATGGAGTCGCTTACCAAGTCGGTATACCGTTTCATGTCCAAGCTTAAAAATTTTACTGCAGTAGAAGAGGCGATGTTGCAATTTTTACGACAGTCAATAACGATACAGCCCAAGCAGGTGGGAAAGGCGCTCAAAGCCTTGCTGACAAAAATCAAACACCTGGAAAAAAATCGCTTTCAAACCCGGGCTTTTGCATACCTGGATGTCATCTCTTGGTTAGAGGCTAAGCTGAGCGGGCATACAATGGACCAGGTTATACAACAGAAATATCTGGAAAGCCGCCACCGTTGATTAGCCATTCCCTGTAACTTGCGCGCATGCAGGATTACCTCAGTGGCTTGAACGAAAGACAACGGGAAGCAGTTTTACATAAGGATGGCCCCATTATGATTGTGGCGGGGGCGGGAAGTGGCAAAACAAAAGTGCTCACGACGCGTATCATTCATTTGATGTCTGCTCATCAGGTGGATGCATTCAATATTTTGGCGTTGACATTTACTAATAAGGCTGCTCGCGAAATGAAAGAGCGGGTAGAACGAATTTTAGGAAGTGGCGAGGCGCGTAATTTATATATTGGTACTTTTCACTCTGTCTTTGCGCGCATTCTTCGATTTGAAGCAGATAAAATCGGATATCCGAAGCACTTTACAATTTATGATACGGATGATGCAAAAAGTGTAGTGAAAGCAGTAATCAATGATCTCAACTTAGATGACAAGCACTACAAGCCCAATATTGTCTATAATAGAATTTCATCGGCTAAAAATGCATTGATTGGTCCTGAAGAGTATCGCAATGATTATGCGCTTCAGCAGGAAGATATACGTGCTAATCGTCCAGCGATTGGACAGATCTATGATCAATATGTCAAGCGTTGTTTTCGCAATGGCGCAATGGACTTTGACGATTTGTTACTTAAGTTTTATGAGTTGTTGCGTCAGGTACCCGAGTGCCTTTCGCGCTATCAACAAAAGTTCAGGTATATATTGATTGATGAGTACCAGGATACTAATCCGGCGCAGTATGAAATCATCAAATTACTAGGTGCCATGCATGAAAATGTATGTGTAGTGGGCGATGATGCACAAAGTATTTATAGTTTTCGCGGGGCAACTATTCAAAACATTCTTCAGTTCCAAAAAGATTACGACAATGTGAAAGTGGTGAAACTGGAACAGAACTATCGCTCTACCCAAAGTATTTTAGAAGTAGCCAATGAAGTAATTCGTAATAATAAGGGACAGATTGAAAAAGTATTGTTCACTGAAAATCCAGAAGGTGAAAAAATCCGTTTAGTCAGAACCATGACGGATAACGACGAAGGAAAGTTTGTAGCGGATTCTATTCAGGAACAAAAGCTTCGTCACCATTTTGCGAATAAAGATTTTGCCATCTTATATCGTACCAATGCGCAGAGCCGTGCCTTTGAGGAATCGCTTCGACGTATGGGAATTCCTTATACGATTTATGGGGGCATCAGCTTTTACCAGCGCAAGGAGATCAAAGACATGGTGGCTTACTTGCGCTTTACTGTCAATCCCCGTGATGAAGAGGCGCTGAAGCGTATTATCAATTATCCTGTGCGTGGAATTGGAAAGACCACGTTAGATAAATTGTTGCTGCTCTCCAACGAAAAGGATTGCTCAACGTGGGATATTTTACTCAATGTGCGCGAGTATGGATTTCGTGCAGGTACATTGACTGCACTTGAAGATTTTGTGACGATGATTCGCAGTTTTGCCAGCATGCTTGAAAAAAGTAATGCCTATGATTTGGCTTTTCATGTGGGTAAGCAAACGGGGCTGGTTAAAGAACTCTTTAATGATAAAAGCACCGAAGGAATACAGCGGTATGAAAATATTCAGGAGTTGCTTAACTCAATCAAAGAGTGGACAGAGAGTCCAGACAATGACGAAGGCGAATTAGTTGATAAAAGCTTGGGGGCTTATCTACAGCAAATCACCTTGCTAACGGACGCAGATGAAAAGGATGTGGATGCAGACACGGTAAAACTGATGACCATCCACGCTGCAAAGGGTCTAGAATTTTCTTGTGTATTTGCCGCTGGACTTGAAGAGTTACTTTTTCCCAATGCAATGGCGATCAATACACGTGAAGAACTAGAGGAGGAGCGTCGATTATTTTACGTAGTGATTACCAGAGCCAAGCAAAAACTATGGGTTACGTATGCGAATACTCGCTATCGTTTTGGTCAGTTGGTACAAAATGAACCCAGTCGTTTTTTAGATGAAATCCCCGAACCTTATTTAGATAGAAGTTTTGCTGGAACAAAAACAACGCCAACGCGTCCTTCTTCCAAGTGGAACACACACTATGAGCCGCGTCCACAACAGCGCACCGCTTCTGAAAAGCCTTCTTATATGGCGCCAAAGCCTCCAGTAGCTCGAGTGGTGGAGCATAAGCCGAGTGAAGGATTTACACCTAGTGATATGACAGAGTTGGAAGTAGGTCACCGCGTAGAACATCAGAAGTTTGGTTATGGCGAAGTAATCAAGCTGGAAGGTTCTGCACACAACCCGGTTGCCACCGTTCGGTTCGAGCACAACGGAGAGAAAAAGATTATGTTGAATTACGCGCGCTTGCGAATTGTAAAATCCTAAAGCAAACACATGGAACAAGGCTGGGATCCGGATGTAAGTAAATTTTTTGTTCGCATCATCAATGCGATCGCGGTAACAATAATTTGGATGCTTACTGCCTCTACCGTGGGGTTATATGCGGGATTAGCTGTACCCGGACAATATCCAGTTTGGGTAACTATTCTGTACTATTCGTTTTTGATTCTTTCATTTATACTCTTAGCGCGGTTTCTCCGTAATAATTGGCGCAAGCATCACAAATAGCGCAAACCTAACTGCTGTGATCTGAAACAATAACCCACTTTGAGTTGATCTTGCGGAGTAGTAACGTGTAATGTCCGCTCACATCTCCGATACTTCTTTTTAAATACCATTTTCCTACCACTTCAAAATAGCGAGGCGATAATTTTTTGACTACTAAAATGGTAAACTGAAGTTTACCCATTGCTGCGGTGTCTGGATAGCCGCGTTTGTAATTGTTCAGGGTATTATTATA
>JBJOGP010000057.1:0-6191 GCA_046048175.1 Bacteroidota bacterium
GCCGCAAAGGAGGGAAACTGCAAAATACTTCTGGTCGAGTTTGGCTATGCAAAACCTGGATTTTTACTTGTAGATCCCTTTTATCTTTTTTTGAAGCCCCCAGCAGCAACTCACACCATCTTACCAGACGCAGTGGATGATTTATTAAAAACTGTTTTAAGCAAGGGAGGAACAGTTTTTTTCACTGCAAACGACTTGCTATCTACCACCCAGCATGTAGCACTAATTACTCGATACTAATAAATATTAATTACAATGAATAATCACTCTTTGACCAAACTACACGACTTACTTGACTATGATATACTGCAAAGCCATGCAGCAGAAAATCAATTAAAGTCTTATGTAAAAAAATGGATTGCCCAAGCAAGTTCACTCTCGCTTAGATCACGCTTACAGGAATATTTATCGATGACAGAATCACATTTACTCTATCTGAAGGATTATACATTAGCAAGCGAATTGCCCGCACTTCCAAGCAGCAATCGTGTGATGAAAGCAATGCTGGCGGAAACAGAAGAGAAACTCAAAAAATGTGCAGATAAAGAATTACAAGACGCCTGCTTGTTAGCAGCCATACAAGAGATTAACCATGTTAAAATCAGTCAATATGGAACGGCCGCCTCTTTCGCTAAAACACTAGGCAATGATAGAGCAGCAACTCTCTACCATATGTTTGAAATAAATGAGAAGAGAATGGATAAAAAATTAAATAAAATAGCAAGACTTGAAATCAATCCCAAAGCACTTACTCCTTCCATCTAAGGGTTAGCTAATCTGTTTAATTTTTAATTACAATTATTTCATATTATTAAACAGTACTTAATATATTTGTAACTAAATATACTTATTTTAGTAATTTATACTTATTTTACATTACGAAATAAGTAATACAATAACCCCAGCGCTTTGCCACCGATTAAAAATAATACTCAGAGCAAAACCACCTTGAAGCAACTCATGGGAACAGTTACAATGATGCAAAGAGAGATTTGGAGGCTAAGAAGTGAAAGAGGATCAATTAGTCATATACTCCATGAAGATTTAATGCAATTAATCATTGCAGCCAAAAATTACACAGAATGCATTTCGATTGACAATAAAAAAGAAACTGCAGAAAAAACGGCTGCCATTTTAGATACGACCATAGAGAAACTAAGAAACTTACATAGACAGTTAGATATTCCACAATTTAAATTAGTAGGATTGACCGGAGCAATCCGTGCCTTACTGCTGAAAGTAGATTTTGAGAGAATATGTAAAACCAAGATTGAGAAGCTAGACGAGGGGATTAACGAAATCAACGAGTACACACAACTGGCCGTCTATCAGATTTTAGAGGAGCTGCTCAAAAATATTTCAACGCACTCCCACGCTGACAATGCACATATTTATCTTGAGATCCATGATAAACAACTGTTTTTAACCGTGTGTGATAACGGTATTGGATTTTATAATATCGAAAAGTATTGGAGAGAAGGTCTCCATAAAATCAAATTGATTATTTACGAATTAAATGGAAGAATGATTTTAGATAGCTCCCCTGGAGCAGGATGTTTGTTTAGAGCAGTTATTCCTCTAGAATATGCAAGTGAAAACTTAATTAACCCAACCAATCACACTCAAAAAAACATAAAGTGACTTCAATCATCTGTATAGTGCGTTTGATCATTCATTACAGCAACTTATCAACTTAACTTGTTCTCGTTCTGGGTTTGTATTCTTACAGACCGAACGCAAGCAAGCAGGGTTGGTTTTAATAGGTACGGCGATGCAGCATTTGTTGCATCGCCTCTTTTTTAGGACCCTGCTAGCGTTTGTAATTTCTTTTCGTTGATGATTGTAATGTTTCCATCTGACCCCACTTCAATTAAACGTTCAGATTTAAACTCACTTAAAGTACGTATCAATGATTCTTTTGCTGTTCCGGCGATATTAGCTAAAACCTCTCTATTCATATGTATTGCAAAGTTGCCCTGCTGATTGGGAGCATACTTTCTCTTTACTTGCAATAAGGCCTCTGCTACTTTTTGACGGAGTGAGTTATAGGCAATGCCCACTAGATGACTATTTTTATGAGCAAGTGTGCTTGCTAAAATCTGATTAAACTTATAACTGAATGTAAGATTAATTCGAAGCAATTGCTGAAAATCAGAACGAGGAATTAAAATTACTTCAGCTGTATCTATAGACTCGGCAGACTCTCTGTAGTGTGTATTTTGAATGAGCGCAGTATATCCTATAAAATCATTTTCACCGCACAAATCAGTGACTAGATCTTTTCCTTCACTACTGCTTTTATAAATTCGTACTTTCCCGCTCTTGATAAAATACAAGAACTTCGGCGATTGACCTTCGTTGTAGATTTGTTGATTTTTACCAAAACGATGCACACTTCGTCCATCTAGCAATTCTTCCATTACCTGTCTCTCATTTAGAACAGAACCTGCAGTTTGGTTATGGTTCTGTTCTAAAATTCCCTTTAAACCTTCGACCCTCTTTAACCTCGATTCAACAACATATAGTAGTTCTGTGTCTGTTATCTGTCCTGCTAAACAATCATCTGCACCAGCAGTCATCATCTTACGGACCTCATCTCTATTATCTTGCTCTGTTATAAAAATCACAGGGGTCAACATTAATTGAGATTGCTTTCTTACTACATGCAAAAAACTAAGCCCATCTAATAATGACAATTTTGTTTTTGAAACAATTAGATCCGGGTTGTCCTCTAATACAAGCTGAAACGCAGACTTTCCATCCAACGCATGGCAAACGGTATAGCCAGCAATACTTAAAACATCTGGGATATTGAATTCACCAAGACTCGGCGAACCCACAACAAGAATTTTTGGCATGAGCAACTATTTATAAGATATAATACTAGTATAAATATAAGTATTTTATCTTATATAATAATTAACCTACCAACTGCTCCAATTTTTTTTCATTTAGGAGCCTTATCGTTCCATCATGATCAAGCTCAATGATTCGCTCGGCCTTAAACTCGCCTAAAGTACGAATAGAAGACTCAATCGCAGTGCCTGCGATACTTGCAAATGCTGCCCGATTCATGTTTATTTCAAATTGATCAGCCGGTGTACACCCATATTTGTCCTTTAAATGCAACAGAGCAGCAGCTACCTTTTGACGTAATGAGTGATAAGCCAACCAGAGTAATCGCTTATGTAGCCTGGAGTTTCGAAGTGCAATCTTTTCCATAAACTTTCTGGAGGCCAAAGTATTTTGGCTGATCAAATCTTCGAAATCTTTTCTTGGAATCAGTGCAAGCTCAGTATAGTCAATAGCCTCAACTGTTTCGTCATGATTCGTTCCATTTATAATTTCTACAAAGCCAAGATAATCACCAGGGCCGTATAATTCAATCACCAAATCTTTCCCATCGGGGTGAGTTTTGTAAGCTCGGGCTTTCCCATTTATAAGATAATATAACCGCGTTGGCCTCTCGCCTTCCTTAACAATAAGTTGCTTTTTATTATACCGATCAACATTTCGATCTTTTACTAAATACTCATGTAATTCCCGTTCTGTTTCTGCTGTAGAGTAAAGTTGTTCCTCTTTTTTTTTCCAAAAACCACCCAATTCTCTTTTACGTATCCTGGTTTCCAAACAACTTAAAAGTTCAGTCCCCTCAATCGGTTTTATAATTATATCATCCGCACCCATCTCCATCGCCTTTCGTAATTCATGTTTTTCACATGAACTACATAGTACTATAAAAACAGTGTGCCCAAACCAAGGTTTTGTTTGTAATAAGTGGAGTACGCCAAATCCATCCAAACCGCTCAATGTCAGTTCAGTTATGATAATATCAGGACATTCCTGTGTAGCCATCTCTACACCACTCTTTCCATCAGCAGCCTGTATCAAATTATAATCAGCCAACTCCAAAATCTCGCTTATGCTAGCTCTGATAGAAGGTTCACTTGCGATGAGTAAAATCTTTTGCTTCATGATATACAAATGACACAAATTGTGAAGCCACATTCAATGACTTGAATCATTTTAAATATGATTCAAAAAAAAGGCGCATCAATTGATGCGCCTTTTTAAATTCTAATACCTCAAATTAATTCGAGGGTAACAATACCCCGCTGAATACTTTTTTAGATGTGGTAACCCGATATGTAATTGGTGCTGCTGTTACTGGAGCAGCTAGCTGAAGTTGTCGACTTTCTTGAGATTGTAATACACCTACGTAAACTCTACGAAGCAATTTTCCTTGCAAATCAAATAACTCGATCAACACTTTTGTCTTTTCAGGTGTTTTAACGCTGAAATTCAAAGTTGTTCCAAATGGGTTTGGGAACACATTCACTTGTAACTCTTTACTAATAGGAATTGTATTACTAAATAGACTGCCTTCATCACAACATAAATCGTCCGTACTTACATGGTAGCACTGTATCAACGCACAATCATTAATATCTATACAAGGATTCACCTGGACAGATACTTCTTTTAGTGAACTACATCCAAATATATCAGCGAAATAATAGGTCAGGATGTGCGTACCGACCCCAGCAACTGCAGGATTAAATAAAGTATCACCTACGCCTGTACCAGACCACATGCCTCCCGATGGAATTGCTGACAAAGAAACACTTTCATGTGCGGCACATAATGGCCCATAAGAACCTAAAGCTAAAAAGGGAAGCGGCATAACTTCAATCGTAATTGTTGTATCAGCTGTGCATCCCCCTACAATTGACAACTGATAGGTCACAGGGTGTTTTCCTACTCCTGCTTCACTAGGATCAAATGTGTTTCCTGCTACGCTCGTGCCTGACCAACTACCCCCCTCAGGAGTAGCACTCAAAAATACAGGTGATGCGTTCACGCACAGTGGACCATAACTACCAGTATATAGAGTTGGTATCCCGCTCACAACTATGGTGGTGCTATCAACACTGGCGCATCCATTTGCATCTTTATACTGGTAACAAATCCTATGTGTGCCTACACCCGCAACAGAAGGATCAAAAAGTCCACCATTAACTCCAGCTCCTGACCAAATTCCTCCTGCAGGAAACCCTCCTAAGTCAATTGGCATCGCCGTAACGCAAGTAGGTCCGTATTGGCCAGAATTTAAAAGTGGCAATTTTACTTCAATGGAAATCTGAGCATTGTTCTGCTGACCCGAAATTTGTAATGAGCAAGCTAAAAAAGAAGAAAAAATAAGAATTCGAAAGCAGCTCGGGAGTAGATTAATAAATAGTTTTTTTTTCATAGCAATTTAATTAAAGAATAGAATGTATTTTTCACTACAGTACTTTCAAGGTGGACGTAGCGATTCTTTCCAGTATGTAAATACTTTCTTCATACAGTTTTTTGCTGATTAAATCACTCAAAAAACGTAATCTACCTGTTCGACTGTGGTGAAAACTATGGCCAAAAACAAAATCCGAATGACAGCCGTTGGCAATTATTCTCTATAAGAAAAGAACAACAATGAACCTTCTGCCAATACATGTGCATGCAGAAGTTTATAAAACTTATAGTGAGGAGTGGAAAATGGTAAATGCAACTTTTGATTGAGTGCGTATACATGAAAAAAATACTTGTGTCTTGGATTACAAACACACGGTCCCGTATAAGTAGAAATTTGAAAATCGTTCAACCCATTTATACCTCGATTATCATTGGGGTGAATCCATTCACCAGGTGGAAGATCCCAGCAAATCCAATGAATTCGCGGAGCAACAGGCGCATCTGCATCTTTCATTACTACAGCCAGCGAACGACTTTCTGATGGAATTGCATTAATTCGAAGTAGCGGATTCACATTTAATCCTTCTCGACGATAAACTGAGGGTAAAATACCCCCATTCAAAAAGGCACTGCACTGGACATCCAATGTCTTACAGGGGAATAATAAGTTGGATGATGTAGTTGTCATAGCTGTTTTTATTAAGGTCCTTCTGCAGGAGGTGGCAATTCTTGAGGCGGCTCATATTCAGGCAACTCATCCGGAATAAAATCGGGGTCTTCTGGTGGCGGCAATGGATCCTCTGGATCAAAAGGAATTTCAATTTCAGGTTCAATTGAGGGTACTGGCTCTTCGGTTGGCCCCTCAGGGATTTTTCGCTTCGGAAAATTTGTAAACGGGTATAGCCCAAAATGCATAACCCTGTAATCTAGTGATGGATTATTCCTCATTCAATGACTAT
>JBJOGP010000058.1:0-5929 GCA_046048175.1 Bacteroidota bacterium
GATTAGGAAGCATAGCTTCCTGGGTCAGCATGGTAAGATAATCAGGATAAACTCTGGATGAATCAATAAATAGCTGCTCTCCTGTTTCTCTACTCCTCTTTTCATCTGAACTAAAAGCTCCAGCAACCAATTCGTATTGACCATCCATGGAAAGGGCAATACGGTGAATAGCTCCAATAAAAGCTCCTTCTCCTCCCCCTATCATCCCTATCCTAATTTTTCGATTCATAAGTACAGCATTGAAAAACTAAAAATACTATATTTATTTACAAATGCTTGCCATGAAAACAACTATTAGAGTCCAACTCGCATTCATGATGTTTCTTAATTTTTTTGTCTGGGGCATCTGGTTTGTCACAATGGGCACCTATCTCAGTACCAAATTAAATGCAGATGGTATTCAAATTGGTCTTGCATATGGAACACAGTCATTGGGCGCTATTATTGCCCCTTTTATCATAGGTCTAATTGCAGACAAGTACTTTGCTGCTCAGCGAATTTTAGGTATGCTGCATTTGATTGGGGGTGCGCTACTATTTAATTTATCAAGTCAAAGTCTATTCAATGACTTTTACCCCTACTTGCTTATCTACATGATACTGTATATGCCCACATTGGCGCTAGTGAATGCAATCTCTTTCAAACAAATGACTAACCCAGAAAAAGAATTCTCATTTATAAGGGTGTGGGGCACTATTGGCTGGATAGCTGCCGGATTATTAATTGGATGGCTAGCCCTAGAAAAAGATGGTTCACTTGATCAAACATTTAAAATTGCTTCCCTTGTTTCATTAGTGTTAGGCGTTTATAGTTTTATGCTACCAAACACCCCACCACCAAAAGCAGGCACAAAGACT
Organism: Bacteroidota bacterium; assembly: GCA_046048175.1. GTDB lineage: Bacteria > Bacteroidota > Bacteroidia > Chitinophagales > Chitinophagaceae > JJ008. The sequence goes on from JBJOGP010000058.1 coordinate 858, forward strand.
TCGCTGGCTGAAATTGTTGGCGCCGATGCAATTGGCTTATTAAAAGACAAGAACTTTCTTATTTTCTTTTTAGCTTCCTTTTTAATCTGTATCCCTCTTGCTTTTTATTACCAGGAAACAAATCTCTTTTTAAATGAAGTAGGCGTCAGTAATGCTGCCTCAAAAATGACAATGGGGCAAATGAGTGAGACCCTGTTTTTATTTCTAATGCCCCTATTTTTTTCAAGACTAGGAATAAAAAAAATGTTGCTGATTGGAATGGGTGCCTGGATAATTAGGTACATCTGCTTTAGCTATGGTGATGCGGGAAGCAATGTTGGATTATTATATGCAGGCATTATTTTACACGGTATCTGTTATGATTTCTTTTTTGTAACAGGACAAATTTATACGGATCAGCGTGCTGGCGAAAAAATCAGATCCTCTGCGCAAGGTATGATCACGCTGGCCACCTATGGGGCTGGCATGCTTGTAGGCTTCTGGCTAGCTGGGTTAATTGCAGATCTACACAAAACAGCAACAGGTCATGACTGGGCTACCATTTGGCTTATACCTGCTGCTGTAGCTGCCGGTATTTTAATATTGTTTGCTCTTCTTTTTAAAGACCCTTCAAAAAAATAGTAAATGGAGTTTCATCCGAAAAGTAGAAGAGAGTTACTAAAAAACATTGGAAGAGTTGCATTAGCGAGCAGCCTTCCCACTGCTTCAATTATTGCCAGTGATTGTACTTCCAGTAATGAAATAGGAAACACGATCAATCACTCCGTTTGTAGTTGGACATACAATTTTCTTACATTAAACGAACTCTGTGCTGTTGCAAAAAAAATAGGAATACGCGCAATAGACCTGGTAGCACCCAAGGACTTTTTCATTTTAAAAGAAAACAATATTGAATGCTCGATGTGCTATACAGCAGGGAAAGTCAGTTTGACACAGGGCTGGAATGATCCGCTACAACATGAATGGTTGATAAAAGATTATAAAGAAGCGATTCCCATTATTGCCAATGCTGGATATAAAAATCTAATCTGTTTTAGTGGAAATAGAAATGGCATGAATGAAGAGTTGGGGCTACGTAACTGCATAGAAGGTTTAAAACAAATTATTCCCTTAGCAGAAAAGCATGGTATTATTATCCAGATGGAATTGTTTAACAGCAAGGTTGACCATAAAGATTATATGGCCGATCGTTCAGCTTGGGGAATAGAGCTTTGCAAACGATTAGGATCACCAAACTTTAAACTGCTCTTTGATATTTACCACATGCAAATCAGCGAAGGTGATATTATCCGTTCGATTCAAGAGAATCATGCTTATTTTGGACATTACCATACAGCAGGAGTGCCCGGCAGACATGAAATAGATGAATCACAAGAGCTATTCTACCCTGCTATTATGAAAGCCATTGCAGCCACAGGATATACTGGATTTGTTGCACAAGAATTTATTCCGAGCGGAAAAACAAATACTGACAAGATAAATGCCTTAAAAAAGGCAATAAAAATTTGTGATATTTAAAACAAGCAATTATGTCAACTATGCAATATGATGCCATTGTAGTAGGTTCAGGAATAAGCGGAGGATGGGCTGCTAAAGAACTAACCGAGAAGGGCCTAAATGTTTTATTATTGGAAAGGGGTCGCGATATTGAACACATCAAGGATTATGTAAATGCGACAAAAGAATCTTGGGAATTTCCACATAGGGGAATTATGCCCACCCAACAAATGTTAGAAGACTATCCCGTCCTGAGAAGAGATTATCCGCTAAATGAGACTGTATTAGATTTATGGGTTAAGGACAAAGAATGTCCTTATACTGAAACAAAACCCTTTTCGTGGTTTAGGGGATATCATGTGGGTGGACGATCACTCATGTGGGGACGTCAGAGCTATCGCTTTAATAAGTGGGACTTTGAAGCAAATCTTAAAGATGGCCATGGTGTTGATTGGCCCATTCGCTATGAGGATTTAGCGCCCTGGTATAGTCATGTTGAAAAATTTGCAGGTATTCAAGGTAGTAAAGAAGGGCTGGAAGTTTTGCCAGACGGAGAGTTTATGCCGGCAATGGAATTAAACTGCGTTGAAAAAGATGTAGCAGAAAAACTTAAAAAGCATTTCAATGGAAACAGACACCTCATTATAGGGAGAAGTGCGAACATCACCGTTCCACATGAGGGTAGAACAAATTGTCAATACCGAAATAGGTGCTGGAGGGGATGTCCATTTGGCGGATACTTTAGTACGCAATCATCAACATTGCCTGCAGCAATGAAAACTGGGAAACTAACCCTGCGTCCATTTTCCATTGTAACACAGGTTTTATTTGACAAGGATAGAAAAAAAGCAAGTGGAGTAGAAATACTTGATGCCACTGATAATAAAACCTATCAGTACAAATCAAAGATTGTTTTCCTCTGTGCCTCGTCATTCAATTCAACCTGGGTACTAATGAATAGCGCCACAGATATTTGGCCAGAGGGTCTTGGAAGCAGCAGTGGAGAACTGGGGCATAATGTTATGGATCACCACTTCAGATGCGGTGCTGGTGGAACTGTTGAAGGATATAGTGATCGTTATACCTATGGAAGAAGACCAACAGGAATCTATGTTCCTAGATTCAGAAATATTTACGATGATAAAAGATCCTATGTAAGGGGATTTGGCTATCAAGGTGGTGCTGGACGAGGCAGAGGTGTGCAAGTTGCGGAGTTTACGATTGGAGCAGAACTAAAAGAAGCACTTAGTGTTCCAAGTGATAACTGGCATATGGGCATCATGGGATTTGGCGAAATGCTCCCCTATCATGAAAATAAAATCTCCTTGAATAAAAACGTAAAAGATAAATGGGGCTTACCAGTTCTGGATATGGATGTGGAGATCAAAGAAAATGAAAAGAAGATGAGAGAAGACATGATGAATGATGCAAAAGAAATGCTAGAGGCTGCTGGTGTTAAGAATGCTTATACCTATGACTATGGTTACGAAGTGGGAATGGGTATACATGAGATGGGTACGGCTCGAATGGGACGAGATCCAAAAACATCAGTTCTGAATGGAAATAACCAAGTATGGGATTGCCAAAACGTGTTTGTAACAGATGGAGCATGCATGGCTAGCGCTTCATGTGTTAACCCTTCACTCACCTATATGGCAATGACGGCACGAGCTGCAAATTTTGCAGTGGAGGAACTCAAAAAAGGAAACTTATAAAAATCCAACTATGGAAAGAAGAGAACTACTTAAAACGATTGCTTTGCTCACAGGTACTGCTGTAGTAGGTGGAGAAATTTTCTTGACGGGTTGTAAAAATCCAGCTACACCTAAAAGCGCGTTCACACCAGCTATGATTTCATTATTGGATGAAGTGGCAGAAACAATCATTCCTACCACTGATTCACCTGGCGCTAAAGCAGCTAAAACGGGCGCTTTTATGCAAGTAATGATTGAAGATTGCTACACGAAAAAAGAACAAGATGCATTTATAAAAGGCATAGATGAACTAGAAAAAAAATGTAATAAAGAGAACAACACGTCCTTTGCAAAATTATCTTCTGAAAAACGCTTAGCCTTTCTGCAGCAACTAGAAAGAGAAGCCAAAGAATTCAATGAAAACTTAAAAAAGAGAAAAGAAGAAGATGAAAAATTAAAAAAAGAAAATCCTCCACCCCATTATTACTCAATGATGAAACAGTTGACTCTTTGGGGATTCTTTTCTTCAGAAACCGGAATGACAAAAACACTTCGACATGTACCTGTTCCGGGTAGATTTGATGGCAATGTTCCTTATATAAAAGGCGAAAAGGCTTGGGCCGAATAAACTATTTATACGATGCAAAAAAGAAGAGACTTCATTAAAACGGCAGGCGCCCTTGGTGGCTATTTTGCACTAAATCCAGTAGACGCTTTTGGATTTAGTAGCCAAGACCCATTGGTCAAACAATTCGGGATTCAACTTTATACCCTACGAGACATCATTAACGGAAAAGAAAAAGAGACCATTAAAAGCCTAGCAAGTTTTGGCTACACGCAGATAGAAAGTTATGAAGGACCGAAAGGAATTTATTGGGGAATGAGCCCTTCAACATTCAAGTCATTTATTGAGGACTCAGGCCTCACAATGATCTCTACACACTGTGATGTCTTTGTTAATTTTGAAAAAAAGGTAGAAGAAGCGGCATCAGTTGGACTCAAGTATATCATTTGCCCTTGGGTAGGCCCACAAAAATCAATTGATGATTTTAAAAAAATAGCAGCTCAGTTTAACGAAAAGGGAGCGATTTGCAAACAACATGGAATTCGTTTCGCCTATCATAATCATGATTACTCATTCAAATCAATGAATGGTATCCATCCCCAAGATGTATTAATGCAAGAAACAGATGCTAGCCTTGTAGATTTTGAAATGGATATGTATTGGGTTGTTACTGCCGGAGAAGACCCAATGGTTTGGCTAAAAAAATATCCCAATCGCTTTCATTTAGCACATATCAAAGACAGGAGTCGAACTCCCATCAATCAAGGACAACACGAATCCGTTGATTTGGGCACAGGAAGTATCAATTATCCAGCCTTGCTAAAAACTGCAAAACAGTGGGGACTAGAATACCTATTCATGGAACAGGAGTATTACCCTGGTGGATCGCCATTAAATGCAGCAGAAGTAGGTGCAGCGTATCTAAAGAAAATTAAATTTTAAGCCTCTCTTTTAGCCTGTGAGAGGTTTTCCTTGATTTTTTTTATTGCCTCTACTGTAATGGAGGGGTTCTGATAGCTTTCTTTACTTTCTTTAAAGGAAGGATGTCTAAACTCCATTAATGAGGCGCTTACATCCCGAAGAGAAGTATGGAATTCTATACAGCTTGTTTTTGTTGCCAGCTCCTTTATGTTGTCAACGCGAACTCCACTACCCGGCATGATAATGATTCTTTCATCTGCGGTTTGCTGCAATTGCGCAATTAAATTGATGCCTTCGGGAGCGGTAACTTTTTGACCTGAGGTTAATATTCTTTCACAACCCAATTCGATCAGTTCTTCCAATGCCTCAAATGGATCCAGACATCGATCAAAGGC
>JBJOGP010000059.1:0-5879 GCA_046048175.1 Bacteroidota bacterium
CCCTCTTTTTGACCAAGAATGGCATCGAAAAAGTTCCAGGCAAAATAGGAATCTTCTGCTTGTGGCTCTAAGGTTTCGATTAAAAACCGATTGGCAGGCTGATTGAGTTCAATAACCCAGTCTCCTTTTCTAAATAATTTGACTCCTCTTTCTTTACTAACAACCACGTCGCTGTTGAGGTGATGCATTTCATATTGACGAGGCATCGTTTTGTAGTCCTCAATACGATACCATTCCACTTGAATGGAAGTGTCTTTTTTAAGCTTGACCATTTTTACATCATTTGCCAATAACCGATCAATAACTTTCCACCAACCTTGTGGAATGATGTATGCTTTGGGTTTTACTATGCTCAACTCCGGAACAAATTTGTCAAACACCTTGATTGTTTTGGTGAATGGTTTTGAACGGTCATAGTATAGTCTGCTAAGGCCAGATACTTCGCTGGGTTTATTTCCTGATTCAAATCCTTTGAAAGTATATTCCGTGAAACCTGTTTTATCTAATTTCCATTTAATGGGGAATCGATCGGCCGTGACGGCGGCCTGCTTGGTTCTGTTACGCAATTGCTGAATTTCTTTTGCGTTTTTCCCTGTGAATGCAATGAAATTTTCCATTAAGGCGAGTGTTGCCATCACTCGCTGATCATACGGCTTTAACATGTGCGTCTCTGGAACAAAGGCGAAGCTATTCCATAGTGTTGCATAGCCACTCGTGTATCGTGGGCTATCCCAATAAGTACTCCAACCATTTTCAGGCTTGTCGCCATATGCATTTACATAGGGAATCATGTCAAACCCCTTTTCTTTCATTCCTGCATAAAGGGCTGGTTCAAATTTTGTTCTCAAAAAGGTCTCCATCACACCGCCCAGCTTGCTAGGCTGGCTAGTTAGCAAAGTCATGACGTGTTGGTAATCGGCTCCGTTGCTTACGTGATTATCGATGAAAACATCTGGATCACATTCCCGAAAAATGGAAGTAAATGATAGAGCTTCTTTTGAGTCGCACTTGATAAAATCTCTATTTAGGTCGAGATATTGAGAGTTACCTCTAGAACCAAAAGCCTCTGGTCCTTCTTGGTCAACTCTAAAATGGGGACTTCTATTCAGACACCCTCCAATATTGTACACGGGAATAATTGCAACGACTAAATTTTGAGGTAGGCTTAGTTTTTTTTCAATCACATTTTTTGCCAGTAACATACTAGCATCAATTCCATCTGGCTCACCAGGGTGTATTCCGTTATTAACGAGAATGATTGAAGCACCTGCTTCTTTTGCTGCATGTATTGAATTATATCCCTTGTTGCTTAGAATTGCTAAATGGAGCGGAAAACCTGCATCAGTGGGTCCTTTTGTTTGCAGGGTAAGTAGGGTAGATGACTGATCTGCTTTTTTCCACCAGGCAATAATCTCATCATAAGTGGGCGTTTCTTTGCCTTGTGTTTTTTCAAAGGTGGTTTGAAGCGATTGCCCCATTAAATAAAAAGAACAGACAGCCGATAAGAAGGAGGTTATAAAAATCTTTCTCATGAAATCTATTTGTATAAAAATAAGGGAAATAAAAAAGGCACCCGAATAGGTGCCTTTAGCAATTATCTGAGTGACTATTATTTAGTCGCGTTTACTTTTTTAGCAAGCTTGCTTTTTAGATTAGCTGCTTTGTTTTTGTGGATGATGCCACGCTTTGCCAACTTGTCGATCATGCCAGCAACTGTCGGGAATTGCTCTTTCATTTCACTGCCCGTTGAAGCTTTCAAATCACGGATTGCATTACGGGTTGTTTTTCCGTAATACTTATTGTGTTCGCGACGTTTAGCGGCCTGGCGGGCGTCTTTTTTAGTTGCACTGTGATTAGCCATCTAGCTTTAATTTAAGGAGGGCAAAGGTAGGGATTTGGCCTGGGATGACCAAATTTATCAGAATCTGAATATTAAGGGCCCGGAACCCGGCAAAGGCTTCCCAGTTAGGCCTTTTTGAGCGATATTTGTACCCCGAATTCGGGGTATTTCTAACACATTGACATTCATGAAGGATTTTTCCTACGTTACGCAGTCCCACCCTGGGTATATTGAAAGTCTGTACCAGGAGTTTATTAAGAGCCCATCCTCTGTTGACCCTGATTTACGTAAGTTTTTTGAAGGGTTTGATTTTGCAGTTTCCTCTGGAAAACTAGCAAGTGATACGACTGGAAAACAAATTGCGCTACCAGAAGGGCAGTCTGTTGATTGGATGCGTGAACTCAATGTCTACCGGTTAATTCTGGGATATAGAAACAAAGGGCACTTGATTGCTAAAACAAATCCTATTCGGGCAAGAAAGGATCGGGGAGCAAATATTGAGCTATCACATTATGGTTTTTCTGAAGCAGATTTGGATCAGTCATTCTATGCAGGGCAATATCTAGGTTTAGGTTTTGCCAAACTGCGCGACATTCTTGCAAAACTTGAAAAGTGTTATGCGTCCAGTGTTGGTATTGAGTACAAGTATATCAGCAATACAGAGCAAACAAATTGGTTAACAGAGGCCATAGAAAATAAATTATACAGCCCACTTCCACTCTCCCAAAAAAGACGTGTACTAGAGAAACTCAATCAAGGGGTGATGTTCGAACGTTTTTTGCATACAAAATATGTGGGGCAAAAAAGGTTTTCACTGGAAGGTGGAGAAACCACAATTGCTGCGTTAGATGCGATTATCAATACGGCTGCTGAGAATGAAATAAAAGAGGTGGTCATTGGAATGGCACATCGTGGACGTCTTAATGTGCTGGCAAATATCATGGGTAAAACCTATGAGCACATTTTTAGTGAATTTGAAGGAACAGCAAAAGTGGATCAGACCATGGGTAGTGGGGATGTTAAATATCACATGGGTTTTGGAAGTGAGGTGGATACACTGCACAATAAAAAAATCAGTTTAAAATTAATTCCTAATCCATCCCACTTAGAAGCTGTTAATCCAGTTGTACTAGGATTTTCACGTGCAAAAGCAGATCTCATGCACGGATCTGATTCCGATCGGATTCTTCCTATACTAATTCATGGGGATGCATCAGTAGCAGGGCAGGGCATTGTGTATGAAGTTTTGCAAATGTCAAACTTGGATGGCTACGCTACGGGTGGAACGCTTCATTTTATTATCAATAACCAAATTGGGTTTACTACTGATTTTGAAGATGCTCGCAGTTCAGATTATTGTACTTCACTTGCTGCTGCCATTCAAGCACCTGTATTTCATGTGAATGGAAATGATCCTGAAGCAGTCGTGCGTTGTGTTGAAATTGCAACTGCATTCCGTCAGCAGTTCAATAAGGATGTCTTTATTGATATGGTCTGTTATAGAAAACACGGACACAACGAAGGGGATGATCCAAAATTCACACAGCCGCATTTATATAAACTAATTGAGCAGCAACAGAACCCACGTGAAATTTATATTAATCAGTTGCTTCAAAATGGTGATACCGAGGTGCAGACTTTAGCACGTGAGATGGAAAAGAAGTTTTGGCAAGATTTGCAAGAGCGACTAGATGAAGTAAAACAAAACCCGCTTCCTTATCAATACCAGCCACCAGAGTTGGAATGGAAAAAATTAAGAAAAGCCACCCCAGAAGATTTTTTACAGTCGCCAGCTACAGCTATTACCGCTGCTGATTTTACTTCTTTGTTTGAGTCAATCATGAATTGGCCTGATGATTTTAAGCCCTTGAAAAAAGTGGAGAAAATTTTACAGGAAAAGAAGAAGTTGTTTGATACAGAACAAAAAGTTGATTGGGCTACTGCCGAACTATTAGCGTACGCAAGTTTACTACTCGAGGGAAAAGATGTTAGAATGAGTGGGCAGGATGTAAAGAGGGGGACTTTTTCTCATCGTCATGCAGTGTTGCGTGATGAAAATACGGACAAGCCCTACAACCGTTTATCGCGCATACCCGGGGCTAATGGGCAGTTTAGGATTTATAATTCTTTATTAAGTGAATATGGTGTCTTGGGTTTTGAATATGGATATGCTTTAGCGAATCCTCAATCACTGGTGATTTGGGAAGCGCAGTTTGGTGATTTTTCAAATGGAGCGCAAACGATCATTGACCAGTTTATCGCTGCGGGAGAACAAAAGTGGAATAGAATGAATGGAGTTACACTACTGCTGCCACATGGATATGAAGGGCAGGGACCTGAACACAGTAGTGCAAGATTGGAGAGATTTTTACAATTAGCGGCTGAGCTCAATATCGCTGTCACAAATGTTACGACCGCTGCTAACTTATTCCATTTGTTGAGAAGACAACTTGCTTGGCCTTTCAGAAAACCGCTCATTAATTTTTCTCCCAAAGCAAACCTCAGACACCCTGGTTCCTATTCTTCAGTTTCCTCTTTTACGCAAGGTGGTTTTCAGGAGGTGATTGATGATGCTAACACAGAGCCAGGAAAAGTTAAGAAGGTGCTTTTCTGCGCCGGTAAAATTTTCTTTGAGTTAGAAGAGAGAAAAATGCGTGAACAGCGAAATGATATTGCGATCGTTCGTGTTGAGCAGTTGTACCCGCTTCCGCAAAATCAACTAGAACAACTTCAGAAAAAGTATAGTGGTGCGACTTGGTTTTGGGTACAGGAAGAGCCACAGAATATGGGAGCTGCTTCTTACTTAAAAATGCAGTTGAGAAACTTTAGTTTTGGAGTGATCAGTCGTCAGCCTTCGGCATCTACTGCGAGTGGTTATAATAAAATTCACAATAAAGAACAGGCGGAGATTATTGATACAGCTTTCTCTATCTAATAAATTATTTTATGATCGAAATTAAAGTACCTACCGTTGGCGAGTCGATTACAGAAGTCCAATTACTTCGTTGGAATAAAAAGTCAGGAGATTATGTGGAGATTGATGAGGTGATTGCAGAACTTGAAAGTGAGAAAGCAACGTTTGAAGTAAATGCAGAAAAATCTGGTGTGCTTACCACAATTGCTGCTGAAGGCGATCAATTGAAAATTGGGGATGTGCTGGCAACTATCGATGAAACAGCCAAGCCCGTTGCTCCTAAATTAGAAATTACAGCACCAAAACCTCCAACTGTTCCAACCGTAGAAGAGGTGAAGCCTGTTGTTGCAGCTCCTGCCCCTGAAGTAAAAGCTACGCCGCTTGCTTCTGCTATTCTTGCTGATAAAAAAGTAGATCCGGCACAGGTTAAGCCATCTGGACCGCAGGGAAAAATTGTTAGAGAAGACGTTTTAAAGGCATTGGAAAAACCTGGTCAACTTCCATTTGCTGGCCAAGAGGCTGGAGCAAGATCGGATAGGAAGGAGAAGATGAGTAATCTTCGTAAAACCATTGCCAAGCGACTGGTTGAGGCTAAGAACGGTACGGCCATGTTAACTACATTCAATGAGGTTGACATGACTCGTATTCTTGAGATACGTTCGTTACACAAAGACAAATTCAAAGAAAAGCACGGAGTGGGCCTTGGTTTTATGAGCTTTTTTGCAAAAGCTTGTTCCATTGCATTACAAGAATGGCCCTCTGTTAATGCCTCTATTGACGGGGATTCCATTTTATATCATGACTATGCAGATATTAGTGTTGCGGTAAGTACTCCCCGTGGGTTAACTGTTCCTGTGATGCGTAATGTGGAGAGCATGAGTATGGCTGACATTGAAAAGAATGTTGCTGCATTAGCTGTCAAGGCCAGAGATAGTAAATTAACGGCAGAAGATTTAACCGGCGGTACATTTACAATTACCAATGGGGGTGTGTTTGGATCTTTGATGAGTACGCCTATTATCAATGCTCCTCAAAGTGCAATTCTCGGGATGCACAAAATTCAGGAAAGACCTATGGCGATTGCAGGCCAGGTTGTAATACGACCCATGATGTATCTCGCATTAA
>JBJOGP010000060.1:0-5775 GCA_046048175.1 Bacteroidota bacterium
CGAAATGAAAAAAATTTTGACGAGCATGCACTCCCGCATCGGTGCGAGAAGATCCAGTCATTGAAACAGAGTCGCGCTGCAATGTTTTAAAAGCAATTTCTATTTCTTCTTGTATGGTGCGGGCATTTTCCTGCGATTGAAATCCGCTATAGGCTGTTCCCTTGTAAGCAACTTCTAAAAAATAGCGTGCCATTTATTGAATCATTGCTTTAAAGCGTTGAACAAGATCTTGATTTGAAAAAACTACAGCCAATTTATCAAACTGTGTACGATCAGTTACATAAAGCCAAGCCTCTAATAAAAAATCATATCGCCCTTCATCCGTTTTAAAAATGCCAGATAGTTGTTTCAATTGTGAAACCGAAAAACAATTAGATTGAAAAAACTTAGAGGCAGTGAGAAGCCGTTTGGTGTCCGTTGATGCAAGTTGCATTGCTTTTGACAATGAATCGAGCACAAGTTGACCTGCCATCTCTTTACAACGAGGATTCGTAATCACTTCTGTACTCACAATAGTTTCATCCTTAGAAACCACTATTAACGGTTCCGTTTTTTTTATTGGCAGCAATGGCTCACTGACAATGCTATCTTTTACAGAGGCAGACGGAGCCGGGACAATGACAACAGGTTTTTGTACAGAATCGATTTTGACTTCAGTTCTGGCTCGCAAGCTTGGATCTCCAGAAGCAAGTGATAGTAAGGTTGCAAAATCTGTGCTGTCTTCAATGGCTGCAGCAGGAACAGCTTTCGTTTCAATGGGTGACTTACTGTATTGCACTGCTAAACTTCTCCAATCCATCAGCCCCCATCCTTTATCACCAAAATCCTTAAGCAAATATCCCCTATCCATTTGGTTGACTACCAAATGAAAAAATTGTGAAGGCCATTTGTTAGAAGGGAAGCTAACCTCGATGTGATAGGAAGTATCAACCAGTTTAGACAAAATCAAATAACCAGATTGAGAAGAAGTGTAACTAACACCATTCATCTTTACTTGAAAAGCTTGCGCTGGCTCAGTTTGCAGATAAACAAAATTAGTTCGTTGGGAAAAAATAATTTGTGTGGTTAGTAAGAGAACCGAAAAGAATAAAATTAATTGCTTCATGAAATTAGCAGGTGTAGTTCAACAAAAGTAGTTAATCTCACTACCACTTTCCTCCAGCACCGCCTCCTCCAAAACTACCACCGCCAAAACCTCCAAAGCCACCTCCTGAGCTTCCACCAAAGCCTCCGCTACTCCATCCTCCACCATACCAACCGCCGCCCGTCCAACTTTGATGACCTCTACGATTAATCATTCCTCCACCGCCGCTTTTACCTTTTGCAAAAAGCAATATCAGAATAATGAGTATAAGAATTGTTAGACCCGGACTAACTTCTACTTCTCTTTCCCTAGCCGTGTGATACTCGCCCGCTGCAGCACGTTGTAAAGCTGTAATGGCCTGCGCGAGTCCTTTGTAATAATTACCCTGCTTAAAAGGAGGAATTAATTCATTTTCAACGATGGCGTCTGCAACCACATCTGGTATTGCGCCTTCCAAACCGTACCCAGTTGCGATGTAAGCATCTCGGTCTCCACTTTTTCCACCTGTTGATATGAGAAGAACGATACCATTATTAAATTGCTTACTACCTACACCCCATTTACGACCTAGTGCAGTAGCAAATTCATTGGCCGTATATCCTTCTAAGGTTTCCACAATAACTACAGCAATCTGATTAGAAGTGCTGTCGTCAAAGGCAGTTAACATTTTTTCAATGGAGGAAGCCTGCGCACCAGTCAAAAATTGACCGCCCTTTGTAAAATCATTATATAGCCTGGGAGGAGAAAAAGGAGAAGGGATTACTTTTTCAACCTGACTCCATGCAAGTTGAGAGATCAAGAAAGCAAAAAGGAATAAATATTTATTTTTTAGCCTCATCCAAAAACTACTTCGTTGTCTAATTCATTTTTATCTTTTTCGCCTTGGTAAGGGAAATGAAGCTGCAATGCATTGCCAATCTCCAAAATACAAGTGCAAATTCCAGCTGTATAATCTGCACGATTAAATGCAGCTAGCATTGCATTGACCTGCTCACTCCAGTACGTACTTCCTAATTTTTCGTGAATCCCTTGATCACCCCATATTGCCAATTGCCGGTCAGTAATGGCCAGATAAAGAAGGACACCATTGCGCTCAGCTGTCTGATGCATATTCAGCTGATGGAATAATTCCACTGCCCGATCTGTAGCTTCAATAAAGCGACATTTATTTTCAATGAAAACTCTGATCTCCCCGCTCGTTTGCTTCTCTGCTTGAACAATAGCAGCGGCGATTGCCTCCTTTTCTTCAGCAGAAAAAAGAGAGGAAGATCTTTTTCTAAAAAGTGAAAACAAGCTTATTGAATATTGAATTTAACATCGGGTGCTTTTTCTGAGCCTTTATCAGCTTCATAGTAAGCCTTCTCAGAAAAATTAAAGGCACCGGCTAATATATTTCCTGGGAAACGTTTTACCCGTAAATTGAAATCTTCCACTGCCTTATTATAATCTTGTCTGGCAACATTAATACGGTTTTCTGTTCCTTCAATTTGTGTTTGAAAGTCCTGGAAAGCTTTGGTTGTTTTCAAATCAGGGTATTGTTCAAAAGAAGCAATGAGTCGACTGAATGAACCCTGAAGATTAGCTTGTGCCTGCTGATAAGCCTGTAGTGAAGCAGGATCATTTATATCGATTTTCACTTGTGTAGCAGCAGCGCGAGCAGCTACAACGGATTGCAAAGTTGACTTTTCAAAATTAGCAGACGCCTCAACGGTCTTTATAACACTACCGTATAAGTCTGTACGACGCTGGTAATTTGTTTCAACATTGCTCCATGCTTTCTTCACACCTTGTTCGCCCGTAACAAACCCGTTGTATGAGTTACAACCCCAAAATCCAAACAGCAGAAATAAACCACCAATAACTAAGAGGGTCAAAGTAGATCCTTTCATAGGTAAAATAATTTAGACGCAAATTTAATGGAAAAGAAGAGGCGACCACTCTTTCCTGAATAGGGGAATGTTAAAGTTGTTAGCCGGCCTGTTGTACAGCTGCAATACCAGGAAGAACTTTTCCTTCAAAGTATTCCAACATTGCACCCCCACCCGTAGAAACATAGCTAACACGGTCTGCAAAGCCAAACTGATTAACAGCGGCTACTGAGTCACCCCCACCCACCAGTGAAAAGGCACCCTTATCAGTTGCATTGGCAACTGCCTCAGCTATGGCGAGCGTACCCGCTTGAAATGGCTTCATTTCAAAAACACCCATAGGACCATTCCATAGTATAGTTTTGGCAGCACTAATCACTTCTTTGAAATCGGCTCTAGCCTTAACGCCTATATCCAATCCCATCCAACCTGATGGAATGCCAAAACTCTCACAATTAGTAACCGTCGCATCTGCCGAAAATTTATCTGCAATTGTGCTATCTACTGGAAGGTGAATCCGAACTCCTTTACTCCTCGCTTTTTGCATTAGCTCACTTGCCAACTCCAAACGATCTTCTTCGCAGAGGGAGTTACCAATCACTTTGCCCAGCGCTTTCCAAAAAGTATACGCCATTCCACCACCAATGATAATATCAGTGGCCCGATCGAGTAAGTTCTCAATGATCAAAATTTTATCACTCACTTTAGCTCCACCAATGATAGCCACAAAAGGCTTCTCAGCTGTATGTAGAACGCGCTCTGCACTTGCTACTTCAGCTTCCATCAATAAGCCAAATGTTCTTTTCTCTTTTGGAAAGAAGGGTGCTATAACCGCTGTGGAGGCGTGTGCTCGATGTGCTGTTCCAAATGCATCATTAACCCAAACAGTTCCCAATTTGGAGAGCTTTTCTGCAAATGCCACATCTCCCTTTTCTTCTTCCTTGTAAAAACGAAGGTTTTCTAGCAACAGGACTTCCCCTGGATTTAGTGAGTCAGCAACTTTCTTTGCTTCCTCACTAATACAATCTTCCACGAATTTTACAATGACACCAGGTAAAAGAGATTGAAGATGACTAACCAGATGACGTAGCGAATATTTTGGCGTAGGCCCTTCTTTTGGTCTCCCTAAATGACTCATCAAAATAACAGATCCGCCGGAAGCTAAAATGTGATTGATAGTAGGAAGTGCCGCACGCATACGCGTATCGTCAGTAATTACTCCATTTGCATCGAGCGGCACATTGAAATCAACACGCACCAATGCCTTTTCCTGCTGAAAACGAAAGCTTGAAAAAGACATAATTATTTCTGAATGAGCTTGGCGAAATAATTTACTGTGCGCACCAATTGGCTTACATAACTCATTTCATTGTCATACCAGCTCACTGTTTTTACCAGCTGCTGTCCACCTGCAGCAATTACTTTGGTTTGAGTTGCATCAAATAGCGATCCAAATGAAATACCAATGATGTCTGTGCTTACAATTTCATCTTCGGTATAACCAAAAGATTCATTGGAAGCGGCTTTCATTGCTGCGTTTATTTCTTCTACAGTAACCTTTTTATCAAGAATAGATATTAATTCAGTTAAAGACCCTGTGATTGTAGGCACACGCTGCGCACCTCCATCCAACTTACCTTTCAATTGTGGTAACACTAGCCCAATAGCCTTTGCTGCACCTGTACTGTTTGGTACAATATTACCCGCAGCAGCACGTGCACGTCTTAGATCTCCTTTCGGGTGAGGCGCATCCAATGTATTTTGATCATTTGTGTACGCGTGGATCGTTGTCATATGACCAGTAACCAAACCAAACTGCTCGTCCAACACTTTTGCCATAGGGGCCAAACAGTTGGTGGTACAAGAGGCTCCAGAAATAATCTTTTCAGTGCCATCCAGTATTTCATGATTCACGTTATAAACAACGGTTTTCAAATCCCCAGTTGCAGGCGCAGAAATAACCACTCGCTTTGCGCCAGCTTTTAGATGTGCTTCGGCTTTTTCTTTGTCTGTGAAAAATCCTGTACACTCCAACACCACATCAACGTCATGAGCACCCCATGGAATTTGCGCAGGATCCTTTTGTGCGTATATTTTTAGTACATCCTTATTTACAATGATGGAATCTTCAGTTGCCTTTACATCGGCATCAAACCTGCCTTGTGCACTGTCATATTTCAATAAATGCGCTAGCACCTTTGGACTGGTTAAATCATTGATGGCTACTACATCAATGCCATCCATGTTATAGATTTTTCTATACACCAAGCGACCAATTCGTCCAAAACCGTTGATTGCAACTTTAACTGTAGCCATAGGTAAAATTTTGAGGGGACAAAGGTACAGCAACGAGATGAGATTTGGTTAACAATCCGGAGCCCCTTATCTTTGCGCTCCTGTAAAAAGGCCCGTTCGTCTAAGGGCTAGGACACCACCCTTTCACGGTGGTGATACGGGTTCGAATCCCGTACGGGCTACAAAGCCTTGCAGCAGAGCTGCGAGGCTTTTTTTATGCGAAGAGGTTTCGAAAGCTTGCTTTCGTAAACCGATGAGCATAAAAAAAGCCTTTGCGCCGCCGATGCGGCGCAAAGGCTTTGGGTAAGTCAAATGCGAATGGGAAAATTGAAAATAATCCCTTAACCACACTTTACACTCCCACTAACAAAAAATAACTCCAACCTGTCCAAGGTCATCCTACTTCCCTTTCACTGAACTTACTTTCATAGGAAAGGAAATATGGATTTTAAAATAGTCACAGATAACAAACAACTAAGCGAAGAGTTAGCTGAGCTTTTGGAAGATAAAGGCGAACTATGTTTAACG
>JBJOGP010000061.1:0-5762 GCA_046048175.1 Bacteroidota bacterium
TAAATTTTTATTATCTGGCAGTGAAAGATTGCTGTGTAGAATCTCTTCCAAAATTTTTGGTGCGATTTTACAACCGCAACCTGCACCGTGTGAAAAGGAGGTAAGCTTTATTTCTTCAGCGGACATGGGATTGTGTATTGACGGATAAAATTAATTTCAAATTGGCAGCACCCGTTTTGGCGGCGGAAATTTGTGTAAGTAAACGATCTAGCTGTTCTCGATTTTGAAGTGACTTGGCATACAACTTATCATAATAGCGAAGCAATATTTCAAAACCTGCTTGATAATTATCTTCTTTTATAAAATCGATTGCTTGACTTGCTTGCAGGTGCCCTAACTTTTTGGTGATACGACTGATCGCATCAAGTAGTGCGGTTTTATCCAACTTGCTATACTCTTCTACAATGTGACCCAGGCGCTCTTCAAAAGGAATGTCTAAAAAATAAACAGGAGATCTTCGCATGGTGCTCCATAGATCATTCGGCAAATTGATACTTCCAATTCGTTGTGATTCATCTTCGAGCCAGAGAGGCTTGTGCTTATTTTCGGAAGTAGACGCACTCGTTAGTGCGGCGGCTAAATTATTTTCAAATTGTTCTTGACCGGGTTGTGCGGGCTGTCCAATATTTCCAAAGGCAGATCCTTTGTGAGAGGCTAGTTGTTCCAGATCAATTACTGCTTCGCCTGCTTCGTTCATGGCTTGCAACAACTCTGTTTTTCCAGAGCCGGTATAGCCGCCCACTAAAATAATTGGATACGTTTTTTTGAACTGCTCCAACACCCAATTTCGATACGCTTTATATCCCCCCGCAAGCGTGTACACCTTAAAACCATAAAGATCCAGCAACCATGAAATCGCAGCACTGCGCATTCCACCTCGCCAACAATGTACTAGCATCGTTTTTCCGCCCGAGGTTATTTGTTCTGCCTCTACAATTCGCCGCTTCAATGTGGGTCCAAAAAAATCTAATCCGATTTTGATTGCTTCTTCCCGACTCTTTTGTTTATAGGTTGTGCCTACAATTTTTCTTTCTTCATCGGTAAATAAAGGAAAGGAATGTGCGCCAGGAATATGTGCATGTGTAAATTCACCCGGACTTCTTACATCCAATATAGGATAAGAAGAGGCCAGTGCTAAAAATCGGGTGATATCAATTCGTTCGGCTGGCATACAAAAAAGGGGACCGTAGTCCCCTGTTAGTTATTTATTCATCGAGGCCAAAAATTCTTCATTGCTCTTTGTCCCCTTCATTCGATTTTGTAATTCACGCATGGCTTCTTCTGTATTCATATCGGTCAAGAACACGCGAAGTAGATTCATCCGTTGTAAAACAGCCGGATCTAATAATAGATCGTCGCGGCGTGTAGAAGAAGAAGTTAGGTCGATGGCTGGATAAATACGTTTGTTAGACAACTTACGATCTAACTGTAACTCCATGTTTCCGGTTCCTTTGAATTCTTCAAAGATCACCTCATCCATTTTACTACCTGTGTCTACCAGCGCTGTTGCAATAATGGTAAGCGATCCCCCATTTTCAATTTTACGGGCCGCACCAAAAAATTGTTTTGGTTTTTGCATGGCATTCGCTTCTACACCACCCGATAACACTTTTCCTGATGCAGGTGCAACTGTATTATGCGCACGCGCTAAACGTGTGATAGAATCCAAAAGAATCACCACGTCGTGTCCACACTCAACTAAACGTTTTGCTTTATTGAGAGCCATGGTAGAAACTTTTACGTGCTTCTCTGCAGGCTCATCAAAGGTGGAGGCAATCACTTCGGCACGAACGCTTCTTTCCATATCTGTTACCTCTTCTGGTCTTTCATCGACCAGCACAACCATCAAATAACATTCTGGGTGATTGGCTGCAATTGCATTAGCAACTGCTTTAAGTAACATCGTTTTACCTGTTTTTGGCTGCGCAACAATTAATCCACGCTGTCCTTTACCAATTGGCGTGAACAGGTCCATGATACGAGTTGAATAATCGGAAGGCGTGGTAAAAAGATTTAGTTTTTCAAATGGAAACAGGGGCGTCAGATAATCAAAAGGAACGCGATCTCTTACCTCATCGGGGCTTTTTCCATTGAGTAGATCTACCTTGAGTAGCGCAAAATATTTTTCTCCTTCTTTTGGAGGACGAACAGGCCCATACACCGTATCACCACTTTTTAATCCAAAAGCCTTGATCTGTGAAGGAGATACATATACGTCATCGGGAGATGATAAATAATTATAATCGGATGAACGCAAAAAACCATATCCATCGGGCATCATCTCTAGTACACCCTCACCCATAATCATGCCATCAAACTCAACTGTAAAAATGGGCTCTCTTTTCTGGGGTTGAAAACGTTGCTGCGGCACCTCGGTTGCACCAGGCTCTGGCGTGTTCTCCAGAATAGTCTGTGCGAGTAATTCTGTTTTGTTGGGGGTAGCAGGGGGCGCTTGCTCTACGTTTTTAACGGAAGCGGCTGGTTGGGCCGGCACTTGTTCTTCTGTTTTTTCTTCTTTACGGGGTCTGCCTCTTCTTTTCGGTTTGTTGTCTTCGTTAGAAACTGCCATTCTTGTTTTTTTAGTATTGAAATTTTTCCGGGGAAACTGAACGAACGATTCGTTCGAATAAGATGATTAACAATTAATATAAATCTTGGAAAAGGTGGCCGAAACGGCCTTTTGTTACTACAAACCTACAGGAAATTTCAGATTTGATAAAAATTTTTTCGACCTATAACTAGTACCTGCACTTCCTTCCGGGCTTACCTTTGCTAGCCAAAGCAAAGGTGCATGTTCAATCAACGAATCAAAATCAAACAACTACTAGCCCAAGATCCTGCCGGACAGCAGGTAACCGTAATGGGATGGGTTAGAACATTTCGTAATAACCAGTTTATCGCATTGAACGATGGCAGCACCAATAATAATTTACAGGTAGTGGTAGAGCTGGGAAAGTTTCCCGAAGAACTATTAAAGCGAATCACCACTTCTGCTTCACTGCGTATTAGTGGTGTGGTTGAACCTTCATTAGGAAAGGGACAAAAAATGGACTTAAAAGCGCATACCATTGATATATTAGGCGATTCTGATGCTGAAAAATATCCTTTACAGCCCAAAAAACACTCACTGGAGTTTTTGCGCGAAAAAGCACACCTGCGTTTTAGAACCAACACATTTGGTGCCGTGTTTCGTGTTCGACATGCGTTAGCCTATGCGGTTCATCAGTTTTTTAATGAGAAAGGTTTTATTTATTTACACACGCCTATTGTTACTGCCAGTGATGCCGAAGGCGCTGGAGAAATGTTTCGTGTAACGACGCTCCCACTCGATGGTTCTGCACCGCGCACAGAATCTGGAGAGATTGATTTTAAAAAAGACTTTTTTGGTCGCTCTACCAATTTGACCGTGAGTGGACAACTAGAAGGTGAGTTAGGTGCCACTGCGTTTGGCGAGATCTATACATTCGGTCCTACATTCAGAGCAGAAAATAGTAACACTGCGCGACACCTTGCCGAATTTTGGATGATAGAACCAGAGATGGCGTTTTATGATTTGGAAGACAATATGAATTTGGCAGAGGAGTTCATCAAATACATTATTCGTTATGCGATGGACAACAATGCCGAAGATCTTCAGTTTTTAGATCAGCGATTAGCAGAAGAAGAAAAACAATTACCTCAAGACAAGCGGAGCGAAATGAGTTTGCTGGAAAAACTTCGTTTTGTAGTGGACAATCAATTTGAGCGCATCACCTATACAGAGGCTATCGATATTTTGCGCGAGAGTAATTACAACAAGAAAAAGAAATTTCAATACGAGATCACTGGTTGGGGAATGGATTTACAAAGCGAACACGAGCGCTATTTGGTAGAAAAGCATTTTAAGAAACCAGTTATCCTCTCTAATTATCCAGCCGCCATCAAGGCTTTTTACATGCGTCAAAATGAAGATGGAAAAACGGTAGCAGCCATGGATATTCTTGCTCCGGGCATTGGAGAAATTGTGGGTGGTTCTCAACGTGAAGAGCGTTTAGATCGGTTGACGGCGCGCATGCAAGAAATGCATATACCCGAAGAAGATCTCTGGTGGTATTTAGATACGCGACGATTTGGTTCTGTACCACATGCTGGCTTTGGTTTGGGTTTTGAACGAATGGTTCAGTTTGTTACCGGCATGAATAACATTCGCGATGTAATTGCATTTCCTCGTACACCAGGTAGCGCAGAGTTTTAATTACTCGTGCACACAGGCAATGGGGACATTGCCATGATAGATCAATTGCTTGGAAGAGGTTTCTCTGAAAATACGTTCCACCAAACTATGTTTTTTGGGAATGGTGACAACCAGGTCCAGTTCATTCCGAATAGCAAAATCATTGATGCCATCTTCTACATCTTTATGTTGTATAAAATGAAACTCAGGTTTCAATTCTCCCAACATCGTTTGTAATAAAATAGACTGCTCAGGTAATTCTTCACCGCGCGCTTTTCCATCCGGATTAATATTTAATACATGTAATTCGGCACCAAATGTTTTCACAAGGTCTTTAATAAACGGAGTGGGAGTTGAAGCCACCACTTTTTCGTAGTCACAGGCAAATCCGATTTTTTTGATTCCTGCGCCATATTTTTTCCCTGGCGGAACACAAATCACGGGCCAGTTAAGATGTCGAATAGCCATTAATGTGTTACTGCCAAATAATACGCGTTCTAAACCCGTGGCACCTTTTGTACCCATCACTACTGCAAAGGGTTTTATTTTTTTACAAACGTTTTCCAACTCATCTACCACATTTCCCAAAATGGTTTCTGTGTAAACTTTTTGTTCTTTATGGACAAGGTGTTCTACTTCTTCTTTCAAGGTTTGCATTCTTGCCTCTGCCGCTTTTCTTAATTCATCTACTGATACTAATACAATAGGTGCATCCGTATAACTAACCGGTACCTGATAAACGTGTACCAGTAATAGATTTGCTTTAATCTGTTTTGCCATCTGAATGGCATAATGCATTGCATTCGTTGCTGTAGGAGAAAAATCGGTAGGAACAATTATAGTTTTCATGTTGCCAGGTTTGCACTAAATATAAACCAGCGGCAACACCACAATGCTGATTGTTATCAGTGTGAGACTTGACTTTGAGTCTTATTGTTTTGAAAATGCTGTATACGGGTAGCTACATTTTCTCGAATATTTATGTAATAGAGGTTGATATCTCCTATATGGTAATTGTTTGTCTTATATAAAAAACTCCAGGGGAACTGCGGTTTCTTGGTGAATAAAACACCCGAATTTATTTGTGCGTCTGCTGGTTTTGGAAATATTCGATTGAACCGAGTAAGTACGGCACCCTTGTTATTTTTTCGAGAAATAAAAGTAGTGTCTGTATTCCAGCTGATTGGATTAGTGACCACAATAGCATCACCACGAGAATTTTCTTTTTGCACCCAGGGTGCTAGATATCCTTGCTTAAAGGTTCTCCAGCTACACACACATCCTGTTTGTTCTGGTGTTTTGCAAATGGGGATTTGGGTTAATGTTATTTGTTGCAGCGGCCAACCAACTACATAGGCAACTATCAGTTGTTTTTGCAAAGGCTTGTTTTCAAAAAATTCTTTTAACAACCAAATTGTGTGTAATGCACCTTGGCTATGTGACGCCAATACAATAGGACGACCTTGGTTGTAGTGTTCTAAATAATAAATAAAGGCATTTCGCACATCTTGGTACGCGAGTGCTAAAGCGCGACTGGCCGCAACGCTAT
>JBJOGP010000062.1:0-5665 GCA_046048175.1 Bacteroidota bacterium
CTTTGAATGACATTGAAAACAGCAAAAGTAAAATAGACGCTAACTGTAAACTAGAAGTAAGTACTGTTGAATCTACAGAAACCACTGCAGCAAAATTGCCTCTGGCACCATAAAACAAAGCCATGCCAAGTAACATAAGCCCAGTAGAGAACGAGCCTAATAAAAAATATTTCAACGCAGCCTCATTACTCTTTAAATTCTTTTTATCACTAGCCGTTAGAATATACAACGGAATAGAAATGATTTCAATCCCCAAGAATAGAATCAAAAGAGAGGAATAAGAAGTAACCATAATCATTCCAGCGCAAATAAAAAATAGCAATACCAGATAATCAGTAAAACCTGAACCTAGTTTCTCAATAGAGCGACCACTCAAGAGTAAGTAACAAAAAACTGCAAAGAGAATCAGCCCATTTAGAACAAGCGCATATCGATCAAAATGAAAAAGACCTTCCGCATTCAAATTGAATAATTGTACCCCTTTGAGCTCTGCAATATTTAGTAAAAACAGAACGGCCGAACCCACCAAAGCGATATAGTAATTAATGGATCTATTTTTTACGAACACGCTGCCAAATAAAAGCAGCACACCAAGCAAAGCAGAAACAAGAAGTGCGTTCATATGAATAACTTAGGATTTTCGGAATAATGAACTAATATCAGTTTGACTCATCAACTCTTTTACAAAATCAGCAGATAAATCAAGCAGCGGCTGAGGATACACACCAAATACTAAAATAAAAACAACAATACTTGAAAGCGCAATCCACTCGCCAGCGTTTAGTTGAATTGGTTGCGCAGCAGACTGAGAAAACTCGCCATAAAATACTGAGCGAATCATTTGTAATGTGTAGACCGCAGAAAGTATGATCCCCAATCCACCCACAGATGCTAAAACCCAATAGTAATTAGAGGGAGTGGAAAGCAATCCATTAAAGAGTAAAAACTCACCCACAAATGCATTCGTGAGTGGAAGCGCAATATTGGCAAGTGCAATAATGACAAAGAAAATAGTTAATACAGGTGAATGCTGAGCCAATCCACCCAGTGAGCGCATGTCACGCGTACCCGTTTTTCTTTCAATAATGTCTACCAGCATCCACATTCCAAGAATATTGATCCCATGCGTAAAGGACTGTAATAGTAATCCCTGATAAGCAGAAATATTAAGGGCAAAGGCCGCTGCAGATAATAATCCGATATGCGCAATAGAAGAATATGCTATTAATCTTTTTAAATCAGTTTGGCGCATTGCCAACAACGAACCGTAAACGATTCCGGCTACAGCCAGTGACATTACAACATCTCCCCACATATAAGAGGCAATAGGAAGCAACGGCAAAAGCCATCTCAACAACCCTAAAATTCCCATTTTAACCATCACAGCACTTAAGATAGCGGTGACAGGAGTTGGCGACTCCTCATAGGTATCTGGCTGCCAGGTGTGTAAAGGAAACACTGGTAACTTGATTGCAAAAGACAGAAAGAAAAGCCAGAATAACCAAGACTGTTGATCTGCAGACAAACGCAGTTTTCTAAAACTCTCAATAGAAAAAGAGTGATCCGCAGTTAATGATTGTAAATACAAAATACCAACCAGCATTAACACCGATCCAAAAAAAGTATAGATGAAAAATTTAAAAGTAACTGCAATGCGGCGAGCCCCTCCCCATTGAGATGCCAAAAAATACATTGGAATCAACGCAAGCTCCCAAAAGAAATAAAAGAGCAATGAATCAGTTGCTAAAAAAACACCATTCATTCCTGCTTGTGCTAATAATAACCAGCCATAGAATGCATGGGGCCTTGAAACTTCTTTTTGCTGCATGTAAACAAAAAGAAAAAAGTAGGCGATGACATTTAATAAACACAAAATCTTTCCCAGCCCATCCATTTTTAAACTAAATGAACTACCCACCGAAGACAACCAAGGGACAGAAAATTGAAGCATTTCAGGTGTGGTCCACCAAACCAGGCTTGCCAACATTACCAGCAACGAAGCAAAAGCTACTTTTAAAGCAGCCAAAGAAGTGAAGCGAGCGTTTCCCTGATAGATAAAGAGAAATCCTGCTCCAATAATAGGGACTAATAACAGTAATAATGCAGCCATAATTTATGCGTCTTGCACTTTTTTATTTTCTAATAAAAAACTGAACAAATAAAACAACCACCATCGCTATCACCATCAATAAAACATAATTCCCAATCTGTCCGCTCTGTAAAAACCGTAATTGCCTACCGGTGTATTGTACAGATCTTCCTACTCCATTTACCAAACCATCAATCAAACGAGGCTCTACCCACTCACGCAAAAAGGCAGAAAGACGAGCCAGCGGTTTCACAATGATGCTGTCGTATAATTCATCTACATACCATTTATTTTCAAATACCCTTAAAATACCGGTAGACTTTTGCTCTGACCTTTTGCTGTAAATAAACCAAGCAGCAATGATCACTACCACCACAAGAAGAGTAGTTGAGCCCATTAACATTAACTCTGTTTCATGTGAGATAGCGTGTGAAAGCGAAGGCAGTACCGGTGACAAAAATTGACCAAGAGAGTCCGCCCCTTCCGTTAAAACAGCTGGAATACCTATCCAACCACCGGCAATGGAGAGAAGGGACAGTAACACCAACGGCAATAACATAACCCAAGGACTTTCATGCAAATGGTGCAACTGCTCTTGGGTTCCGCGGAATGATCCATAGAAAGTAATAATCACCAAGCGGAACATATAAAAGGCGGTCAGCAAAGCAGTGAAGACTGCGATACCATATTGAATGGGATTATGAACAAACACACTTAACAAAATCGCATCTTTAGAAAAGAAACCACTGAGAGGTGGAATTCCAGCAATGGCCAAACAGCCTATCAAAAATGTAGCATGTGTTACTTTTAATTTTCCTGCCAGTCCACCCATTTTTCGAATATCTTGTTCACCTCCCATTGCATGGATTACGCTACCACTTCCTAAAAAAAGTAATGCTTTAAAAAAGGCATGCGTCATTACATGAAACACAGCAGCGAGGTATGCACCCGATCCTAAGGCCAAAAACATAAAGCCCAACTGGCTAACCGTAGAATAGGCAAGTACTTTTTTAATGTCATATTGCCGTAATGCAATGGTTGCAGCTAGTAAAGCCGTAGCTAATCCAACCCAGCTAATGATTGAAAGTGTCAAAGGAGCAAGGGAATACAAAACGTTGCTACGTGCGATCATATAAATACCCGCCGTTACCATGGTCGCAGCATGGATCAATGCAGATACAGGAGTAGGACCCGCCATCGCATCTGGCAACCACGTATACAACGGCAACTGTGCGCTTTTACCGGTAGCACCTACAAACAGTAATAAACTAACAATTGTAATATCTGTAGTGGTAAATTTTGGCGTACCGTGATTAGAGGTAATAAAGGAAAATACCTCTCCATAATTGGCAGATCCCGTTTTGATAATAAGCCAGAAGACTGCTAATAGAAAAGCGAGATCACCAAT
Organism: Bacteroidota bacterium; assembly: GCA_046048175.1. Taxonomy (GTDB): domain Bacteria; phylum Bacteroidota; class Bacteroidia; order Chitinophagales; family Chitinophagaceae; genus JJ008. Next base: position 3,498 of record JBJOGP010000062.1, read on the forward strand.
ACGATTCATAATGAATGCTTTATTAGCTGCTTTTGTGTAAGCAGGGTTCTTAAACCAAAACCCAATGAGCAAATAAGAGCAAAGTCCTACCCCTTCCCAACCGATAAATAAGATGACGTAGTTTCCTCCCATCACTAATAACAACATGGAAAAAACAAACAAATTGAGATAGGCAAAATAACGCGCAAAGGATGCATCCGATTCCTCATGCATATAAGAAGTAGAATACACATGAATTAAAAAACCAACCCCCGTTATGATGAGAAGGAATAAAGAGGTTAAGGCGTCAATTTGAAAAGAGAATGGGATTTGCAATCCTTGAATTCGAATAAAATCAAAATAGTTAATCACTGCACTGGCACCTTCTCTTACTTCGTTAAAAACCTGAAGGCTCAGCAAAAAGGAAAAAAGAACCATACCAGAGGCTACAATTCCAGAAACACGCTTGGAAAGAAAATTGCGTCCCAACCCATTGATCAAAAAACCAATCAAGGGCAAAAGAGGAATTAAAAAGGCGAGTTTAAATGAAGCTTGCATAAGCAGTCAGTGATCAGTGTTTCAATCGGTTTAAAAAATTGATATCGACGGAGTGAATATTACGATAAAGCATTACGATGATAGCTAAGCCTACGCTCACTTCGGCAGCAGCCACTACCATGATAAAGAATACAAAAAGCTGACCGTCCACACCCGGATTAGCAATGGGCAGCGCAGCAGCAGCGGCTTGCTGGTAATGCATTTTTGAAAAAGCGACTAGCAATAAGTTGACAGCATTTAACATCAATTCAATACACATGAAAATGATGATCGCATTTCGACGAGTTAACACGCCAACCACTCCAATGGAGAACAAGGCAATTGCCAAAAAGAGATAATAGTTTATCGGCATTTCAATCAGATTAATCTTTTTTACCAATTAATACAGCGCCTACCATCGCACTTAAAAACAGAATACTACTCAATTCAAATGGAATAACATAGGTCGAAAACAACTCTTGTCCCAAGGTTTTTATCAAACCAATATGTCCCTCCACTAGTAACGACTGCTGTGATTTCAACTCTGTATTTTTTAAAGCTGCCACCAATACTAATAAGAGCGCACCGCCGCTAACCGCACCAGCAAACTGCAACCATTTGTGACGAGCAGGCTCCGTTTCTTTATTGAGATTCATCAACATGATCACAAATAGGAAAAGGACCATAATGGCTCCTGCATAAACAATAATATTAACGACTGCCAAAAACTGTGCATTCAACAAAATGTAATGACCAGAGATTGCAAAAAATGTTACAATCAGCCAGATTACACTATAAACAGGGTTACGACTGGTCACAACCATCAGGGCACTAAACAAGGCCGTTACCGATAAGATCCAAAAAAGTAAATGGGAAATACTCATGCGTTTGGTTGATTTTGAATTCGGGCAGAAGGAGTTCGATCACCCAATGCTTTCAAATAGGCATCACGTTCATTAATGGGATGTGGAATCAACAATTCATTTTTCCCATATATAAACCCTTTGCGTCCATAATTGGCTGGCGCAAAAGTTTGCGATAAATAAATGGCATCTTTTGGACAGGCTTCTTCACACAATCCACAAAAAATACAACGCAACATGTTGATCTCATACTTAGCGGCATACTTCTCTTCTCTGTACAAATTTTCTTCACCAGGTAAACGCTCTGCCGCTTCCATCGTAATTGCTTCGGCCGGACACGCTACGGCACACAAACCACAGGCCGTACAATTTTCTCGTCCTTCGGCGTCTCTGTTCAGTACATGCAATCCACGAAATATCGGTGAGAATGGACGCTTCTCTTCTGGATATTGAATGGTTGCCTTCTTTTTAAATAGATGACGAAGGGTGATCGCCATGCCTTTCATAATATTCCACAAATAAAGACTTTCCAAGAAAGTCATTGGGCTGCGGTCTACTGATTTTGAGCGTTGTGTTAGTTGCATAGTCAATCTCACTTTTCAGATTATGATTTTAGCCATAATAAAATGGCAGCACTTAACAGCATATTGAAAAGTGCAAGAGGAATCATTTTTTTCCAACCAAGATTCATGAGCTGGTCATAACGGAATCGCGGAATGGTCCAACGAATCCAGATGAATACAAATAGCAGAAAACTCACCTTGGCCATTAATACCCCAAAACTCAATA
>JBJOGP010000063.1:0-5632 GCA_046048175.1 Bacteroidota bacterium
CGCAGTCCTCCCCAGAGTATTGATCCCCACCCTTGTACATCAATCCCCTGAAAATGCTGCGCATTTACAACAAAAAAAACAAAGCGACTTACCCATAAAATAAATAAAGCCCAAAACAGTCGAATGGCAACAGCAGGATATTGGGATAAAGAAATTCGTTTCATTGGCAAATAAGCCCCAAGTTACCACATAGTCTTTTATATTCGCATAAACTTAGCTATGCGCCAATTATTTTGCTTTCTTCTGCTTTTACAATTTTTGCAAGGGGGCGCTCAAGAACAATTGCCAGCTGTATCCATAAAGTCGACTAGTGGAAAAGAAATTAGTACGCAATCATTCCTAGATGGGAACACGCCTGTTGTAATCAGTTTTTGGGCTACATGGTGTAAACCCTGTTTACAAGAACTAGATGCATTTAATGACCTCAATGAAACTTGGAAAAAAGAAACAAAGGCAAGAATTATAGCTATCTCGTTAGATGATAGCCGAACAGCATCTGGTATTAAAAAAACACTAGGCTTACACGATTGGAGTTTTGATGTTTTTTGGGACGAAAACCAGGAGCTTAAAAGGGCATTAAATATCACCTTAATTCCACACACTATCGTAGTAGACAAAAAAGGAGTGATCGTAAAACGATACACCGCTTATATTCCAGGTAATGAAGAAAAGATTCTGGAGCTACTTAAAACACTTTAACCCATGCGGATATCGCTTTTGGCTTGCTCTCTTTTGTTTTGCACCCTTTCAATGGCACAGTCCAATACCTTTTGGAAAGAAAGCCGCTTGAGTGGCAGCCTGGAAACAAACAATCAATATTACCTGAATAACAAAAGAGGTACTATCATAGCGCCAGCAAAAAGGTTTGCCTCTAACTCCTATTTAAATGTTAACTACCAATACAAAGGATTCACAGCAGGCCTTCAACTAGAAGGTTACAATCCAGCTTTGCAAGGATTTCCCACGCGCTATCAGGGAAACCAATTGGTTAGAAGATTTGCTCGCTATAAAAATAAATGGCTAGCTATTCAGGCTGGTAACTTTTACGAACAGTTTGGAAACGGATTAATATTTAGGGCATTTGAAGAAAGAAGTTTAGGACTAGACAATAACATAGACGGCTTAGGAATAAGGCTTTTCCCTATCAAATCACTAAAACTAAAATTGATTGGAGGACGTCCTCGCTATTTCATGGAACGCTCTCCTGGAGATGTATGGGGTATTGACGCAGAATGGAGTCTTTTGAACAAAGAACAAGCTGACAAGATTCAGCAGTTGCAAATAGGCGCCAGTCATGTGAGTCGATTTATGCGCTATTATGGAGCGGATCCTCGCTTTCCACAGCAGGTCAATGCATTTGCAACCCGAATCAGTGGACAGCTAGATGATTTTTCTTTTTCTGGAGAATGGGTGAGCAAATCAATAGAAGCAAATTTTCCCAATGACTACATTAAGAAACAAGGGAGCATCCTTTTTTTGAAAACAGGTTGGCAAGAACCCAATAATCGCGCGGGTGTTCAACTTCAATTTCGCAGATTAGAAAATGCTGACTTCAAAGCAAATTTTAATTCAAGTGACGCTGTAGCCTCCCTGAATTATGTTCCTGCATTAACAAGACAGCACACTAATTTACTGGCCAATATTTATCCGCATGCTGTGCAGCCTATTGGGGAAATTGGAGGAATGGCGGACGTATTTATCCGTTTTAAGAAAAACACGCCGTTGGGTGGAAAATTTGGAACTCGCCTTGACATCAACTATTCGATTTATCACGCCTTAGATAGCACAAGAGTACTCACTGGTGAGGGTTTCACTAGCAATCGTTTTTTTGGCTTTGGAAAAACAAAATTATTTAGAGACCTAAACCTCAGTATAGACAAACGATGGTCCACCTCCTACAAATCTGTATTCACTTTTATCAACTTATTTTATAATAAAAGTGTTTTACAAGGTGGGCCTTATGGCAATGTGCGTGCCAGTTTGATTGTCACCGACCATTACATAAAAATTAAAAAGAAACAACAACTGCGGGTCAATGCAGAACATATGTGGGTTGGCAATGATGAGCATAACTGGGCTGGCCTTTTACTCGAATGGAGCTTGCCTTCCGGCTTGTCATTCTTTTTTAGTGACATGACAAACTACCAATCTGCTAAAATGCACTATTATAATTCCGGCCTTGCATTATCAAAAAACAGACAACGTATTCAACTTAGTATTGGCCAGCAACGTGCAGGGCTACTCTGTGTAGGAGGTATATGCAGATTTGTACCCTCTTACAAAGGATTTTCGCTCAGTTACAATTTGAATCTTTGATTAGAAGTTTTGCGTCTGACCCACTACCACTTCCTGTGCGTTTAACACCTGTGTGCTGGTTGCAGATCCCGTGTCATTAATAACCAATGCAATAATCTTTCCTTTTCCGGAAGCGATTCCAGTAACATTGACCAAGGTCGTATTTACATATTCACCCCCTAATCCAGTATTAGCAGAGGGGATAACATCACCCTCTAGATTTGATGTAATGGCACGTCTGAATACACCGTAGTGTGTGTAATTAACCATTGGGTTTCCAGCAGAGTAATAAGGATGAGATTGATAAGAACTATTGTTTGCTAAATAATTAACCTGATTATACTTGAGCTCATCCTCTACTAACATTAAAACTAACTTAACCGTCTTAGTTTTGAAATCACTTCCAAAACGAACGGTCGTCTTCAAAGAGCAATCAGTGCCAGTCACAGTAGTCTCCATTTTAATTCCTACATAAGAATCAGCCGCCACAGCAAAATCAATATTACTAGCTAAGGTAGAAGAGCTTACCACCGTCTGACGATTTACCAAACCAGTTGGAAAGGCATTAATTCCGTAACGGTTCATCAGCCCTAAAAAAGAGTTAGAGTGGTATGGGTCAAACTGACCTCCTGTGGGTCCGTAGTGCATACCCACAAAAATCAGCTTAGCACCATGCTGTGTCTTCTTCTGCTCCAATGTATAACTCATGAGCGGGCACCAACCGCACCAAGTCCCTGTGAAATCTTCTACGTATGCTTTACGAGTATAGGTAGTTGTAGTAGGTGTTGTGCCACCTCCACCGGTGCCTCCAGTATCAGAATTACTTTTTTTACAGCTTTGGAATAGAAGTGCGAAGACAACTAGAGCTAAAGTTAATTTTCTCATTAGGTTGATTTTGGAAAGTTGAATATACAAAGAAGCCTTGGCTTTTAGCTAAGGCTTGATTAATTGTCGGGAGGACAGGATTATCTGCGGTGATCCATTGGGGGGAGAGACATGAACTATCAAAAGCCATGCTCGCTTCGCTCGCATTGCCTTTTTTATGGCTACGCGCATTAAAGCAAGCTTTATGCGCTTGCCAATAAAAAAGCCTCTGGCTGTCGCCAAAGGCTTTTGATAATTCTGTCGGGAGGACAGGATTCGAACCTGCGACCCCCTGGTCCCAAACCAGGTATTCTACCGGGCTGAACTACCTCCCGCCATCCTTTACAGGAAGGGGTGCAAATATAGGAATTACTGCCTTATTCTCAGGGTGATTTGACGGAAAATAATTGCAGTATGCCAATCTGACAATACGGCGTGCTCTGGAACGGAACTTGTCGGGAAATAGGAAATTCAAAACCAAGTCCTATGATTAAGGAAAAAGGCACGATTTCTATTAACACGGAGAACATTTTCCCCATTATCAAGAAGTTTCTTTACTCCGACCACGAGATCTTTTTACGTGAGCTGGTCAGTAATGCAATTGATGCAACCCAAAAAATCAAAAGACTGAGTTCCCTGGGTCAGTACAACAAAGAACTGGGCGATTTGACCATCCAGGTGAGTGTCAACAAAAAGAAAAAAACGATCACCATCTCTGATGCAGGTCTGGGCATGACAGCAGAAGAGCTTAAAAAATATATTAATCAAGTAGCTTTCTCCGGCGCTACTGAATTCATGGAAAAATTCAAAGAAGCCAAGGATGCCAATGAGATTATCGGTCGTTTTGGTTTAGGTTTTTATTCTGCTTTCATGGTGTCAGAAAAAGTAGAAATACAATCTCTCTCTTATCAAGAGGGCGCGGAACCAGCCCGCTGGACTTGTGATGGAAGCACGGAGTTTGAAATAAGTGCCGGAAAAAGAGAAACACGCGGAACTGATATTATCCTGTATGTTAACGAAGAGTCGGCTGAATTTTTAGAAGACAACCGAATTCAGCAGATACTAGATAAGTATGGAAAATTTCTACCTGTACCCATTCAGTTTGGCACACGTTCTGAGTCAGTTGAAGATGGCACAGATAAAGAAGGAAAAACGAAATACAAATCAATTGACGTTCCTAATATCATCAACAAAACACAACCTATTTGGACTAAAGCTCCTTCTGAACTAAAAGATGAAGATTACCTGAGCTTTTACAAAGAGCTTTATCCATTTACTGAGGACCCACTTTTCTGGATTCACCTCAATGTAGACTACCCTTTTAACTTAACCGGTGTACTTTATTTCCCGAAACTCAAAAACGATTTTGAAATCCAGAAAAACAAGATCAAGTTATTTAGCCGTCAGGTATTCATTACGGATGAAGTAAAAGATGTGGTTCCGGAATTCTTAATGCTACTGCATGGTGTAATTGACTCACCAGATATTCCGCTAAATGTAAGCCGCTCCTTTTTACAAAGTGATAGTAACGTAAAAAAGATCAACAGCTACATCAGCCGTAAAGTAGCAGAGAAACTACAAGAACTTTTCAACAAAGACCGCAAAGGATATGAAGCAAAATGGAATGACATAGGAATCTTTGTAAAGTACGGCGCGCTCTCCGACGAGAAATTTTATGAAAAAGCAAAAGACTTTGTACTACTGAACAATACGAACAACGAGTTTTTTACACTAGAAGAATACAAAACAAAGGTCAAAGATTTTCAAACCGATAAAAACGGACAATTAATTTGGCTTTATACCGGAGATGCAGATCAACAGCATAGTTTTATTCAAGCAGCGCAACAAAATCAGTATGATGTCTTATTGATGAATTCGCCAATCGACAACCATTTCATGCAACATCTTGAAATGAAGTTGGAAAAAACAACATTCAAGCGGGTTGATGCTGATGTGGTTCAAAAATTGATTGAAAAAGAAGAAGCAGCTAAACATTCCTTAACAGAAGAACAATCCAACCAAGTAAAGGCACTCTTTGAAAAAGCACTCAATAATTCAGCAATGAAAGTTGAAATTGAAAGTTTGCCTGCAGAGGCCATGCCTGTTACTATTACGATGGAAGAATGGATGCGTCGAATGAAAGAGATGAGTAAAATGGGAGGAGGTCCTATGAGCTTTTATGGTTCCATGCCAGATAGTTATAAAGTAGCCATCAATGCAAATCACAAATTGATTGGAAAAATATTAAGTGCAGACGAATCAACGCAGGCGACCCTTGCTAAACAAGCTTGTGACCTTGCTCTATTATCGCAAGGCTTACTCAAAGGGGCTGACCTGACTCAATTTGTCAATAGAAGCTTAGAGGTACTTTAACATTTCACTTCGCATCCACCTTTTTTGCGTTGTATATTTATAACGCAAAAAATGGAAACAAGCTATCTCAGCAAACAGCCCATCCCAACTGGGGAAGAGG
>JBJOGP010000064.1:0-5601 GCA_046048175.1 Bacteroidota bacterium
AACTTATAACCCTGTTAGCTCCATTAGTCTTATTGGTGCTTGTTGCGTATAGCGTGCTGTTTTGGAGAAAAAAGCAATTCGCACGCTGAGGCCCTATCTTTGAGGGCTGAAATACCGCTATGAATATCGATCAAATCAGCTATCTCGTTTTTGGACTCGTGTTGGTGTTGGCTCTTTTTTTTGACCTGGGCTTGATGAGCAAAAAAAACCAGACCATCACCATTCGCAAGGCATTGAATCAAACGTTTTTTTGGGTTGGACTTGCGCTATTATTTTTTGTTTTTGTCTGGGTTGAAAAAGGACAACAACTCGCTCTTGAGTATTTGAGCGCTTATTTGATGGAATGGAGTTTGAGCATCGATAATATTTTTGTTTTCATATTAATCTTTACTGCTTTTTCAGTGAAGGAGAAAAACTATGGCCGGGTATTATTGATTGGAATTTTGATGGCGATAGTGTTTAGGGTCTTATTTATTTCGGTAGGGGTGGTATTGGTTGAGCGATTTCATTGGATATTATACGTATTTGGCGTTTTTCTTGTGTATACTGGGTTTAAAATGTTTAAAGCAAATGAAGAGGAAGAATTTAATCCTCAAGAAAGTAAAGTATATGTATTCCTAAAGCGTTTTTTGCCATTAGTTCCGCACGATGGTAATGGAAAATTTATGGTGCGAGAAAATGGTCGTCCCCTTTACACTACTTTATTCGTTGTCATCATCATGCTTGCTTCTATTGATATTGTTTTTGCGTTAGATTCTATTCCCGCGGTGATGGGTATTTCAAGAGATCGATTCGTCATTTATACCTCTAACATATTTGCAGTACTGGGGCTTCGATCTTTATTTTTCTTATTGCGGGGAGCCGTTAGCAAATTTGATTATTTGCAACAGGGTATTGCCATTGTTCTGGTATTTATCGGCGTAAAAATGCTAGGTGAACACTGGATCAACCAATGGATTTCCAAGTCAGAGCAGGTTGCTATTTCTTTAGGGGTGATTGCCATTTGTATTAGTGGGTCTATTTTTTACTCTCTCTTTATTCAAAAGAAAGGAGTGCCGCCTGATCAATTGGATGAAAGTGTGTAAGTAGTTTAAATCGCAATAGCAGTGTATACGGTTAAAGAGATTGTGAAGATTCTGGGAGTTGCTGCTCCGATGGTTCATGATCATGCAGTTGAACATTTACTGATTGATAGCCGAAAGGCTTATGCTCCTGCAGTATCTCTCTTCTTTGCATTGAGTTCATCTCGTAGAAATGGCCATGATTTTATTGGCGAGCTCTATCAAAAGGGTGTACGCAGTTTTGTGATAATGCAGTCTATTGACACTATTAATTATCCTGATGCAAACTTTATTTATGTTTCAAATACGATTGATGCATTGCAAAAGCTGGCAGCTGCGCATCGTGCACGGTTTAGGATTCCAGTAATTGGTATAACTGGAAGTAATGGAAAGACCATCGTAAAAGAGTGGCTTTTTCAATTATTACAAGCTGACTATCGGATTGTGCGTAGCCCCAAGAGTTATAATTCGCAAATTGGAGTGCCCTTAAGTGTGTGGCAATTGAAGCCTCATCATGAATTAGCCATTTTTGAAGCTGGTATTTCTCAGCCTGATGAAATGGAGCGATTAGAAAAGATAATTCAACCCACATTGGGTATTTTGACAAATATTGGAACGGCGCATAATGAAGGCTTTATTTCGATGGAAGAAAAAGAAAAAGAAAAGCGAAAGCTTTTTCGTTCAGCTCCATTGGCGCCAGCACTTCAACTCGATAAGGTTACAATTCAAAATGGATTCGCAATTATACAAGCCTCCGGCTCGCTCTTAAAAGAGGGGGGCACCATCACTATTCCATTTACGGATGAAGCTTCCATTCAAAATGCATTACGTTGTTGGGAAGTATTGCTGGCTCTAGAAATTCCTATGTCTGTTATTGCTCCACGTATGAAAAAGTTGACAGCCGTGGACATGCGTTTACACCTTAAAAAGGGAATTAATAATTGTCAACTTATTAATGACGCCTATAGTGCTGATTTGAGTTCATTAGAAATCGCACTCACATTTTTAAAACAGCAAGGGGGTTCACTCAAGCGAACCGTTATTCTCTCTGATTTTTTAGAGAGTGGTGAGTCGGATGCGGAGTTGTATGCTCAAATTGCCCAGCTATTACAGCAAATAGCTGTACATCGATTAATAACTATCGGACCTCGTATTGGATCTGCATTTTCTAACTTTTCGAATGGCTGGCAATTAGAACAATACGAGAATACTTTTCATTTTGTACAGCAATTTGACGCACGAAAATATCAGCAGGAAATTATTTTGATAAAGGGTGCACGGTCTTTTGCACTGGAAAGCATCGTTCCCTTACTTGAAGAAAAAATTCATGCTACTCGTTTGGAAATAGATCTTAGTGCCGTTGTACATAATCTTAATCAATTTCGTCAGCAATTAAGTGCAGGTACCCGTTTGATGGCTATGGTAAAAGCATTTGCTTACGGCAGTGGTGCTTCAGAAATCGCTCATGTATTGCAATTTCAAGGGGTTGATTATTTTGGTGTCGCCTATGCAGACGAGGGTGTTTCATTGCGTCAGGTTGGTATTACTAAGCCGATTATGGTGATGAATACGGAAGAGCCCGTCTTTGATGCTATTATTGATAATCAACTGGAGCCCGTTTTGTTTTGTTTCTCGATTCTCCAAGCATTTGATTCTTACTTACAACGACAAGGGATTCAATCCTATCCAGTTCATCTGGAAATTGAAACAGGAATGAATCGGCTTGGATTTTCAGAAAATGAAATTCCAGCGCTTATCAATTACTTGAGTTCCACATCCAGTTTTTCTATCCAATCTGTTTTTTCTCACTTAGCTGCCAGTGAAGACCCTGCCTCTGATTCATTTACATTTCAACAGTTTTCAATTTATCAAACTGTAGCTGAACAGTTAAGTAGTCAACTTAATTGTTCATTCTTAAAACATATTGCTAATTCTGCAGCTGCCCTTCGTCATCCATCATTTTCGATGGATATGGTACGTGTTGGAATTGGTTTATATGGAGTGGAGAGTTCTATCATTCAATCGGTACAGCCAGCCATAACACTTCGTTCCACCATTGCTCAAGTAAAAAAAGTTGCCGCAGGAAGCTCCATTAGCTATAACCGTAAAACAATACTAGATAGCGATGCTATTATTGCCACTGTGCGATTGGGTTATGCTGATGGTTACCCGCGTGAATTGGGTAACGGAGTTGGGCAGGTTGTGGTACAAGGTAAACGTGTACCCATTGTGGGAACTATCTGTATGGATATGTTCATGATTGATGTAACGGCCATTGAGAATGTGCATGAAGGTGATGACGTAATTCTATTTGGAAAAGAGTTACCTGTACAAGACATAGCCAAGTGGGCGGGCACGATTCCCTATGAAATTCTAACAGGAATTTCCCAGCGTGTCAAGCGCGTCTATTTTCAAGAGTAATTAAAAAATCTGTGTTTGATCCGACACAGGAGTGTTGGTTGTGCCTGTAACAGGCGGGGTTGTTTCTTCTTTTTTCACCAGTTTTTGTTGAAAAAGAAATAAAGTAATCACACCCACTGATATGGATGCATCCGCAATATTGAAAATGGGACTGAAAAATTCAAAAGAATCACCTCCAATAATAGGCAACCAGCTTGGAAAATTTCCTTGTACCATAGGGAAGTAAAGCATATCTACTACACTTCCATGTAAAAAGGCTCCATATCCTTTTTCTCCTAGTTGTGCTACACCTGTGTAGCCAATATAGTCATGTAACACGGTGCTATAGTGAAGTCCTTTATCAAAAATCATTCCGTAAAAAAGACTATCAATCAAATTGCCTGCTGCGCCTGCATAAATAAGTGCTGCACAAATCAAAAAGCCCATGGAGTATTTCTCTCGAATGAATTTTCCGATATACCAGGTTCCGATAAGCACAGCACACAAACGAAAAAGGGTTAGAATGACCTTCCCCATTTCATTTCCAAATTTCCAGCCCCACGCCATGCCAGGGTTTTCGATAAAATGCAAACGAAACCAATTCCACCCCAATACACGTAGAACCTCACCGGTTGGATGATTTAGTTTAATCCAAAACTTTAATCCCTGATCAGCCAATAGAATCAGCAGGATGAGACCTATGACAGTTGTTTTTCTTGACATGATTATCCGAGCTTTCCAACCATTTTTTCAGGACGTACCCATTCGTCAAATTGTTCGGCAGTAACATATCCTAATTGTATGGCCATTTCTTTTAATGTGGTTCCTTGTTTATGCGCTTTCTGGGCAATTTCTGCTGCTTTATAGTAGCCAATCTTTGTATTGAGTGCAGTAACTAGCATGAGTGAATTGTCTACATGCTTTTTGATATTCGCATGAATAGGTTCAATTCCTACCGCACATTTATCATTGAAAGAAACACAACCATCTCCAATTAATCGGGCACTATGTAAAAAGTTATAGATCATGACTGGCTTAAATACATTGAGCTCAAAATGTCCTGATGCGCCTCCTACATTGATGGCTACATCATTCCCTAATACTTGCGCGGCAATCATGGTGAGTGCTTCGCACTGTGTGGGATTTACCTTTCCTGGCATGATGGAAGAACCAGGTTCATTATCTGGAATAAATAACTCGCCTATACCGCTGCGTGGACCCGAAGAGAGCATGCGAATATCATTGGCAATTTTCATTAGACTTACTGCCACTGTTTTTAATGCACCATGTGCTTCTACAATGGCATCATGCGCAGCTAATGCTTCAAATTTATTGGCAGCTGTTTTGAATGGAAGGCCTGTTAACTGTGCAATATGCTTGGCTACGTTTTTATCATAGTCCTTGGGAGTATTGATTCCTGTTCCAACAGCGGTACCTCCCAGTGCTAATTCACGTAAATGCTCAAGTGAGTTTTTAATGGCTTTTAAGCCATGATCTAGTTGCGATACATAGCCGCTAAACTCTTGTCCTACTGTCAAAGGTGTCGCATCCATAAAATGGGTACGTCCTATTTTGACAACCTTCATAAACTGCTTACTTTTTTTAGCAAGTGTATCTCTGAGTTTTTTAATACCAGGAATTGTTGTTTCTACTAAAATGGTATAAGCAGCAATATGCATTGCTGTAGGAAATGTATCGTTAGAAGATTGTGATTTGTTTACATCATCATTCGGATGCAAAAACTTTTCTTTATCGGTCAGCTTTCCACCTTTGAGCACATGTCCTCGATAGGCAATCACTTCGTTAACATTCATATTGCTCTGCGTTCCGCTTCCTGTTTGCCAAACAACCAATGGAAAGTAATCATCTAATTTTCCTTGCAAAATTTCATCGCACACTTTACCAATTAAACTGGCTTTGTTAGCGGGTAACACACCTGCTTCCTTATTGGTGAGGGCAGCCGCTTTTTTCAGCTGTGCAAAAGCCCGGATAATTTCTTTGGGCATTTTATTAATGTCCTGTGCAATTCTAAAATTGTCTATACTGCGTTGGGTTTGTGCACCATAATAGGCATGCAGAGGGACTTTTACTTCCCCCATGGTGTCTTTTTCAATTCTGTATTCCATGCTGGTTGGATTAT
>JBJOGP010000065.1:0-5543 GCA_046048175.1 Bacteroidota bacterium
TAATTTCTTATTTTAAAAACCAGTAGTATGCGTTCTTTTTTTCTACTCTTGTTCTTATCAATTTTTTTTGCTTCCGCTTATGGTCAGGATGACCTATTAAAAGATGTGATGCAAACACAAGATTCAACAATAAGGTTACTCCCTAAAAAAATGATTCTCACTCAACGCATTTTTTGGGGTGAGCATGGTCTGATGAGACCGATTTTACCTCTAACGCAAGCCAACAGAGAGAAGGAACTGAAATTAAGGAGAGGGATGTTAATTGCCCATCAGATCTTTGGATTTGCCACGTTGGGTGCTATGATAGGCCAAGGTGTGGTTGGATCTAAGCTTTATACCGCAACAGGGCAAAATTATCGGAACTTAAAAGATATTCATGAGGGTCTTGCAACTACAGTGAACATTACCTATTCTACAACTGCTTTCATGTCTCTTTTTACGCCTCCCCCACTGATTAATCGTGACAAGAAACTTTCTTCAATCCGTTTGCACAAGTGGTTGGCGATTGTTCATATGTCAGGCATGATTGCTACTAATCTACTTGCAGAATCCGGAAACAGACGTTTACATCGGGCAGCCGCCTATACAACTTTCGCTAGTTTTGGCGCTGCTGTTGTAGCAATAAAATTTTAATTTTTTAATCAATGCGTCTTTTCTTATTTCTCTTGTTGTTGCCTGCATTTGGAATTGCACAAGTTAAAAAGTCTCTGGATAAAAATAAATCCTCTATTACCTACTACATGAAACATCTGCTGCATGCGTGGGATGGAACTTCAAAAGAATTGAACGGTGTGGTTCTTTCAGGCGCAGATAGTAAAATTGAAAAAGTAGCTATCGCAACTAAGGTTTCTAGCTTTGATTCAGAAAACTCAAATCGTGATGCACATCTTCTCGAAGTGGTAGAGGCATTAAAATATCCTACTATCAGTTTTTACAGTACTTCTATAACCGAGCCTGTAAAGGGGGAGTTGGAGGTAAAAGGAATATTGCAATTTCACGGGGTTAGCAAAGAGATAAGCTTCAAGGCTTATGTGACTCAACAAAAAAGTAATATACAGGTGGTGGGGGATTTTATTTTTCTTCTTGAGGATTTTAAAATCGAAAGACCTTCATTTATGTTGAAACCGGTCAATAATGAAGTGAAAGTGAAATTTTATATTTTGTTTTGATTAATCAGTACGTATTTTTACAGTAAAGAAATTTGTTTTTTATGAAAAAAATTATAATCGCATTATTGATCAATTTTGCAAATACAGTAGTTATTGCACAGCCCCCTGCCGGTGAGGCAAAACCGGGTGATTTTTATGGTGAAAAAATTTCTACTGACGGAGCGCTATCATTCTCAGATGTAGTCCGCAAAGTACAGGGTGGAAATGATTTTTCTAACGTCAAGTTTACTGCAAAAGTGACGGATGTTTGTCCTAAAAAGGGTTGCTGGTTAAAACTAGAATTACCACAAGGTGAAGAGGTGATGGTAAAAATGAAAGACTATGCATTCTTTCTACCTGTGGCAGCAAAGGGAAAGCAAGTGGTGATTGAAGGAGAGGTATTCATGAAAACATCGTCTGTTGCTGAATTAAAGCATTACGCAGAAGATGCTAAAAAAACACAGGCTGAAATTGATGCCATCAAAGAACCCAAAAAAGAAGTTCGCGTTACTGCTAAGGGAATTGTGATTGCTCAATAGGTTAAACAAATTTGTAATAGATCAAGGCTGCTCTATCAAAGGGCAGCCTTTTTTTGTCATCATTCTGTCAAAAAATTTTTTACGCTATCGTTTTGACAATTGGATGATAATTGATTCAAGGCTGCAATTGAGCTTTGCGACCTCATGCAAAGAATTTATTTCCTTGTTTCTTTTCTGGCTATAAATCTTTCACTTTTTGCGCAGTCTGATTCGCTTCGTTCTTTAGACGAAGTGGTCATAACTGCAACCCGTCAGGAAAGAAGAATGGGAAATGTGGCTATTCCTGTTCAGTTAATTCAAAAAAAACAAGTACTCGAAGCAGGTTCGCTTCGTTTACGTGATATTCTTCAAGAGCAGACGGGCCTACAACTAACATCTTCCTTTGGAACAGGGGTACAATTGCAAGGATTAAATCCTGAGCATACATTGATTTTGTTGGATGGACAACCTTTGGTTGGTCGTACCTCTGGTGTATTGGATCTTTCTCGTATTGCGTTGATGGGTATTAAACGTATCGAGATTGTGAAGGGTCCGTCTTCTAGTCTTTATGGCTCAGAAGCTATGGCAGGGGTTATCAACTTAATTTCTGAACCCTTTAAAGGGCCCTCTGTCGAATCTTCATTACGCTACGGAGTAGCTGATCCAGATAAAGGGTGGGGCGTTCCCTTTTCGAAATCTAGTTTTCAGCAAGTAGATGCAACTGTTCAAACTTCCTTCTCACTAAAAAAATGGAACATCACACAGTCACATAACTTTCTGTACACAGACGGCATTAGTTTTCGCCCGTACTCAACGGATCGTATTCCGCGTCCTATTCATCGCTTGACGCATCAAACTACTTTGCAAAAACAAATAGGCGAGCGAGGTGATTTTCGTTTACTATTCCGTTTTAATCAAGATGAGATCAAACAGGAGTTTTCTGTCCGCAACAATGGTGCAATAATTGATTCCTATGGAAGAGAACTTAATCAGGAATTCAATGTTCAGCCTAGCTACACGCATCGATTTTCAAATCGGTTGCGACTACACTCGCGAGGTTATTTTACCAACTATACCGGCGACCAGCAACTCCGGTTTATGCAGAAACCAGATAGTCTGTACCTAGATCGTTTTGAACAACGATTGATACGAATCGAAGAACAACTGGATTGGAAAAAAGGTAAAGCAGATTTTGTTATTGGAGCGGGATTGCAATGGGAGCAAGCTTGGTCTACCCGCTATGATGCACTAAAAAATAGAAAGCAGAATGAGGTGGTGTATGCTTTTGCACAGTGGGAGCAACCAATTTTGGAAAATCTAATCAGCATTGTCGGTTTTCGTTATGATGATAATCGGTTATTTGCCGGTGCCTTTACACCTAAGTGGGCGCTTCGGTTTAATCCTACTTCTAAATTGTCCTTTAACGCTTCTGTTGGACAAGGATTCAAGGCTCCAGACTTTAGACAATTGTATTTGAATTTTACAAACAATGCGGCTGGAGGTTATTCAGTTTTTGGAACACAGGATGCGTTACGCGTCATCAATCAATTACAGCGTAACGGTCAAATTGCAGAGTTGAAAAATGATTTTTATTCCCTTCAATCACTAAAGCCAGAACAGTCGACGGGAATTAATCTGGGTATGGAGTGGAAGGGTTTTCAAAAACTAGTTACTCAATTGAGTGTTTTTAGAAATGATATACAATCGCTCATTGATGTACGCCAAGTCGCAACACGTGTGGACGGCTCTCAATTATTTAGTTACCTTAATGTCAATCGTGCTTTTACACAAGGTGCCGAAATAAATATCAGTTTGCAGCCTACTTCAAAATGGAATCTTCAATGGGGATATCAATGGTTGCAAACGGGCGATAAAGAAGAATGGCAACGTGTAAAAAAAGGGTTGGAATACATTCGAGATGCAGGTGGAGCGAGCGTTGTAATGTCTCGCAAGGATTATGTGGGACTACCCAATAGGAGTAAGCACCAAGCTCAGTTTAAACTTCGGTATCAACCTACCGAAGGCTCCTTTGTATATCTGCGATTAATTTATCGGAGTCGTTGGACGATTGCCAACAGCAACGGAAATGGGGTGCATGATCTTCAAGATGAGTATGCGGCTGGTTTTGTACAAACGAATATTTCCGGAGGTGTCACACTTAGCAGTGTACTACAACTGCAAGCAGGCATTGACAATCTTTTTAATTATCAGGACTTGAACTATATGCCCAATTTTCAAGGTCGTACTGTTTACTTAACTATTCGTCATCACATTAATCAACTAAAAAATAGAAAATGAAAAAGGTAGCAATTGTTTTTACCGCTTTGATCGGTCTGTTTGCTTGTGAAAAAAATCCACCTGCAAAAACTACAGATCTGCGCGCCTACGCAGTGGAAACGGTTGGGAAAATCACGACTGTTAGAAATCTCCCAGGTGACACTATCATTGGAACGAATGCACAGGGTCAGCCCTATGGTGCGGGTAAGTACAGTTTTTTTAGTTTAGAAACAGGTCAATGGATTCCCAATGTAGATTCTAATACAAACCGCTGGGATCTGGCATTTTCAGGAACAATTATTCGTGTCAATAACCAAACCAGTGGTCCAGGATTTGGCGGTGCGTTTGTTTACAATGGTGCATTTGATGCGCTAACAGCCGTGCCCACTGATTCTGTATTCAGAGTAGATAATCATCCCGTCTCCTATGCCATAACACGTGGTTCAGGAAAAGCATGGTATACCTATGACGGGCCTACTAATTTGCTAACTCCTATCCCAGGTCGCACGTTGGTGATCAAAACAGCATCTGGCAAATATGCGAAAGTGGAGATTTTAAATTATTACAGAGGCGGTACAACTCCTTCAGCCACAGCGGCAGACAGCATCAAAATCCGCGATCAGCGTTTCTTCCATTTCCGCTATACTTATCAAGGAAATGGGTCACTTCAGTTTTGATCTGTCACCTAGCTAATTTACCCGCTAAAACAGGCTTTCAGGTCGGCTCAAATGCGTAGCTTTGCCGACCTGAAAACTGTCATGAAATCTCAATATCGCGAGTTTACGGGCCTTCATCTTCCCTCCATTGAAAAGGAGGTTCTAGATCGCTGGACCGCCCAGAAAACCTTTGAGGAAAGCGTAACGCTTCGTGAGGGTGCGCCCGCTTTTGTATTCTACGAGGGTCCCCCCAGTGCAAATGGAATGCCCGGCATTCACCATGTCATTTCACGAACACTAAAAGACCTGGTTTGTCGCTATAAAACCATGCAAGGTTTTCAGGTAAAACGTAAAGGCGGATGGGATACGCATGGGTTGCCTATCGAATTGGGTGTAGAAAAGGAATTAGGAATCACGAAAGAGGATATTGGCGTTAAGATCACAGTAGAAGAATACAATAAAAAATGCCGCGAGGCGGTTCTTCGCTATAAGGATAAGTGGGACGATATCACCCGCAAAATGGGATATTGGGTGGATTTGGATGACCCTTATATCACATTCAAAAATGAATACATCGAGACGCTGTGGTGGTTGTTGAGCGAATTACATAAAAAGGGATTGCTATACGAAAGTGTCAGTATACAACCGTACTCACCTGCAGCAGGTACTGGTCTTAGCTCTCACGAATTAAATCAGCCGGGAACTTATAAAGATGTCAAAGACACTAGCTGTGTTGCGTTATTTAAGGCCATCAATCAAGGTCCTGCAACTTTTTTATTTGATGCAGTAAAGGGATTGCCTAGTGAGGATGTTTTTTTCATGGCCTGGACTACCACGCCTTGGACCTTGCCTTCTAATTTGGGATTGACAGTTGGTGCAGAGATTGAATATGTGTTGGTGCAAACGGTAAATCCATACACGCAGGTTCCTGTAAACGTAGTACT
>JBJOGP010000066.1:0-5367 GCA_046048175.1 Bacteroidota bacterium
GCGTTTTCGAGCAGCTCTTTTACGGCGCTGGCAGGGCGTTGAATAACCTCGCCGGCAGCAATCTGATTAGCAATATGGTCAGGTAGTATTTGTATCAAGGTTCCCCAATTCTGAAGCCTTCAAAAATACGAGATTGCCTCTGATAAGCCGCATAAATGCTTGGCTTAAATGAATTACTTTTAGGCACTTACTTTTTAGAAAAGAATTTGTCATGAGAAAAAAATTTATCCTTCCCCTTGCACTGCTTTGCTCTGTTGGAACTTTATTGGCACAATCTGCCCGCGAAAAGGTCCAGCAAAAATGGGTTGATAGTGTTTTTAATAGTTTAACCCCTGAACAACGGATTGCACAATTAATGGTTATTCGGGCTCATTCCAATTTGGGCCCTGATCATATCGCCAAAGTAGAGCAGGATATTCGTAATTACAATGTTGGTGCACTTTGTTTTTTTCAAGGGGGTCCGGTTCGCCAAGCCCTTTTAACCAACCAATACCAGGCGATGGCTAAAACTCCATTGATGATTACCATTGATGGAGAGTGGGGATTAGGGATGAGACTAGATAGCGTAGACAAGTTTCCTTATCAACTTTCATTGGGGGCTGTTCAAGATCGCTCTTTATTCTATCGAATAGGATTAGCAATGGGCGAACAGTGTAAACGCATGGGCATACATGTAAACTATGCGCCTGTAGTAGATGTGAACAATAATCCAAATAATCCTGTAATTGGGTTCCGTTCATTTGGAGAAGATCAAAAAAAAGTGGCCAGTTCTGCTGTTGCAATTATGAAAGGTTTACAAGATGCAGGAATCATGGCTTGCGCCAAGCACTTTCCCGGTCATGGGGATGTGGATGTGGATTCTCATTATGACATGCCGGTGGTAGCTAAGTCCATGAAGCAATTAGATGCAATGGAATTGGCTCCATTCAAAGCTGTTTTTGAAGCAGGTATTGGCAGTGTAATGGTTGCACACTTATTTGTTCCAGCAATTGATAGCACCACAAATCGTCCCACTTCTATTTCTAAAAATAATATCACTGATCTGCTGAGAAATAAACTGAATTATCAAGGTTTAACATTTACAGATGCCCTCGAAATGAAAGGCATAGCCAAATACTACCCTGGTGGAACCATCGCAGTAGAAGCTATCATTGCAGGTAATGACATGCTCTGTTTGCCAGCCAGTGTTCCTGAATCAATCGAGGTAATCAAAGCAGCTATTAAAGATGGTCGATTAACACAAGAAGGAGTGGATGCAAAAGTGAAAAAAGTACTCGCTGCAAAATATTCATTGGGACTTAATCGCCCGCAGTTTATAGATACAACAAATTTATTACAGGATTTGAATGCAAAAACTACCGCATTGAGAGAGGAGGCAGCAAGAAAAGGACTCACCTTGCTTACGCCACTATCTAGTTCATTACGTCTTGCATTAAAAAATAAAAAAACACGCGTTGCCTATGTGCAGTTGGGAGGAAAACAACTTTCTGTTTTTGGGAAGCGTTTGCAAAATGATTGGGGAGCCTCTTCATATTTACTCAATTACAAGGACTCCATCCAAACAGCCGATTCTATTTATGCAGCCGTAAAAAAATCGGGCAACTATGACGTTTGCATCATTGGAGCGCATGATTATGCTAACAAACCCATGAATAACTTTGGAATTAGCACTACTGCACAGTATCTATATAGTCTGTTGAATGGCGATAGTACGCTCACCATTGCATTCGGAAATGTATTAGCTATAAAGAACTTTTGTGAGGCACGTTCACTCGTAGCTGCCTATCAGGATGATTCCATTTCGCAAGAAATTTCAGCTGATTGGCTGCAGGGTGATTTTGCTGCACGCGGCACCTTGCCAGTATCCGTTTGTCAATTCAAATTTGGAACGGGCATCCAACAGCCTAAAATAAAAAGATCCGCCATTCAATTGAGAAAGCGGTTAACCGCTATCGATCGTATTGTGGAGGAAGGATTAGCAAAAAAAGCATTTCCGGGTGCCGTAGTAATGGCTGTTCAAAAAGGAAACGTGCTTTATAGTAAAGCCTATGGTGCAATATCTGCAGAGGAATCTACGCCTGTATCACCCGAGAGTATTTATGACTTGGCTTCTGTAACAAAGATCTCTGCTACTGCTGTTTCTATAATGAAACTTTATGATGAAGGGAAAATAAAATTAGAGGGACGTCTGAAAGATTACCTTCCTTGGGTAAAGGGGTCTGATAAAGAAAATCTTCTTATCAAGGATATCTTACTGCATCAGGCAGGACTCGTTCCCTTTATTCCTTTTTATAAAGAAACGATTGACTCATTTGGTAATCCCGATACTACGCTATATAAAAAAACACCACAGAAAGGATTTACTGTGCGAGTTGCAGAAAATTTATATCGACGCAACGATTGGAAAGACACGCTGTTGGCAAGAATTTTAAAAAGTCCGCTGGGGCCACAGGGTAAATATGTGTACAGTGACAATGATTTTATTTTTTTAGGGTTGATTGTAGAACAGTTAAGTGGAAAGACGCTAGATCAATATGTTCAGGATAATTTTTATCGTCCATTGGGTATGTACTCTACAGGGTTTTCACCCCGTCGGCGTTTTACGTTGAATCAAGTGGTTCCCACTGAAAAGGAATCACACTTCAGACAACAATTGATTCGTGGAGACGTGCATGACGAAGGAGCTTCACTGTTTGGCGGAGTGGCTGGACATGCAGGACTATTTTCCAATGCGTATGATCTTTCTATTTTGTATCAACTTTTATTAGAAAAGGGAAAATTTAATGGAAGACGTTATTTACGTGAGTCTACCGTATCACTCTTTACTTCGTATCAATTAGAAAATAGTCGAAGAGGCTTGGGTTTTGATAAACCTGAAAAGGACAACCAGTTTAAAAAAGATCCTTATCCTTCACTACTCGCTTCCGATCAAACTTTTGGACATACGGGTTTTACTGGTACATGTGTTTGGGTAGACCCTAAGCATGATTTGGTTTATGTGTTTCTTTCCAACCGAGTGAATCCTACGCGTGATAATAATTTATTAGGGCAACTTCAATTACGGGGACGTATTCAGGATGCAATCTACCGCGCCATTGGCGCTGATGAATGACATGAAAAGCGGTTTAGCTCAGTACCAATAAATTATTCTTGCTTACGCGGAGGATTGCTTCTTCGATTGCCAGGCTGATTATTTCTGTCTCGAGGACCACGGGGACCTTGATTGCGTGAAGGAGATTGTTGAGATGATTGTTGTGGCCCTTGTTTTGGCGTTTGTCTGGGCCCTTGCTGCGGTCCTTGTTGTGGTCTTTGTTGCTGACGTTTACGTTGTGCAGCACGGTCAAGCGATTTTAAACTGATCTGTCCAACCAACTCAACAAATTCAGGAACTTCTTCTTTAGGTTTAGAGGAGACTAATTCAACCGGCTCTAAGTCTTCTGGTCGGACACCTTGTTTGTTTAGTTCTTTTATTTTTCGAACGCGCTCAAGACTAAGAGGGTATTGCTTGTTGCTATCTGGTAAGGTATACCACATCAGATTCTTGAAAATGTCTTTTTTAATCAAGAACGCATTTCCTTTTGCAACCTGTAATACATCACAATTATCTGGGAAGTGTTGCAATGCATCCAGATAGGTATCCAGTTCATAATTCAAGCAACATTTGAGTCGTCCACACTGCCCACTCAATTTGGTTTGATTGATGGAAAGGTTTTGATAACGTGCAGCGGCTGTATTAACTGATTTGAACTCAGTAAGCCACGTACTGCAACACAATTCACGCCCACAGCTTCCTATTCCTCCCACTTTTCCAGCTTCTTGACGAGCTCCGATTTGACGCATCTCAACTTTTACCTTGAATTCTGAGGCGTATACTTTGATAAGCTCTCTAAAATCTACGCGTCCATCTGCGATATAAAAGAAAGTGGCTTTGCGACCATCTGCCTGAATTTCAACCTGGCTTATTTTCATATCCAGCCTTAGTTGTTTAGCAATGGCACGGCTGCGAATAACCGCTTCGGCCTCTCTGGCTTTATTTTGTTTCAGTGATTCTATATCTCGATCTGTTGCCAGTCGAAGAACTTTTTTCATTTCGGGGTTGTCTTCCTTTACGCCCCGTTTTTTTAATTGCAGTCGAACAATTTCTCCAGTTAGGGAAACCTCTCCTACATCAAATCCCCCCACTCCTTCTACCGTAATTAAATCACCTTTTTCAAATTGTTGTAAAGATGGATTCCGATAAAAATCTTTGCGAGTGCCTTGACTAAAACTCACTTCAATGACGCGGCATTGACTATCCTGATCAACAATGGGGAGATTTCTTAGCCAATCGTGGGCATTCATGCGGTTGCATCCGCCGGAACTACATCCGCCGTTGCTTTTACATCCATTTGGTTTTCCGCCTGTTGCGGTTCCGCATCCCGAACAACTCATTCAGGCAAAAGTACAATATTGTCTTGAATGATGTGGTAAAGCTTGATTGTCAACGCGTGAAACAGGATTTTGGCGTTTGCGTTACGTTCCAGATGATAAATGGCACTATCGACCTCTTTCATCATGGCCTCTTGTTTAGCCAGGTCGGCAATTCGATTAAAACGAAGCGCAAAGTCCTTTTCTTTTTCAGAAATGGGAAGCGCATCCCCGCTGATTTGTACATGAACAGCCTGTTCCAACAAATGATTATAGTATCGTAAAAATTGTTTTTGTTTTTCGCGCCCTAGTTTGGCAATATCTTCTACCCATTTGGCTTGTGCAACCGGACCCGTTTTTAAAATGGCATTCAACCAGTTTCGAACTAACTCTTGCCAGTCCTCTTCTGCGTGTTGCGATAATAATAATGCTTCCCGATAACTTCCTTCTGCAAGGGCAGCAATTTGCTGGGCCAGCTCGGGTGCAGTTTTATTTCTTTCAATTAATGCCTTTTCAATAACCGCATTTTCAAGTGGTGGTACTTTGATCAACTGACAGCGACTAACAATAGTAGGAAGAAGATTTGTCTCACTCTCGCTGACCAAAAGCAGAATAGTTTGTGGTGGAGGCTCTTCGATTAACTTCAACAACTTGTTGCCCTCATTACCCATCAATTCAGGATGCCAAAGAATTAAAATTTTCCAAGGACTTTCAAAGCTTTTCAAACTTAGTTTCCGAATAATATCATTGCATTCTTCTGCAGTGATTTTTCCCTGGCTGTTATCTTTCTCTTTAATTAATTCAATCCAGTCAAATAAATTACCGTAGGGATTTTGGCCTAAAAAATCTCTCCATTCTCTAATGAAATCAGTAGCCACAGGCTTTTCACCTGCTTTACGCGTCACAGTGGGGTAAGAAAAATGGATATCCGGATGAACCAGCTCCATAGATTTTTTACAA
>JBJOGP010000067.1:0-5325 GCA_046048175.1 Bacteroidota bacterium
ATTGTTATTTTTACTATCGTTAACCCATTTTTCTAACACCATTAAATTCTAAACAATGGCTACTAAGAAAAAAGCTGCTAAGAAAAAAGCTGCTCCAAAAAAGAAAGCTGCTAAGAAAAAAGCTGCTAAGAAGAAGAAGTAATTCTCTTCTAACTTATAGAAAGTCCTCCGAAATCGGGGGACTTTCTCGTTTTAGACCAACTCACTTACTTTGCACAAATGGACAATAATGGAATAGCGGAAAAGTTGGAATTGCTCTCGAAGCTTTTGGATATACATGGCGCAGATTCTTTTAAAGCCAAAGCCTTTGCTACAGCTTCCTTTACAATTGACAAACTTCCCTACCCCCTGTTTAATACTCCCGTTGATAGATGGAGATCAATCAGAGGCATTGGCTCTGGTGTAACTAATGCCCTTTCGCAATTGCAAGAAACAGGAACTATTGACCTGCTAGAAGAGCTGATAAAAGATACTCCGCCAGGCGTAATAGAGATGTTACAAATAAAGGGGATTGGACCAAAAAAGATCCATACCATCTGGAAAGAAATGGGCATTGAAAGTATGGGCGAGCTTCTTTACGCCTGCCAGGAAAATAGACTTTTACACTACAAAGGCTTTGGCGAAAAAACACAGGAAGCAGTCGCTCAGTCCATCCAATTCATCTTGCAACATCAGGGGCACTTTCTATTTGCAGAAATCGAAGCAATTTTTCCACTCATTGACAATTACCTTTCTCAGTTATTTGGGAAGGAGAACATTGCTGTTACTGGATCATTCAGAAGACAGCTGCCAACTATAGAAGAATTAGCCTATGTTGTACTTGCTGAAAAGGAAAGGAGTAAAACAAAATTTGAAACGGCCCAGCCGCCAACATTACTCGAAGAGGAAGAGAGTTCATTACTATACCAATTAAAAAATGGACTTCGACTGCGTCTATACTTTACAAATAACCTACCCACTACCTTATTTAATACTTCCTGCTCTGAAGATTTCAAGCTTGCATTCGACAGCATTGAGATCAAAAAAGGGGTAAAAATAGCTGTCCATGATGCCCCAGATGCTATTTTATTTTCTGAAAAAGGAATTCCGTTTGTCCACCCTGCAAAGCGAGAAAAAGGCACGCAACTTTTTGACAGCATCTCATCTAATCAAGTAGTACTGCAAGAAAATCAAATAAAAGGCCTCATTCATTGTCATAGCACTTGGAGTGACGGAAGCAATGAGCTGGAGGAGATGGTACAAGAGTGTATAAAAAGAAACTGGGAGTACATGGTAATTTCCGATCACTCCGCCAGTGCATTTTATGCAAACGGGTTATCCGCAGAACGGGTGGCAGCACAACATCAGCAAATTGAACAACTAAATAAGCGATACGCACCTTTTAGAATTTTCAAATCGATAGAATCGGATATCTTATCTGACGGCTCTTTGGACTATGAAGAGACAGTTTTATCATCTTTTGATCTAGTCATTGCCTCGATTCATAGCAATCTCAGAATGCTGAAAGAAAAAGCCACTGAGCGGCTTATTCGTGCCATAGAAAACCCCTTTACTACTATCCTGGGCCATCCAACCGGAAGACTACTGCTAAGCAGAGCAGGTTACCCAATTGATCATGAAAAAATTATTGATGCGTGTGCGGCAAACAAGGTAGCCATCGAGATCAATGCGCACCCAAGAAGACTTGACTTAGATTGGACCTGGGTCGACCACGCCATAGATAAAGGGGTTTTACTTTCAATCAACCCCGATGCCCATCAATTGGAGGGCTTTAATGATATCCGCTATGGGATTCTGGTAGCACAAAAAACCAAACTGAGTGCCAGTCAAAACTTGAGTAGTTTTTCTTGTAAAGAATTTGAAAATTGGCTCATAAAAAGAAAGTAAGTTAGTAGCATGAAATTGCTTTATACGATTCTCCTTTTTTTCGTTATTACCCAAGGCACTTCTGCAAGTGCGCAGTATTTTATTGGCAAAAAGAAGAGCGAGATTAAGCACCTTAAAATTGATCTACAAAAACCAGAACTTGTTTTTGACAAAAGCGATATCTGCATTCGAGAAATGTACCAGGCCCCTACCCTAAACGATTGTAATAAAATCGTTGATAAAATGCTAAAAGATAGCTCCTATGGATGGATTCGTATCAATGAAAACCAAGTTGTCAGTAACTTTAGCAAACAACGATTAATAGAGGTACTCGAAATCAATGGAGGGTGCCGCGTTCAAATACATCAAACCGCATGGACCAAAGAATTGTACGAACTACTACTCAGCCGATGAATAACATAGTAACGCTTTCGATACTCCTGATTTTAATGACACTGGGCGCGTGTAAAAACAATAATGCCGAGGATCTGCTCACCGAAAAAGAAGTGATCGCCGTAATGGATAAGTTTGACCAGGGCTGGAAAGAAAAGAATGCAGCATTGGTAGACTCCGTTCTTTCCCCACACTATTTATACTTTACCCAATCCGGTAAAACCTTTAATAGAGCCTCAATAGTGGCTACCGCCGGATCTAACGATTATTCCTTACAAACGATGGAAAGAGATAATCTAACCATCCAATTGGAAGGACATGCCGCAGTAGTCAACACAATTTGGAAAGGCAAAGGAGCGTATCACGGCGAAAACTTTGATGACCGTCAGCGATGCAGTGTTACCATTGTAAAACTTAATGGACAGGTTCGTATACTAGCAGAACATTGCACGCCCATTCGCTAATCAACATCACTTACCTTTACAACTGAAATAGAGTATTATGAAACGTCTGTTTTTTGTATTTGTTATCCTACTTCAATTTTCAAACCCACTGTTAGCTCAATCGACGGTGGAAAGACCTAAACTGGTAGTGGGAATGGTACTAGATCAAATGCGTTGGGATTATCTCTATCGCTACTATGATCGCTATGCAGACAAAGGAGGATTTAAACGTCTTTTAAAAGAAGGTAACTCTTGCGAAAATACACTCATCCCCTACACCCCTACCGTTACTGCTTGTGGACATAGTGTAGTATACACGGGCAGCGCCCCCTCCATTACAGGAATCACCGGCAATGCATGGTGGGACAGAGATAACAACAGAACCATGTACTGTACAGAAGATAAAAGTGTAGCTACAGTAGGAAGTTCTTCAGCGCAGGGCAAAATGAGTCCCAAAAATATGCTCGTAACTACCGTGACAGATGAACTACGCTTAGCAACAAACTTTAAAAGTAAAGTAGTGGGAATAGCCATTAAAGATCGCGGGGCCATTCTGCCTGCGGGGCATAGCGCGAATGCAGCATACTGGTACGACAACTCAGTTGGAAAATGGATAAGCTCTACCTACTACATGCAAACTCTTCCTACATGGGCGATAGACTTCAATAACAGAAATCTCACAGACTCCTATTATGAAAAGGGATGGAGCTTGTTGTATGATAGCAGCACTTATGTGCAAAGCACAGCTGATATCAAATCATACGAAGCAAAACCATTTGGCAATAACTTCCCTTATGATTTAAAGAAATACATAGGCAAAGATTATGGCAAAATCAATACCACTTACTTTGGAAATGAATTAACTTTTGAATTTGCTAAAAGCGCCTTACAAGGTGAGCAACTAGGAAAGCGCGGAACCACTGATTTTTTAGCGGTTAGCTTTTCTTCTCCTGATTATATAGGTCATAGTTTTGGCCCTAATTCCATAGAGGCCGAAGACGCGTTGTTGCGCTTTGATCTTTCATTGGGCGCGTTTCTAGATTACCTAGACCAAGTTGTAGGAAAAAATCAATATGTACTATTTCTAACCGCTGACCACGGTGCTGCACATATTCCAGAGTTCATGCAAGAAAATAAACTTCCAGGCGGAAGAGTTTATACTGGGAAATTAATGGATCGCCTTAATGCAAGTCTTCAGCGCATCTATAACATCAAAAAAATAATTTTAAGCGACGACAATTATCAGTATTCGTTAGATCATGCCAAAATAGACTCAGCAGGAATCCCATCTGTTGAGATAATTAATTGGTTGAAAAAAGAATTGGCTACAGAACCAGGCATTGATCGTGTGTTCGCATTAAACGAACTTAATACCGTCCCATTACCTGCAAGCATCAGAAAAGCTATCAACTTGGGTTATCACCCTCGTCGCAGTGGTAACGTACAAGTAATTTTCAAACCAGGATTTATTGATGCAAGTAACGCGACAGGAACCACGCACGGCCTATGGAATCCCTACGACACACACATCCCTCTACTCTGGTACGGATGGGGAATTAAGAAAGGGAAAACCTACCGAGAAACCACCATGTCAGACATAGCTCCCACCTTGTCATCTTTACTTAAAATACAGATGCCAAGTGGTAATATAGGAACTACCATTTCCGAAGTAATAAAGTAAGGCTAAGGTAGCGCTGCAATTATCTGAGAAAATTCAGTTGCTTGTAACGAAGCACCTCCTACTAAGCCTCCATCCACATCTAAGCAGGAGAATAGCTCCGATGCATTGGAAGCTTTTACACTCCCGCCATATAAGATAGACACTTGTGTTGCTAATTGATCTCCATAAGTGGTGGCCAGCTGCTGACGAATAAATTGATGAATCTCTTGGGCCTGCGCAGTAGTAGCTGTTTTACCAGTGCCGATTGCCCAAATAGGCTCATATGCAATAATAGTCTGTGCAATTTGGTCTGGCGCCAATTTGAAAAGTGACTCTTGCATCTGCGCTTGTACAAAGGAATTCTGTTCGCCACTTTCTCTAGTTGGTAAGGATTCTCCACAACAGAAAATTGGAGTGATTTGATGAGCGAAACAAAGCTGCAATTTGTCAGCCAGTTGACTATTTGTCTCAGATTGATATTCCCTTCTTTCACTATGCCCAACTATGCAATATTGAATTCCTATTGATTGCAACATCGATGTTGATACTTCACCGGTATAAGCACCTGCCGCTTTATGATGGCAATTCTGCGCAGCAATTGAAAAATCACCCCTGTCTTTAACAATCCCCTGGGCCAGACTCAAGTAGGGAAAAGGAACAGCGATAACAACTTGCTGATGAGAAGACAAGGAAGCAGATTCGCTAACTAATTTTTCTAACAATAAAGCACCCTCTTGCCAGGTAAGATTCATTTTCCAGTTTGCCGCTGCAATTTTTTTTCTCATAGTGTGAACTTAATAATTCTGGTATAAAAATTTCAACATTTTCAATTCATCAGCGGAAAGCTGCATGCCCTTTAAGGCTTTCCACTGCTCAATATCTCTGATAACTTTTTCCAACTTATAGCGGGTGATCCCCTCTTCACCCCATGAAAATGGTGGAATATATCGTGGCGTTAATGCA
>JBJOGP010000068.1:0-5319 GCA_046048175.1 Bacteroidota bacterium
CACTTGCTTTTGAAAACTCTCTGTCACTGCCGGCTACTTGCATGCCGATGCCCTGCAAATACTGCGCAATCGCACTCATACCAGTGCCTGCAATACCAATAAAATAGGGACGAGAAAAATCCTTAAGGGATTGTACCATTTTACTTATGCACGTTGCTTCTGTCTAGCTGTACTTTTTGTAGCGGGAGATTTAGCCTGCGCTTTTTTAGGTGCAGCGGGTTTAGACTTTGTCTTTTTCAACGCATTCTTGATGGCAGTACTCAAATTAGCGTAGGTTGGCTTTCCACTGACTGGGGCATCATTGATAAAGAATGCAGGCAGCTCTTTTACGCCGCGCGTATGCCCTTCTTTTAGATCATCTTGCACTTGCCAACCATAAACACCATTTACAAGATCATCCAGAAATTTTTTATTCTTCACCCCAGCCTCTTTGCTATATAATTTTAAACTCGTTGTTCCTAAGTTGCGACGATTATTGAAAAGCACATTGTGCATTTCCCAAAATTTTCCTTCCTGTGCAGCTGCGATAGCCGACTCACTTGCTTTCAAACTTCTTTGATGGATCAGCGTAAGTGGGAAATGACGAAATTGAAACTTGATCTTTCCATCGAATTCCTCAAGCAATTGCTTGACAATTTCATTCACCTTTGCACATTCCTCATTTTCATATTCACCGAATTCAACCAGTGTGATAGGCGCATCTTTTTTACCTACAAATATTTCCCGGGGTTCTATGATGACAACGTCATCTTTTTTAAAAGCCATTGTTATTTTTTTTATATGCAGCAGCTGCTATGATGTTATAACAACGAACTGCCTTTTCTGTTGGCTAATACCTTATTTTTTAATTTAATATATCATGCCAACCGGCTGAAGATAGGGGATTTTATAATCTAGCTTTCGCCTATTCATTTATTTTAACAAAATTTAATCAAACAGCTGATTTTGAGCAATTTATAATGCCTAAAATAAGCCCAGTCTTTAAGCATTTACACCCAATTTCCCAAAATCAACCGAAAAATATGTGGATGTTTAGTGAATGCAAATGACCCTGATCATTAAACAAGATGAGCGTGGTTAGCTAGGAAATGACCTTTTCAATTGCTTCATTTCGAAAAACAACGGTGTTATCAAAAACATCCACAAGTACAGGTTTTGATTTGTCAATTTCACCACCAAGTATTTTTTTACTGAGTGTATTGACGATTTCTTTTTGCAAAAGTCGCTTTAATGGACGAGCCCCTAATTGTGGGTCATACCCATTTTCTGCAAGATATTTCAACGCATACTCCGTAAATCTCAATTCAATTCCAGTAGTTGCTAATAGCTCTTTTAAAATATTCAATTGAATTTTTAACACGCCTACAATGTCTTTAGAAAGTAGTGGGTGGAATAAGATTATTTCATCTACCCGGTTTAAAAACTCTGGACGAATAGTTTGACGCAATAACTGCATTACTTGCGCCTTTGCTTTTTCAGAGGCTGACTGTACATTCTTTTCTGATACTCCTTCAAAAGCATCCATGATCAACTCACTTCCTAAATTACTTGTCATGATAATGATGGTGTTTTTAAAATTCACCACTCGGCCTTTATTATCTGTCAAGCGACCATCATCCAATACTTGTAATAAAACATTCCATACATCAGGGTGCGCTTTTTCAATTTCATCCAATAAAACAACACTGTAAGGCTTTCGACGAACCGCCTCCGTCAATTGCCCTCCCTCTTCATAACCCACATAGCCGGGTGGAGCCCCTACTAATCTACTAACGGAGTGTTTTTCTTGGTACTCACTCATATCAATTCTCGTCATCATGGATTCGTCGTCAAATAAAAAATCGGCAAGCGAACGAGCCAATTCAGTTTTACCAACACCTGTAGTGCCTAAAAATATAAATGATCCAATGGGACGCTTAGGGTCCTGTAGCCCTGCCCTACTTCTTCTAATGGCATCTGAAACAGCTCCAATCGCTTCGTCCTGCCCTACTACACGCTGGTGTAATTGATCTTCCAGATTCAAGAGACGATCTTTTTCACTTTGCATCATTTTAGCAACAGGAATGCCTGTGGCTTTTGCAACAGCTTCAGCGATATCCTCCGCATCTACTTCTTCTTTTAATAGCCGCTTTTCCGTATCGTGAGATAACTGATCACTTAGACTTGTTATCAAATTTTCCTGTTCTTTTATTTTGCCATAGCGAATCTCTGCGACCCTTCCATAATTACCTTCTCGTTCGGCTCGCTCTGCCTCTTGTTTCAACTGCTCCACAGTGAGTTTAGCTTTTTGCAGTTGATCAACCACCTCTTTTTCTGCCACCCATTTTGCTTTCAACGTATCTCTTTGTACCGCAACATTCGCAATCTCGGTATTCAGTTCTTTTAATTTTAGCTCATCATTTTCCCGCTTGATTGCTTCTCTTTCAATTTCCAGCTGACGGATTTGTCTCTCTAAAGTATCCAGCTCTTCAGGCATTGAGTTCATTTCTAGCCTCAACTTGGCAGCACTTTCATCTATCAGATCTATTGCTTTATCTGGCAAAAACCGATCAGTAATGTAACGTTGCGAAAGTTCAACGGCCGCAATGATTGCCTCATCTTTTATGCGAACATGGTGATGCGTTTCATAACGATCTTTCAGCCCTCTTAAAATTGAAATGGCATCCTCTAGCGTGGGTTCTTCAATCATCACTTTTTGAAAACGACGCTCTAGTGCCTTATCCTTTTCAAAATACTTTTGAAACTCATTTAATGTGGTAGCCCCAACCGCACGCAATTCACCACGTGATAACGCAGGTTTAAGAATATTTGCAGCATCCATTGCCCCCTCACCACCACCGGCACCAACTAGCGTGTGTATTTCATCGATAAACAAAATGATTTCACCTTCAGAATCTGCTACCTCTTTTACAACCGCTTTTAGTCGCTCCTCAAACTCTCCTTTATACTTTGCACCTGCAATCAACAGCCCCATGTCTAAAGCATAAATTCGTTTTGACTTTAAATTTTCAGGCACGTCGCCATTTACAATACGGTGAGCAATTCCCTCGGCAATTGCAGTTTTTCCAACTCCTGGCTCTCCTACTAAAATGGGATTATTTTTTGTTCGTCTTGAGAGAATATGCAAGGTTCTTCTAATCTCCTCATCTCTCCCAATCACAGGATCCAATTTTCCTTGGCGAGCCAATTCATTTAGATCTTTGGAATATTTAGACAACGCATTGTATTGTTGAGACTGGGTTGAAGATGTTACTTTTTCTCCTTTTCTTAATTCCTTTACTGCAGCAATTAATCCACTCTCCGTAAGACCAGCGTTCTTTAAAAGTTTACCAGCCGAATCATCGCCTTGAACCAGCGCCAGCAATAAGTGCTCAGGAGTAACAAATTCATCTTTGAATTGCTTTATAGCTGCGCCAGCCCGTAAAATAACTGAGTTTGCCTCTCGACTAATTTGCTGTGCAGGCTCCCCACTAAAAGGTGAAATTTTTGAAAGAAGCTCTTCCAGTTTGGATGAAACAATATTCATACTCACATTATTTTTCTTAAGCAAGTAATCAACGGGTGTATCAGCCGCTTCGACTAACGCTTTTAAAATATGAACAGGCTCAATAGAGGCAGATTTTCCATTGAAAGCCAACTGCTGTGCCTGTTGGATAACCTCTGCAGCCTTTATGGTAAAATTATTCAGGTTCATGTTCTTTGCTTTAAAGTTAAATATACTGTTATGCCCTTTCGCTTTTTAATGACGGACAATCATACCTCATCAAAAATCATTCAGGTCAAATTGATAGCGTGCTAAAGAGTAACTTTGTCACGTATCTCAAAGAAATACTGCATGAAAGTCAGAAAACAGTCCGCAATTCTGCTATTCTTGCAGTATTCAAAAATTTCTCAGCTAGTTAAAACCACCTCTTGAATCCAGCAGAACATACCCAATTTGTAAAAACCTTGGCCCAAGAGCTTGGCTTTGACTATTGTGGTATTGCAGAGGCAAAAAAACTAGACAAGGACGAACAACGATTACACAACTGGCTTTCAAAAGGATACCAAGGTCAAATGCGATACATGGAAAACCATTTTGATTTGCGCATAGACCCCACCAAATTGGTTCCAGGAGCTCGTTCTGTGATTACATTATTGCTGAATTACTACCCAAGCCAGACGATGGACCCAAGGCACCCAAAAATTGCGAAATACGCCTACGGACAGGACTACCATACAGTTATTAGAGAAAAACTAAACACTTTCCTATACCGAATTCGCGAAACCATTGGAGAAGTGCAAGGAAGAGGTTTTGTCGATTCTGCACCTGTGCTCGAAAGAAGTTGGGCACAATTAGCTGGTTTAGGATGGGTAGGCAAAAATGGGAATCTGATTCACAAAAACGCCGGATCATTTTTTTTTATCGCTACACTAATAACAGATCTTTCACTCAAATATGACGACCCATTTGCAAAAGACTTTTGCGGCACCTGTACACGTTGCATTGAGGCCTGTCCAACAGATGCAATTTTACCAGACAAAGTTATTGACGCGAGCAAATGCATTTCGTATTACACCATTGAATTAAAGAGTCATCTTAGTCCCGAATTAAAAAAAGGTCAGCTGGATGGTTGGTTATTTGGATGTGATACCTGCCAGGATGTTTGCCCTTGGAATCGCTTTAGTAAACCTCACTACACCGCTGCCTTTGAGGCAACACCTGTGTTATTTACAATGAAAGCAACCGAGTGGGAAGAAATGACTGAGGAATCATTCAAAAAAATATTTGCCAATTCGCCACTGCAAAGAACAAAATTCAGTGGCATCCAACGTAACCTAAAATTGCTTCGAGACACACAAGATGCAGTTATTGACAAGTCAACAACTCAATGAGCTGACTCTATACGCGTTTTAAGTTGTTGTAATTTTTTTTCTAAAACACTGCCATATCTGGTTTCCACAAGCAGACTTGCAAACTTTTCCCAGGGATACCAGTCAAAATAAAAGTCAATATACCATTGCAACGTGGAGGTTTCTGAACGCCCATCAATTATTTGCCATCCAGTTTCCATTTGAACGGCTGCAGACTTGTTCCCTACCGCATGAAACGTACGGTCAGTAATAGTTTGTGAGGTAGGTGAAAAACTGTCATCAAAAACTTCAGGCAAAATAGTTGGTTCACTTAAGGCGACTCGAGCCTGCTTACTAGACACTTGCAAATCAATGGCTCGAGAAATACGAACGTGAGAAGGAAAAGCAAAAGAAACCAATACTATCAATAATGAGAAGAAAATAAAGCTTCCGATCACTAAAAAAAACACTCTTTTCATACCACTA
>JBJOGP010000069.1:0-5298 GCA_046048175.1 Bacteroidota bacterium
AATGTTGTAGTAAATGGTATCATTAAATAGGACGGTATCCTGAGGAACTACACCAATCATTTTTCGAAGTGATTTTTGAGAGATGTTTTTAATATTCTGGTTATTAACGTAAATCGCGCCCTCTTTGGGGTCATAAAATCTAAACAAAAGTCTACTAATCGTAGATTTCCCTGCTCCGGTGGGACCTACGAGAGCCACTTTTTTACCATCAGGCACTTCAAAAGAAATATTTTTAATGATGGTGCGTCGGGCATCATAGTCGAAGCTAACATTTTCAAATTTAATGGTTGCCTCTTTTGAAGGAGCTATATCCTGATCACTATCCGATAAATTGGATTTCTCATTCCAAAGAGTAAATAAATTTTCCATATCGGTTAAGGACTGCCTGATTTCTCGATAGACAGTTCCAAAGAAATTGAGTGGCTGATAGAGTTGGAGCATGTAGGCATTGATCACTACAAAACCTCCGATACTAATGAGCCCCGCTCTGATATCAAAAGCGGACATCACTAGCATGATCGTAATCCCCAACATGATCACAACAGTCTGGGCAATATTTAAATAGCTAAGGGAGTATTCGTTTTTCACGGCAGCTGTCTGATATTCTAATAAAGATTCATAGAGCCTTTTATATTCATGCTCTTCATTATTAAAATATTTAACTGTTTCAAAATTTAACAGACTATCGACTAACTTTGTGCTCACATTATTATCGGCCTCATTCATTTTTCTTCGAAACTGTAATCGCCACTGGGTAATCGCAAAGGTGATAAAAACATAAAGTCCGATCGTTATGACTGTCACGAGAGCATACTTCCAACCATAAATATACGCTAAGATTCCAGCTACTAAAAATATTTCAATGACAGTTGGGATAACATTAAATAAGACATAGGTGAGGAGAAAGTCTACCCCTTTGGTTCCCCGGTCAATAAATTTACTGAGCGCTCCTGTTTGACGGCTTAAGTGAAATTGTAGGGATAGTGAGTGCAGATGCTTAAAGGTATTGAGGCTCAGCTGCGTGATCGCATGCTCTGAAACTTTAGAGAAAATAGCATTTCGCAGTTCCCCAAACGTCATGGCGGATATACGAGCTAGGCCGTAAGCCACAATCAGCGCAACTGGGATGAGGATATACGGATTAAGACCTTGGATGACTTTCGTTAAAGAGTCTACTGCATAACCTAAAATAGGTGGCGTGCTAACACTTGCGACCTTTGCTAAAAGTAAACAAATCACAGCAATAACAACTCGAGCCTTAAGACCGCCATACCCTTTTGGCCATAAATAAGGCGCTAAAAGATTGATAGTTCTGTGAAGTGTTGATTGTTGCATTACTTATTATATAGGCATTAATTTAGCTAATGAAAACCCGATAAATCAGAGGTCTCGTCTGTGGATAAATCAGTGGAAAAGTTAGACGCCTTTACGCTGCTTATCTTTGCCTGACTTAAAATCGTCTAAAGCCTGTTTATTTTCTTTAGTGATTGGGTCATGTAAAGTGGGGCTTTCCCAGAATGCTGTTCCATCTAACCACTCATAGCCGTGGGTTTTAATTACAATCACATAAGTTTTATCAGAGTCCTTGGCTCGCTTGTATGCCGCCTCGAGCTCTGAGGTAGAGCTGACTGTTTCAGCATTTGCGCCCATGCTTCGAGCATGGTTTTCAAAATCGACAAACTGTAAGTTAGTTGCGCGAGCAGCACGCAAATTACAAATATACTCCTTGCCGCCTTTAGCAAGTTGGAGTCGGTTAATCACCATGTGGCCGCCATTATCACAAACGACAATAATTAATTTTTGATCATAGAGCACAGAGCTATAAATATCACTGTTACTTAAGAGATAGGAACCGTCGCCTAAGAACACCACTACGTCTTGTTTGGGTTTGGCCATTTTAATCCCCAGTGCTCCGGAGATTTCATAGCCCATACAACTAAATCCCCACTCGGTTTCAAATGTATTAAGCTGTTTGGGTTTCCAAACTTGGACTACTTCTCCGACTAGTCCGCCGGCAGCCGTCACAACGATATCGCTCGGATCTGCATTTCGGTAAACAGCGCCGACAGCGTGTGCATAGGATGGAAGCTCTTGGTTGGTGGGCCCACTTTGCTTTTCAATATAAGATTCCCACTTAGAACGCTCTTCAATAGATCGTTTGTACCATGGGTCAGGAGCTTTCCAATCTCCCAGTGCCTCAGATAATTGTTGAAGACCAATTAAAGCATCGCTCACCACCGGTGTTGCTAAATGCTTCGTGGTATCGAACCTTGCGGTATTGAGTGAAACTAATTTAAAGTTAGGGCTCTCAAAGTTAGCCCAGGAACCTGTTGTAAAATCAGCTAATTTAGTACCAATTGCTAGCGCTAAATCAGTTTCCTTGGAAAGGTTATTAGCAGAGCCCTCTCCTAACCCTCCAATACCGCCAATATAATAAGGATCATCTTTAGTCATACAGCCGATACCCATAGCCGTTGCAGTAACGGGGATATTATGTTTTTTGGCAAACTTTGATAATTCTGCTTCCGCTTCAGAGTATAAAACACCCCCACCTGAAATAATGATGGGCTGTTTAGAATTTTTTAATTTTTCTGCTGCTTGCTGAATTTGTTTAGGGTCAGGATAAACACGGCGAATTTCATGCACTCTTTCTTCAAAAAAGGCCTCCGGATAATCAAAACTCTCCCCTTGTACGTCTTGAGAAATAGCAATGGTTGCTGGACCGCAATCTGCAGGGTCTAACATAATTTGAATTGCTTGAGGAAGAGAAGATAAAATTTGTTCTGGGCGTGTTATACGATCAAAGTAACGAGAGACAGGAATAAATGCATCGTTTTGATTAATTACCGGAGAGTTAAAATTTTCTATTTGCTGTAATACAGGATCAGGGAATCGGCTCGCAAACACATCGCCTGGAAGAAGGAGAAGTGGTAGACGATTACTTAAGGCAACACCCGCTGCAGTAACCATATTCATAGCACCCGGACCAGAAGAAGAAGTGGCAATAAAAATCTGTTTTCGGCGCATCGCACGTGCATAGCCAACACCGGTTAAAGCCATGCTCTGCTCGTGATGACCTCGATACCCTGGGAGGTCCGATTGAAACTCTTCCATTGCCTGTCCCAGACAAGCGACATTACCATGTCCATAAATTGCAAATGCACCTGGAAATAAAGGAGCCTTCTTGCCATCAATAATTGTCTTTTGAGCAATTAAAAATTTAAAAAGTGCGTGTGCGCAAGAAAGTCTAATCGTTTTCATCTTATCTCCTCTATAAAAAAACTGGGCCTCATATTACACTAACATGTATAGGATTTGAACGAAAAATCCTTTAAAATCATAGTGTTTTAAAATTTGTTTCAAAATGGCATGAAAATAGCAATCGTCGGACCAATACATGAAGCAGGCTGGGAGGTATTAAAATCTCACGGGCTAGAAGTGTATGAAGTAACCGATACATCTCCTGCAAATCTAAAAAAAGAATTGAGTATAGCCAGTGGCATGGTGCTTCGAACAGCTAAAATGCCAAATGATGTTCTGTACGCCTGCCCTGATTTAAAAATTATCGCCCGACACGGTGTCGGCTATGACAATGTGGATTTAGACTATCTCAACCAAAAAAAAATTGCACTTGGTATCACGAGTACGGCCAATGCCATCAGTGTGGCCGAGCATGTAATGACTTTTTTTCTTCAATTAACCAAAAATATTTTACTCTCCGACCGATTAACAAGAGAGGGTAAGTTTGGCGACAAAGGAAAATTGCCTAACTTTTTTGAAATGTATCAAAAAAATGTACTGATCTTAGGATTTGGTCGTATCGGTCAGGCCGTTGCTAAACGTTGCTTGGGGTTTGAAACTAATGTGTACGTTTATGACCCTTATATAAAACCAGAAATAATTAAGTCTAAGGGGTGTCATCCTATTTCCAAAGAGGAGGGCATAAAAATTGCTGACTATATCAGCATTCACCTTCCCCTCAATGATCAAACCAAAAATTTTATTAGCGCCGCTGAGTTTAAAGACATGAAAAAGAATTGCATTATTGTTAACACAGCTCGCGGAGGGATAATAAATGAAGGTGATTTAGCCAGGGCCCTTCAATCTCAAACTATAGCGGCTGCGGGGTTAGATGTTTTTGAAGAGGAGCCGCCCCAAAACAACCACCCACTATTTTCTTTACCCAACACGTTGCTTACCCCCCACAATGCGGCCCTATCTTTGGAGTGTCGAAGAAGAATGGCGATAGAGGCCTGTGAAACAATCGTTCACTATCTAAAAGATAGAGAAAAATTAAACCTTGCTAACGTTGTAAATAAGGAACACCTGGGTCTTTAAACTTTATATTACAGTCACTAAAGAGGAATTAGGGCACTGATTAGCTATAAAACCTGCCACTTTTTCAATTTCATCATTAGAGGTAAGAACTACCACACACCCGCCAAAACCAGCTCCTGTTAATCTTGCACCAAGAGCACCAGCAAGCTTAGCGGCATCGATCAATATATTTAACTCAGCACTGGAGATTTCATAGTCTTCGGCCATGGATTGGTGGCTTTGGTACATTAATTTTCCAAAAGTTTCCGGGTCATTTTTTTTAAAACATTCTACAGACTGAAGAACGCGTGAGTTTTCTGAAACAATATGCCTTGCTCGTCGAAGAATTACATCATTATTTATTGTATTAACAAGATCCAGAGTGGCATGGCGTAGTGAGGGGATGTTTAAAAACTGTGTGGCTTGTGATGTTTCTGATTTTCTTTGATTATAGTTTCCCTCTGTAAGTTTTCGAGATGACCCTGAGTGGATCACTAAAAAACGATGTTCTGGAAATTGAGGAATAATTTGAGTTTGAAGACTCTCACAGTCTAAAAAAAGAACTTCGCCTAATTTTGTATTAGCACAGGCCATTTGATCCATAATTCCACATTGGGCTCCAACAAATTCATGCTCAATTTTTTGTCCCATCAGCGCTAGTTGTGTTGAGGGTATATTTATATTAAACAAACTTGAAAGGGCACGAAGTATGGCTATCTCTAAAGCAGCAGAGGAAGATAAACCAGCCCCACTTGGAATATCAGATGTAACTGCAATATTTAAACCTTGAATCTTTGCTCCTTCAAGTTGAATGAAATGAATAGCCCCACGAACAAAATCTAACCAACTATTATCCTTAGTTGAGTTTAAATCCGCTTGCCTTTCTCCATATTCTTTTGATGTGCCATGAATTTGGTGGTCATCTCTAAGACTAATCGAAACGCTTAGCTGCTGAGGAATAAGTGTAGGTAATACATAGCC
>JBJOGP010000070.1:0-5255 GCA_046048175.1 Bacteroidota bacterium
ATTGAGGGTACTGGCTCTTCGGTTGGCCCCTCAGGGATTTTTCGCTTCGGAAAATTTGTAAACGGGTATAGCCCAAAATGCATAACCCTGTAATCTAGTGATGGATTATTCCTCATTCAATGACTATAATCGACTAACCACTAACGACTATCAATTTGAAGAGGATAGCTGGTAAGAAACTTGAACACTTCCGAAACTGTGAGGATTCAATTTAAAGGTTTCCCTGTCTTGCCAATGCTGCATAAAATAAATCCCAGTTTTCCCAAAAGAAAAGCCAAAACCAAGACTCAAGTGCACATAGGACCGATTTATAAAATCACTGATGGGCATTGTTCGTAGCGCAATAGTTTCTCGAAAAGCCGACTCTTCTAAAATTCGATTTCGTAAAACTTGTGCGTAATCAGCCGCAAATACAAAAGAAGTAGCCATCTTAGAAGACTTTTTTTTGCAATTCGAACGGGCATGAGTTACGTAGTTAGAGAACATACTATTACTGAGCGGCAACTCTCCCCAATAAGTACGAAAACCACTATTTAAATGATTGAAGTAATTACCCCCTTCCCATTTTTGTAATACTTCAATATGCCATCTTTTAGAAGTAAATACGGGATAGATAAGTTGTGTTTCAAATTGAATAAATTCATTTGAAGAATTTAGCAGAAACCATCCTTGAGGTATTTCATCTCCTATGATTCGATGAATCGTGCGCTGCAAAGTTGCCACGCCGGAACGTGGCCCGCTAGTCCCAAATGAAAATTTATTGTAAACACGAATTTCTTTTTGGGGTATTAAAACAAGCATATGCAAGGAGCAAAATAATAACCCCGCATAAGGATAATCAAGTGTTGCTGGATTAATTTCCTGAAGATTACTTGGCGTGTACGTTTGCTGGGTGATACTAATCCCAAATGAGCGACACGTCTTTTTAGAATTTTCTTCCCAAAAAATCAAACGGTGTCCACCCGTGTAATAACAATCGGTCCCTCTTCCGCGAAAATTAATAAAATCATTTTCAATATCTGCAGCAAGAAACGTTTTAACCTGTGCCCAAACAGAAATTGTCCCATACAGTAAAAACAAAAAAAAGACATTACGCATGTCAATTATTTTTTGACCGATTGCTCCTGGTGAAGCGTTGCGTCCTCTAAAAATGTTCTTACTTCTAATGGAAGCGATAACAGCAAGTCAGTCATCTCACCTGCAGACACATACGAAGAAATAGATGTAAAAACAGCTTTAACTGCACGTAAAGCATTTGAGTTATTCCCAAAATCATATCCAGAAAGCTTTCCATCTTCTAAGCGCACTTCATCTAATAAATCGGTAATATGACGTAATCGTGTTTGCCCTTTTGAAAATCGCCATCCATCTACATATACGGCTTTGATTGCCATCGGCAATTGTGCCATTAATTGAAAAGACTCCTGATGACTGAATCGATTTCTGAGCGCATGTAATACTGCTCGCGTTATACGCCCTGCCATATCCCTTGGAACTTCCAACTCCATTGAAACTAATCGAATAAACTCATTCCCCTTTGTTGCGTATTTGTCAAAATCCAGTACCATATGCATAGTATTAACTGTATTTATTCTTGAAAGTGCAACTTCTTTACACTCTTTTTCAATGACACGTATCAATTCAATTTTGAGTAATATCATTTCAATTCAAGTGCTCGCTGCATTTTATTTGTGCAACAAACAATCTGTTCATCAGAAACTGAAACCTTATGAAAAAAATTTACATGGTCGTCTCTTTAGTTGGATTAAGCTTGTCTATGTTCGGACAGGAAACTAAAACTGCAGTTGAAAAAAAATCATACCTCAGCGTTCAGCCAGGTATTTCTTTCCCACTAGGAAATTTTACAAGTCGAGATTTGTCTAATGAAGATGCTGGTTTTGCGGTTGCAGGATTTGCAATTGATCTAGCCTATCAATATGAATTTGATAAAAATGTGGGAATTGCAGTACAAGGGTTTTACAACCGAAATGATGTTGCCATCAGAAAATTAAGAGACCAAACAGGCTTACCTAATTTATCACTGGACCACTGGCAATTTTTAGGTCTTGTTGCGGGTCCTGTCTTTACCTACCCCATTAGTGATAAAGTAAAAGGCGACTTTAGAGTTATGGGAGGTTTTGCAACGGCAAATTCCCCTAACATAACTACAGATGGAACTGTTCTGGCCCCTGAGGACTGGAGCGGAGCGGGTGTTTTTCAAACAGGAATTAATTGCCGTGTAGACCTTGGTAGCAATGCCTTCTTCATAGGTGGGTTAGACTATAGATACTTAAGTCCAAAATTTAAGTCCGATAGCGAATTAACAGGGATTGTTGAAGCTACACAGAAAATGTCTACCCTAAAAGTTGGAATAGGCATTGGAATAGCGTTTTAAGAGAATATGACTGCAGGCCTTTAATTTTGCAGAACTAAAAATCTGCAAAGATGGCCGAAGCACTAATCCCACTCTTTTCCTTAATTGCCTTAGAAGTAATCTTAGGAATTGACAATATAATTTTTATTTCAATTTTGGCTGATAAGCTCCCCGGGCAACAACAAAAAAAGTTGAGGCTTTGGGGACTTACGCTTGCCATGCTAATGCGACTTTTATTACTTGCATTTATCTCTTGGATTTTAAAGCTTGATCAAACACTCTTTACCTTCAACGAAACCCCTTTTACAGGAAAGTCCTTGATTTTGATTGTAGGGGGCCTATTCCTTCTCTACAAAAGCACAAAGGAGATTTATCATAAAACTGAAATGGCCGATAAACCAGTTGTAAAAGCCCCTTCAAATGCAGGGTTTAGTCAGCTTTTGGGTGAAGTGATTTTATTGGACTTAGTATTTTCGGTAGACTCAATTATTACAGCTGTGGGAATGGTGCAGGAATTATGGGTTATGTACGCTGCAGTGATCATTACCGTTCTTATTATGATGGTGGCCTCTGGCCCCATTAGCAGTTTCATCAGCAGACATCCTTCGTTCAAGATACTGGCACTTTGCTTCTTATTGATGATTGGAATTGCTCTGCTCGCCGATGGACTCGGATTTCATATACCAAAAGGATATATCTATTTTTCTATGGCATTTGCCTTTTTGGTAGATGTGATTCAAATGAGAACGGTGGGGACAAAAAAAATTGTCTAGCACTACTTCTTTCTAAAAAATATTCGAAAAGGCACGCCGGTAAAATCAAATTGCTCTCGGAGTTGATTTTCCAAATAGTTCCGATAAGGCGTTTTTATGTCATCAGGGAAATTGCAGAAAAATGCAAACGACGGAACGGCAGTGGGTAGTTGTGTAATAAACTTAATCTTGATCGGATGCCCGCGCACGACAGGTGGGTGATAGGTTGCAATAGCCTTAAGCATCACATCATTTAGCTGAGCTGTAGCAATTTTTTGCTTCTTATTCTCAAACACTTTTAGTGCAACCTCAATCGCCTTGTGTATTCTTATCTTTTCTAACGCAGAAACAAATAAAATGGGGACATCATTAAAGGGAGCCAGACGCTGTTTCAAGTCTTTTTCAAACTGAATTGCAGTATTTGTTTCTTTTTCAACTAAATCCCATTTATTAACTAATACAACCAACCCCTTTCCTTTTCTGGCAGCAAGGCTATAGATATTCAGATCCTGAGCCGTTAGTCCTTTTGTAGCATCTAGGAGTAGTAAGCATACATCTGCCTCATCCATAGCTTTAATAGCTCGGATCACAGAATAAAACTCAAGATCCTCATGCACTTTAGACTTTCTTCTAATCCCGGCTGTATCAATTAAAATAAATTCCTTTTGAAAAAGATTGTAGTGCGTATGTATTGTATCCCTTGTGGTACCGGCTATATCACTAACAATGGTGCGCTCTTCACCAATGAGTGCGTTGAGCAGAGAAGACTTCCCAGTATTGGGCTGACCAATAATTGCAAATTTTGGGAGCCTAGCCTCGTCTACTTCATCCATATTTTCCTGTACTGGAATTAATTCGGCCACTGCGTCTAACAACTCACCCGTACCACTGCCACTAGCCGCCGCAATAAAAAATACAGGTTCCAGTCCTAAAGAGTAAAACTCATTAGCCTCTAATAGACGCTCATTGGTGTCTACCTTATTTACTACAACAAATACAGGTTTCGTACTTTTCCTCAAGGTAGAAACCATTGCGTCATCCAAATCGGTACGTCCCGTTGCTGCATCTACCA
This sequence comes from Bacteroidota bacterium, assembly GCA_046048175.1. GTDB lineage: Bacteria > Bacteroidota > Bacteroidia > Chitinophagales > Chitinophagaceae > JJ008. The sequence continues at coordinate 4,199 of JBJOGP010000070.1, forward strand.
TGAATAATACCACATTTGCTTCCTGCACAGCAACTAAAACCTGTTTTGCGATTTCCTTTTCAAAAACATCCTCACTGCCATGCACAAAACCACCTGTATCAATTACATTAAAGGTCTTTCCATTCCAATCTGCAACGCCATATTGTCTATCACGTGTAACACCACTTACATCATCTACGATAGCCTTTCGCTGCTCTAATAAACGATTGAATAAAGTGCTTTTTCCAACATTGGGTCTGCCTACAATTGCAACTGTAAATGACATAAAATAAAATTAATACCCGTACTCTTTTAAATATAACTCATTATCTCGCCAGCGGGGCTTCACCTTGACAAATAATTCCAAATAAACTTTCTGATCAATAAACGCCTCAATTTGCTTACGCGCTTCAGTACCCAACTTTTTGATCATACTACCCCTCTCCCCTAGTATTATACCCTTTTGTGTTTCCCGATTCACAATGATATCAGCCAAGATACGAACCAGATTCGCTTTTTCTTGGTACTCACGAATTAAAACTGTTGTGTGATAGGGCAACTCATCTTCGGTTAACTCATATATTTTTTCACGAATAATTTCTGCAACAAAAAATCGAGTCTGTAGATCACTGATGTCATCTACATCAAAATAAGGCTCCCCAGCAGGAATAAATGGAAGTAGCTCCTTAATAAATGCTTCGCGATCAAACTTTTTCTTTGCTGATATCGCAACTACTTTTTTACAATAGGGTCTAGCAGAAAAATAGTCAATCCCCTGTTTAATTTTTTCAGCAGAGAGAAGATCTTTTTTATTTAAGATCACTAGGGCTGGAACTTTCAATTGGAGAGATCCAAATAATTGATCACATGCCGCCCAATCCTCTTTTCCATCTACCAGTAATAGTGCCAGGTCCCCGTCTTCTAATGCAGCATGCACAGCATCCATCATTTTTTCATGCAACTTATACTTGGGGGTAATGATACCAGGCGTGTCTGAAAATACAAGTTGATAATCGGCCGAAGTTAAAATCCCTTTGATACGATGACGTGTCGTTTGCACTTTAGAAGAGACAATAGC
>JBJOGP010000071.1:0-5150 GCA_046048175.1 Bacteroidota bacterium
TGATTAATAAAAAACCAATTGTTGCTGGCAAAGAGGAGCAAGAAAAAAATTCACGTTCTCGCAGTGCGAAGTTGCGCGTTGCGGAAAAGTGTCAATCATAATTGAAATTATATCAACCAGGATGTCCACAGAAAAAGCACAAGTTGAAAATAAGCAAGACTGGAAGCGATGGCTGAATTACCAGTCTATTGTGCAACAGGTGCCTTACTTTCTTTTTCTGGCTTTTTTGGCAGTGTGTTATATCTACAACGGGCACCAGGCTGATAAAACGATTCGGGCAATCAATCGTACGGAGCGTGAGGTGAAAGAGTTGAATTATGAGTATAAGACAGTTAAGGGAGAATTGATTGCACGAAGTAAACAAAGCGAATTAATAAAAGCAGTAGAACCCCTCGGATTGAAGGAGTTGATAGTAGCACCAATTGTTTTGGTCGACAGTTCCGCTCCTCAACCGGCTCAATAAAAACAGTGGAAGTAAAAAAAGACATATTGTGGAGAGTCTATCTCTCTTTTATTGGACTAGCCTTATTGGGAGTGCTAGTGGTAGGTCGCGCGTTCTATATACAACGAGTAGAGGGGGCGTACTGGAGAAATTTAAGTGATAGCTTACACCAACGTTTTGTAACACTTGATGCACAACGAGGAACTATTTACAGCGAAGACGGTCAGTTTTTAAGTACTTCGGTTCCCACTTTTGATATCTATCTAGATCTGTGCGCAGATGGATTGCGTGAGAAAAAGGGAAAGCGATTCAGAGAAAATATTGATTCATTCAGTATCGCACTCTCAGCATTATTCCAAGATAAAACAGCTGCTGCTTACAAAGCAGAAATCGTAGGTGCATGGGAGAAAAAATCACGCTATTTCCCACTCAAAAAGAAATTGAATTTTGCTACGTATAAATTGTTTCGCCAACTGCCACTCGTTCGATTAGGTGCGAATCGAAGTGGGGTTATTGTGGAAACAAACAGTAAGCGATTGGTGCCATTTGGAATTCTTGCCGGTCGCACTATTGGATTATCCCGAGAACATCTTGCCAGTGATGGAAAAGTAAAAAAACAAAATGTTGGTATTGAAAAGAGCTACGACTCCGTGTTAAGTGGGCGTGATGGGCAAAAATTAATTCGCTTTGTTTCTGGTGGTGCTGCCATTCCAATAGCTGGTTACGAAACTGAGCCTGATCACGGAAAAGATGTATACACCACATTGGATCTTCGCTTGCAGGATATTACGGAGACAGCCTTGATGCGTATGATGTTGCAAAGCGAAGCGCTTTATGGTACCGCAATCGTGATGGAGACGGCTACTGGAAAAATTAAAGCCATTGCAAATCTTGGAAGACGTCCGGACGGTCATTACTGGGAAGATGATAATTACTCTTTGCGAACAACAGAACCTGGCTCCACTATAAAGCTAGCTACATTATTATCTGTATTGGAAAAGGGTACTAGTAAAATCAGTGATCCGGTTGAAATTGGAAGTGCAGGTAAAGCAATGGTTGGTCCCAAAATGGTTATTGATGCAGAGCGTTCTCCAAAGCCATTTTTAACAGTAGCAGAGTGTTTTGCACATAGCTCCAATGTGGGAATGAGTAAGCTGGCGCTGAAGGCTTTTGGTAAAAATCCGATTGAGTTAAAGGAGTATTTGCAGCGTTTTCATTTAGATACTCGCTCACCCATTGATCTAACGAATGTGCCTAAGCCTCGTATGGCCCCATTGAATGAAAAGGGAAGTGCTTTGGGTAATATGCTTTGGATGAGTTTTGGATATGCATTACAAGTAAGCCCCTTACATACCCTCACTCTTTACAATGCAGTAGCGAATAATGGGGTCACGATGAAGCCCTATTTAGTGAGCCGTGTACAACAAGGAGGGATTATTTACAAAGAATTTACCCCTACCATCATTGATGAAAATATTTGCAGACCCGATGTAATTGCAGCAGCAAAAACCTCTATGGAAATGGTGGTAACAGAAGGTACAGCACGTCGGGCTTTTGAAGGGATGCCTTTTGCAGTAGCTGGAAAAACTGGAACAGCGTTGGTGGCAGACGGACCTATTAAATACAGTGATAGAGTTTATCAGGCATCCTTTGTAGGATACTTCCCAGCTGATCGACCTCAATATAGTTGTATTGTGGTCGTTCGCACCAAGCCTTTTGCAGCTTCTCACTATGGCGGAACGGTAGCAGCGCCTGTATTTCGTGAAATCGCGTTGAAAGCATATGCATTGTTCGTAGATCGCAAAGATGCTTCGCAATTCGTAATGAACAGAGATAGCTCACTTTATTATTATGCAGGCTATGCTCCGGATATTCAAAAGATTTATCGTTCACTTGACTTGAAATACACGGATTCTATTGCAAACGAATCATGGGGAAGAGCGTATGCCGAAAATGGAAAGGCTATTATCAAAACACAGCCTGTGCGAAAGCAAGTGATGCCGAATGTGAGAGGTATGGCGTTGAAGGACGCTCTTTTTCTTTTAGAAAATATGGGCGTGCAAGTACAAGTGAGAGGAAGAGGAAAAATTGTATCACAATCTATTCCCCCAGGAACTGCGTTGGACAGACCACTGCAGTTGTTGTTGGAATTGAGTTGACATAAATGAACGAAAAGTGAAGTTGATTGAATTGTTTGAACAGATTTCAGTTCAGTCTATTCAAGGATCAATGGAAACAGAGATTCTCGAGTTGGCAACTGATTCGCGTCAAGTGAAAAAAGGAACACTTTTCATTGCGGTAAAAGGAACAAAGGTTGATGGCAATGAGTTCATTGAAAAGGCTATTGCAGCGGGTGCTGTCGCAATTGTTTCGGAGCACAGCCCTCAACAATCTGTATCTGCGGTTTGGATACAGGTTAAAGATGCCACCGCTGCAGTAGGTTGGATAGCCGCTGGTTTTTATCAAAACCCCAGTGCTTCTTTGAAAGTAACGGGAGTAACGGGAACCAACGGTAAAACAACAATAGCAACCTTGCTATACAAGCTCTTTACAAGACGGGGATATACATGTGGATTAATAAGTACGGTAGAAAATCGTATTGGCGATCAAGTGGTACCTGCCACCCATACGACACCTGATGCAATCAACTTGCAACAACTTTTGTACCAAATGAAGAATGCAGGTTGTACGCATGTGTTTATGGAGGTGAGTTCTCACGCTATTCATCAACATCGAATTGCCGGAATTTCTTTTGCGGGCGGAGTCTTTAGTAATATCACACATGATCATTTGGATTATCATCAAACTTTTGATGCTTACATCCAGGTTAAAAAATCCTTCTTTGATCATTTGCCTACTTCTGCGTTTGCGATTAGTAATGCAGATGACAAGCGGGGAAAGGTGATGTTACAAACCACCCAAGCGCAAAAAAAATACTACGCGCTCAAGACCACTGCTGATTTCAAGGGTAAAATTCTGGAGAATACGTTGGAGGGATTGCAGATGGATATTGATGAACAGCCGGTACACTTTCGATTGATTGGTTCATTCAATGCCTATAATCTGCTAGCTGTTTATGGTGCTGCTGTTGAACTGGGTCTGAATAAAATGGACACGTTAACCACTTTAAGTGAATTGACTGGGGCACCCGGACGATTTGAGTGTTTAGTCTCTCCTCATGAAAAGTTGATGGTAATTGTTGACTATGCGCATACGCCTGATGCTTTGTTGAATGTGCTCACCACCATTAAGCAATTCAGAACACCTGATCAGCAAATTACTACTGTGACAGGTTGCGGAGGAGACAGAGATCGCACCAAACGACCCTTGATGGCAGCTGCTGTTTGCGCACATAGTGATCGAGTCATTTTTACCAGTGATAATCCACGCAGTGAAGATCCTGCAACTATCATAAAAGATATGGAACAGGGTGTAAGTGCGGCCGATCAAAAAAAGTATATCCCCATTTTAGATAGAAAGGAGGCAATTAAAACTGCCATCGCTTTATCTAAGCCTGCCGATATCGTGCTGGTAGCTGGAAAAGGTCATGAGACGTATCAGGATGTAAAAGGAGTGAAAGAATATTTTGATGATCGCGAAGTAGTAAAAGAATGGTTTTTAAAGCTGAATAAATAAAAAGAAAGTAAGATGTTGTATCATTTGTTTGACTGGCTGAATGAAGAAGGGATTCGATTCCCGGGTAGCCGTGTCTTTGATTTCATCACTTTCCGTACGGCACTTGCTATTCTTCTATCTCTTTTTATAACACTGGTGTATGGAAAAAAGCTGATTCACTTTTTACAGCGCCATCAAATTGGTGAAAGTATTCGCGAAGAAGGGTTGGCAGGTCAGGCAAGTAAGAAGGGAACCCCAACGATGGGAGGAATCATTATTATTCTGGCGATTTTAATTCCCACTTTATTGTTGGCTGATCTCACTAAAGTATATGTACAACTGATGATTGTTAGTACTATTTGGATGGGAGTGATAGGCTTTATTGATGATTATCTCAAATTGAGAAGTAAGCGATTGGCGCAAGAGAAAGGAGAGGAATATCGTAAGTCTAATGCAGATGGTTTGGCGGGTTGGTTTAAAATTTTAGGACAGGTTGGATTAGGCTTGACAGTAGGAGCTACTTTATATTTTAATACAGAGACAGTAATCTGGAGAGAGTACCGTGGAAAAAATCCTCAAGCTGACTCTGCCGTGTTTGCAAAAACATTCAATGGAAAAACGCATTACTACGTAGAAACAAAAACGCCCATTACGACTATTCCTTTTGTAAAGAACCATGAGTTTAATTACTCTAAATTATTACCTGTTGCATGGCGTGATTATACTTGGGTATTATATATTCTGATTGTCATCTTCATTATTACAGCTGTTTCCAATGGATCGAATCTTACTGATGGATTAGATGGGTTAGCAACGGGCACGACAGCTTTGATTGGTGTGTTATTGGGTGTATTTGCCTATGCAAGTGGTAATCTGGTTTTTGCCGATTATCTCAACATAATGTACATTCCCAATCTTGGAGAGCTTTCAGTCTACATTGCTGCGATGATTGGAGCTTGTGTAGGGTTTTTATGGTACAACTCATTTCCTGCACAATTATTTATGGGTGATACGGGAAGTTTAATGCTGGGGGGTGTGATTGCAGCGCTTTCTATTATCGTGCACAAAGAATTATTAATTCCAATTTTCTGTG
>JBJOGP010000072.1:0-4806 GCA_046048175.1 Bacteroidota bacterium
CAACGGGTAGGCTGCCCCTGTATTTACTAAGTCAATGGCTTCTGCAAACTTTTTATAGTTGGGTCCAAAAAAGACGGGTACTCCATATACGGCAGCTTCCAACGTATTGTGAATGCCTGGTTCCTTAAATCCACCCCCAATCAAAGCAAAGGTTGCATATTGATAGGCGCTGGAGAGTAAGCCAATGGAGTCAATAATGACAATAGTACAGGTGGGATTATTTTCTATCGAGGAAAGTAGCTGAGCAGTTGGGAATTGTGACTGTAATTCTTTGAGCCGGGTGCTATTTATTTCGTGTGGAGCTATTACCACTTTAAGTGTAGCTAATCTTTTGTCTAATAAGGCTGTTGCAATTACTTTTTCATCACCAGGCCAAGTGCTGCCCGCAACTAAAAGAGGGGCATCACCTTTGAATTGATCAATGGAAGCAATAGGTAGGCGCTGGGAAGAAAGTTCCAGCACTCTGTCAAAACGCGTATCACCAGATATAGAAGCCAGATGCCCTAGGCCAATTTTTTCAATGAGCGCAAGGGAAGCTTCATTTTGAACAAATAGGTGATTAAATCGTGATAACATTTTTCTAGAAATCGATCCATGCCATTTGAAAAAAGACATCTCCTCCCGAAACAAAGCAGAAACTAACAACAATGGTATTTTTCTGTAATTGATTTTTTTCAAATAGAAGTACCAGAATTCATATTTGACAAAAATGACAAGAGAGGGGTGTACGATGTCCAAAAATCGCTTAGCATTTTTTGGACCATCCATGGGTAAATAAAATACCCAGTCTGCGCCACTGTAGTTTTTTCTTACTTCATATCCGGAGGGAGAGAAAAAAGTTAATAAAATACGGTAGGAGGGGTAAGTACTTTTTATTTTTTCAAGTAAAGGCCTGCCTTGTTCAAATTCTCCCAAAGAAGCTACGTGCATCCAAATGACGCGGTCATCTTTACCGATTGATCTTTCCAATTGTGGTAGTAATCCTACTCTGCCTTTTACCCAAGCTTTTGCTTTTGGATGGAATAATGCTGCCCCTTTCATGCCCCATTGGAACAGCACTAGAAAAATATGGTAAAGAATTACAGACAATGAGTGGTTTTCAGCGCTACAAAGGTACTGTCATTACCCGGAACTGTACCCATTTTACTACTTTTGTCAGATCCTATAATTAGAAGTATGCGTCCTATACAAATGGTTGATACAAAGACCCAGTATCAAAAAATTAAAAGTGAAGTTGACCAGGCTGTTTTAGATGTGATGAACAGTTCTGCATTCATAAATGGGCAACCGGTTCGGGACTTTACGGCTGCACTTTCAAGTTATCTATCTGTCAAGCATGTTATCCCCTGTGCCAATGGAACTGACGCTTTACAGATTGCGATGATGGCGTTAGATCTTCAGCCTGGAGATGAGGTGATCACGCCCTCTTTTACCTATATCGCTACCACCGAGGTAATTGCTTTGCTTCGATTGAAGCCCGTTTTTGTAGAAGTAGATCGGCAGACCTTTAGTATGGATCCGGTTTCACTAAGAAATGCCATTACACCGCGTACAAAAGCAATTGTGCCAGTTCATCTTTACGGACAGGCGGCGCCTATGGAAGAAATTATGAAAGTGGCAGCTGAATTTGGTCTTTATGTTATCGAGGATAATGCACAGGCAATTGGGTGCGATTTCAAATTTGCGGATGGCGTAAAAAAGAAAACGGGTACGATAGGTCATATCGGCTGTACTTCTTTTTATCCCTCAAAAAATTTAGGCGCTTTTGGAGATGGGGGTGCACTTTTTACGAATGACGATGCATTAGCTGCTAAAATCAATATGATTGCCAATCACGGTCAAAGCAAACGCTATTATCATGATGTAGTGGGCTGTAATAGTCGCTTAGACACAATTCAGGCGGCTATCTTACAAATAAAGTTGAAACACTTGGATACATATACAGAAGCCCGTCAACGCGCTGCTGATTTTTTTGATCGCGCCTTTGCTTCTTGTAGTGCGCTCACAATTCCTGGAAGAGCTTCTTATAGTACACATGTTTTTCATCAATATACCTTGTTAGTAGAAGGAAAGAGCAGAGACCAGCTCTCAGCTTATTTGTCTGAGAAACAAGTTCCTTCTATGATCTATTATCCCGTTCCAGGTCATCGACAAAAAATGTTTGCAACAGAGGGTGCGAATAGGCCTACACTCCCCATTACTGATTGGCTTACTGAGCGGGTAATTTCTCTACCTATGCATACAGAGTTAGACGAAGAGCAATTAACACATATCACCACTTCAGTCCTTTCTTTCATGTAAGCATGGCAAGTCAGCACACCGTACAGCAAATTATAAAATGGAAAGATCAAGATTCCATTGCAGTTATAGGACTTGGCTATACAGGTTTGCCGCTTCTACTTGAGCTGGCGCAGCATTATTCTGTGATTGGCTATGATAAAGACGCTAATCGCGTAACTGATTTGCAAAATGGCATTGATGTAAACCGCGAAGCAGACCTTTCTGTCATAACTAAAAAAAGAGTACTGTTTACTTCTACACCCAATGATATTGCAACGGCTCGTCTTTTTATCATTACAGTACCCACTCCCGTTGATTCTTTTAAGAAACCTGATCTGAGACCTCTTGAAGATGCTTTGCAAAATGTGGGACGATGTTTGAAAAAAGGGGATTGCGTGGTAATCGAGTCCACAGTATACCCCGGTTGTACAGAAGAGTTTTGCGCGCCTTTGTTAGAAAAAAATGCTGGATTGAAGTGGGGTGTTGATTTTGCAATGGGGTATTCGCCAGAGCGAATTAACCCTGGTGATCGACAGCATCAGTTACGTAATGTTGTCAAATTAGTGGCAGCCTCTGACGAAGCTACTTGTAAATGGCTGTCTTCTATTTATGCATCAATCACTGTTGCAGGAGTTTATTCCTGCTCGTCCATTAAAGTGGCTGAAGCAGCGAAACTAACTGAGAATATTCAGCGTGATGTCAACATCGCCTTACTAAATGAGTTATCTCACGTATACCAACAGCTAGGGATTGCCCCAGCAGAAATTTGGGATGCCGCCTCTACAAAATGGAATTTTCTTCCTTTTCGCCCGGGACTAGCGGGTGGTCATTGTATCAGTGTGGATCCTTACTATCTGCTAAATAAAGCGGCTGTACATGGTATAAGCTCTCCATTGGTCTCTCTTTCCAGAGAAATCAATGAGCAGATGGTGGAGAGAGTATTTAACCAGATAAAAGATCATTTGCTTGCATGTAATAAATCAATAGCCACAAGCTCTATTCTTATTATGGGAATAAGCTTTAAGCCCAATGTGGTTGACACGAGAAACGCAAAGGCAATTGAACTGGCAATGCGTTGTAGCGAACAGGGTTTGAATGTAGAGGTGTATGACCCGGTAGTTGCTCCCAAAAGATCAACTGCAGTTGCTCAATTGTCATTAATCGATACACCCGTTAAAAAGTATGATATTATCTTGATGGCGGTGGGACATCAGGTATTTAAAGAACTGGAAGAAGATTATTTTTGTAACCATCTCACTTCCGATGGATTAATGATAGATTTAAGTGGGTATTTTCGAACAATTATCAAGCGCATAAACTACTTGAGTATATAACATGCCATTTACTAAAACTGAATTTCGCGGTCTTCTCATTTTTGAACCTGTTGTACACGGGGATAGTCGAGGTTATTTTTATGAATCTTATAATGAAAGCACCTTCAAGCAAGAAGGGTTGAATTATACCTGGGTACAAGACAATCAGTCCTCTTCGTCTTATGGGGTTATCCGTGGACTTCATTTTCAAACGCCTCCTCATGCACAAACAAAATTGATTCGTGTGTTGAGTGGAAAAATACTGGATGTGGTGGTAGATATCCGTAAAGGGTCTCCTACATTCGGAAAAGTTTTTTCTGTGGAACTAAGCGCGGAGAATAAAAAACAATTACTAGTGCCAAAAGGCTTTGCGCATGGTTTTGCAGTGTTGAGTGAGACGGCTGAAGTTTTATATAAGTGTGATGCTTTATATCACAAACCAAGTGAGCTGGGCATTTTGTATGCAGACCCGGCATTGCAAATTAATTGGGGGGTACCAGTGGAACAGGCAATTGTTTCCGATAAGGATAAAGTATTACCCTGTCTTGCTGAATTTGATTCACCTTTTGAATTTGGCGTGTACTGATGTCTACTACTACTCAAACCAAAAGGCCATTGGTGCTGGTTACTGGTGCAAACGGTCAACTGGGAAAAGAGTTACGCCAATTAGAAACAAAGTGGCCTGAATTTGAGTTTTTGTTTCTTTCCCGCGAAGATCTTCCTATTCATCATTTTGAATTAGTAAGAAATTTTTTCAAAGCAATACACCCTAGTTTTTTGATTAACTGTGCTGCCTATACAGCTGTTGACAAAGCCGAGCAGGAGAAGGAACTGGCTTTCCAAATCAATGCTGAGGCAGTAGGAGTGTTGGCAGCTATTTGCAAGGAACAGGATTGCAAGTTTGTGCATGTATCTACCGATTATGTTTTTGATGGTTTGGCTAACAGGCCATACCGGGAAGATGACTTAACCAATCCGCAGGGCGTCTATGGAGCTTCAAAGCTTGCGGGGGAGAAAGAGGCTGTTTTATTAAATCCAGACTCGGTTATCATTAGAACCTCTTGGGTTTATTCATCCTTTGGGAAAAACTTTGTCAAAACTATCCTGCGATTATTGCAAGAGAAGCCTTCTGTTAGCGTGGTGGATGATCAGATTGGGTCTCCCACTTATGCCGCTGATCTGGCTGTAGCAATACTCGAGATAATTTCTTTAA
>JBJOGP010000073.1:0-4795 GCA_046048175.1 Bacteroidota bacterium
TTATTCATCAACAAGCGGCACAAGAGAGAATTCTATACGAGCAGTATCAGCAATCCAGCCACGACAAACCTGTAGCTACACAGCGAACCTTGTTTCCAATTACTTTGCAGGTAAGCGCAGCGGATGCGATTTTACTTGATGAAATGAAGGGTGTTTTGCAACAGGTAGGTTTTTTATTAGAAGAAGAGAAAAAACAATCTTACGTAATACAAGGAGTACCTGCAGGATTTGAGAGTGGCAATGAGGTTTCTTTTATCGAAAGTTTACTGGAAGAATACAAAAACTATAACCCCAATCTTCAACTTCCTCTTCGGGAAAAACTTTTTCGCACACTAGCAAAAAAACGTGCCGTTAAAGCAGGGGTTGCTTTAAGTGAAAAAGAAATGCAACAATTGGTAAGCGATTTATTTGCCTGTAGCGACCCAACCACTACTCCATTTGGCCAACCCACTCTCATAGAATTTAAAAAAGAAGAACTTGATAAGCTATACCAACGCTAATCAATATTTCTCTCTGATTCCCAGTAAAAATTTTTCAACCAACCGACGAATTTCTGTTGCAGAAGATTGGTGATTGTTGACAAGCGCTGAGAATAAAAGTAATTTTCCCTTACGTGTATACAAATAGCCGCTCAAACTAACAACTCCACTAAGAGTGCCCGTTTTTGCATAGATATAATCGCCATCGTTTGTGTAGTAATTTGACAGCGTACCAACACCCCCCTTTGGAAAAATCGTTTTAATACGATCCATCCCAAATTCATTTTTCATTTTTTCCAGAATTCGTACAAAATCTTGCGGAGTAAAAAGATTATATCGGCTCAATCCAGAGCCATCGGCCCAACGAGGACGTTGCGGAAGATCCGCAAAGTCTTTTTTAAGTAGGGTATCAATAATGGCTCCATCATCCATTTTCCCCAACATACGTTGGCTTACCATCAATAAAGACTGCTCTGCAAAAAAATTATCACTTCGATACATCAATGGTTTAAGCAATGAATCAGTCGGAATAGAGAAAAGGGGTTGACCTTTTGGAGCTTCTGCTACCACTCGCATGTTGCACACAACTCCCATTCGCTCTAGCGTATCTTTTAGAAAAGTAAAATTGGTGACGCCTTGTAAGGTTTTAAAAGGAATTGCTGCTTTAGTGAATAAACGCGTAGAAGAAGAAAGCCTGAATAGATTCTGATCTTGCTGACGTTCCACTTGAAATTTTCCTCCCTTCCCCACTTGTTGTATCAACGCTTCATTCATAAAAGGAGAACGCAGCGCTAATGAAGGAGTAGCCGCCAACGCATTGTTACGATTATAAAAATTGATGACATTTCCATAGATAGGAAGCGCACTCCGTTCTGCTAAATAGGCCTCTTGAAAATCATCCCAAGACCATCCACTTCCATAGGCTGAAAAATCATGCTGCGTTGAAACATCCAATACGACTTCTTTAGCTGTGTTTTTAATTCGATTGAGTAAGGGTTGCGTCGAAAACTCAGGCAGCAAAAATGTGGGATCGCCAACTGGACGGATATATAATACGTTAGCACTATCCAATAAATAGGCGCTAAGTATACTATCGCCTAAATATTTCATAGCAGCGTAACAGGTGGGAATTTTTGTGTTGCTAGCGGGTACAAAATATTTATCTGCTTGATGACCATACCAGTATTTTTTTGTGACGGGGTCATAGATGCTGACACCCACATGTGCCTGGTTAAGCGCAGGCTGTGTAAGCAGGGATTGCGATGCGCTTCGCTTGAGCTGATGAGATACACTACAAGAAACCAATGAGCTGATCAACGTCAGCGAAAGCAAAATATTCCAATGTTGTTTCATAGCATTCAATTCTTAACTCCGCTCCTGCGCACGTAGCCAGCGCTCTGGAATTTCATTACTACTGGCTAGCAAATAGTCTTTGTAACTGCAGGCAATAAATTTTTTATCTGGCAATTGCATCCACCAACGTCCCGTCTTTTTACTTTGCAAAAAGACGGTCTCCACTTCTGCAAATGCCATATAGTATTCGTTGAAAGAATCTTTATCGGTTAAAGACGCTTCTCGTTTTCCTCTGCTGCGCCCATCCAGTAAATACCAAAGTTGCTGTGCAATTTGTTTAGCGGATAATTCCTGTTGATCATGATGGGGGTTGTATCCATAAACTCCCACCGTGCTGATTGTGGGGCTCATGCCTGCATAGCGAAACAAGGTACAAGCCTCTTCGCCGGTTAGTCCATTTGGAGAAATGGTGCTGGCAGGAGAATGCGCGTTACCCAACGCACTCATGTCAAAACTGAATAGATGACTATTTCGAATAACAGGCTCCATTTCATCTAAAGCCTCTTTTACATTTCCAACTCTGTAACAGTCAAATCTTAATTTATCTAAGGTTTCCAGCACTGTAGGATGCACATAATAACTTTGAAAACCAATATGGTTATAATGCTTCAGATAATTCGGCATACCTGTCAGCATCTCCATTAAAAAGTTTTCATTAGGCAATACGGCATCTGGATGAAGGTCAATTAATGCATCTACACAGGTTGCTTCAATTAACTGACGGGTTGTAGCATAGGCCTGATACTGTGCTAATGTAAGATCGTGAGATCCTCCTAATATGATAACGGTTTTTCTTTCGGCAACCAATGTTTGAACGACCGTTCGTAATGCAGCATAGGTGTCAGTAATGGTAGCCCCTCTACGGATATTACCAACATCTGCCAGTTTTAGATCGGCATGCCAATAAAATAATTCATAAAAACGACGGCGAATTGCATCGGGAGCTTCTTCTTGTTGTTGTTCAATTCCTGCACCTCGGTGTTCTGGACAGCCTACCAATACAAACTGAACTTCTTCCAGATCTGGAAGCACCTCTTCGTAGGTCGCAATAGAAAAACCAATCTGCCCTTCTTTATAACCCGCATCCAGCGAGAGAAAGGCTTTGTTGACAGGATTTAAAAAATCAGCAATACCCAGAGAATCGGACATACCTGCAAGATAATTAATTGAAGGTTTGGACTTACTTTTGTCAGATGAAGAATCTCCGGGAACAAATTGAGGCACTTCGTGACGAAATAACTGGTTTTAACAGCAATGACCCTGTACAGGTAGAAGAGTTTCGTATCAAATACCTAGGTACAAAGGGACAACTAAAAAACCTGATGGGGGAATTAAAGAATGTTCCCGTAGACCAAAAGAAAGAAGCTGGACAACTACTCAACGAATTCAAGCAGTTTGTCGAAGCACATTACGAGACACTAAAATCGAATAGCAGTAGCGCTGCTGACGCTGCAGATACGGGGATAGATTTATCATTGCCCGGCGACCCTACACCAATTGGCTCGCGTCATCCGGTTACATTGATGCGTAATCAGATTGTTTCCATTTTTCAACGATTGGGCTTTGCCGTAGCGGAAGGACCAGAAATTGAAGATGATTGGCACAATTTTGAGGCACTCAATCTTCCTGCACATCATCCGGCCAGAGACATGCAGGATACTTTTTATATCCAGCAAAATCCGGATTGGGTTCTTCGCACGCATACGAGTAGCGTGCAAATTCGAGAAATGGAAAAAGGGAAACTTCCTATTCGGATGTTAATGCCCGGACGCGTTTTTCGAAATGAAACAGTGAGTGCGCGTAGCCATTGTTTTTTTCACCAGATTGAAGGATTGTACATTGATAAAAATGTATCATTTGCAGATCTGAAACAAACACTCTACTTTTTTGTGAAAGAGATGTATGGAGCAAATGTAAAAGTTCGTTTCAGACCCTCTTATTTCCCCTTTACAGAGCCCAGTGCAGAAATGGATGTGAGTTGCTTTATCTGCGGTGGAGAGGGCTGTCATGTTTGTAAAAAAACGGGCTGGGTCGAAATATTAGGGTGTGGCATGGTACATCCCAACGTATTATCCAACTGCGGAATCGATCCGGAAGAATACAATGGATTTGCATTCGGCTTAGGAGTGGAAAGACCCGCTATGTTAAAATATGGCGTTAATGATCTTCGCTTATTTAGCGAAAATGATGTTCGCTTTTTGAAACAATTCACAGCTGCTACCTAATAAATAGGTCTCAATGGAAATTCACACAATTGGTGTTTGTGGGGCAGGAACCATGGGCAGAGGCATCGCCCTCACAATTGCGCAAGCAGGCTTCTCTACTTTACTATTTGACCTCAATCCAGACATACTAGCCAGTGCCCGCGCACAACACGAACGAGAACTAGAGGGCTTAGTGCAAAAAGGGAAGGTTACCGCTGACAAAAAAGAAAAGATACTGGCATTAATTCAATACACGAACGAGCTGGAAAACTGTTTAGCTGAATTTTTTATTGAAGCCATCGTCGAAAAAATAATTCCGAAAGTTGCGCTGCTCAATCAACTGGCAGAGCTTAATCATGGGGATTGCATTTTTGCTAGCAATACCTCTTCACTTTCCATTACAGAAATTGCCAAGCAGGTTTTACACCCCGAACGAGTAATTGGGTTGCATTTTTTTAATCCAGCCACCATCATGAAACTCGTAGAAGTGGTGCATACGCCCTTTACAAATCCGGACGTGCTATCCACAACACTTGAATTAGTCAAGCAGATTGGCAAAACACCTGTTCAATGTAGCGATTCACCCGGCTTTATTGTCAATCGAGTTGCACGGCCTTATTATATCGAATCATTGCGCTTAATAGAAGAAAAGAAAAGCGATGTTGAACAAGTAGATCGCATTTTAGAATCGACTGGTTTTAAAATGGGGCCTTTCAAATTAATGGATCTCATTGGCAATGACATCAATTTTGCTGTGAG
>JBJOGP010000074.1:0-4543 GCA_046048175.1 Bacteroidota bacterium
AGTCCAAAACTCATCCCCCAATTTTTACGAAGTGGCATCCCAACTTGCACATAGGAGAAAACAGCATTGCTAGCCGTAAACCCTGAAGTACTGGAAGCATCTCTCAATGTCCGGTTATCAATATTGATACCCATATCAAGAATTGAACGGCCAGAGCTAAGCTTATTGGTCTTTTTTTCTTTCCAAGCTGGAAAGGAAGAAAAGGAGGCAGGATTGCTAAAGTTGATAGAAAGCGGGTCTGTATACCCTGCAGTAATGCCGCCCATACCGCGATTATTAATATTCGTGGTAGGGGTTAGATCGCCGATTCCATAGCGGGAATAAGGGGAGTTATCCTGCGCTAGCAAAGTACCTGGGAACAAAAGTCCCAGCAGGGTGGAGGCAAAAATCGACTTGTTTAACAAATTGATTTTCTTAGGGATTATTGACTTCACTGATCGCATAGAGCCCCTTGTAGATTAAATCGGGGTCCGCAAATATCTTGTTTTTACAGTGGGTGGCCAAATAGGGTAAATCCCCCCCGGTTAAGACCACGTTAAAGTTCCGGTACCGGGTTTTATAGGCATCTATAAAGCCATCGATCTCATAAGCCATTCCTTTAAGTACCCCAGAGAGGATATTAGTGGCCGTATCATAGCCAATTAGGGGCACATCCGCATCTGGTTTAACGAGAGGGAGCAGGGCGGTATAATTATTGAGTGACTTTAAGCGCATTTCCAAACCCGGCGAAATCCCACCCCCCAAAAATGCATGTTGACTGCTTATAAAATTATACGTGATACAAGACCCCAACGCTATAATCAGATTATTTTGTTCTGGGTAGTAATGAACAGCGGCTGCACACATTGCTAATCGATCGGCACCGATTGTTTCTGGCTTTCCCACGGGTGTAGTAAATCCAAGTTTAGTAGCATGACTGAGTTTATGAAAACGTGTAGCACGATTCAATACTTCTTCTAAAGCAGGGTCATGATTAATTACCGATGATAAAATGGATTTGGCAGGACGATACGTTGAAATCAATTGCTCAACTGTCTCTTTACTTTCGTCCGGAATTGTCAAAGCTTCCCGGATGGTTGCTCCTTCAAATACGGCTACCTTTTTTCTTGTGTTGCCCAAATCAAAACAGAGTGTAATTGACATACGGCAAAGTTATTCTTTTTGCAATGAGGCAAACCAATCCAATGCGCAAGAGACAGAACGGTTCCAATCGTATCGTTCCATCAATAGTTGACGTGCATTTTCTGCTAACTGAATACGCAAGTCTGTATGAGTAATCATTTTTATAATAGCTGCTACAATTTCACTACTATCAGCGGGTGGAATCAATAAGGCGGTTTCACCCTGTATTGCATAATCGGCATGTCCGCCAATGGAAGTACAAATAACAGCACACCCACAAGCCATTGCCTCTGCAGGAGGCAAAGCCCATCCTTCGCCTAAGCTGGCAGAAAGAAAGATGGCATGTTCATTATAAAGTTGAGAAAGGTTAGTAGGCTTTTGAAAATAATGTACCCACGCAGGAAGTGAATCGGGTCGGGGATAGACCCCAAAAAAAGTAAATTGAAGAGAAGGATATTTTTCTTTTAATAGTGGCAACGCAGCAAGTATATAGGTAGTCCCTTTTCTATTTTCCTCCGAATACAAGGCAATAACCGAATCCGGTTGACGACTGGTCAATGATTGTTGCAAATAAAAGCGTTTCGTATCAATAGCGTTCGGCAGTAATTGAACGCGGTGACCTGACTCTTTTTCAACCAGTTTTAATAACCAATTGGAGATAGCAGCTTGTTGCACCGGTAATCGATAGGAATCCAGCACTTTTTCGACTTGCCCTCCCCAATTTTCAAAATCTTGAACCAGATTAACAGGAATGCCTTTTGAAGGAGAAAGTTTTGCAATGGCATAGGTCATTTGCCACCAGGTAGAAAATACAATATCTGCATCCGGAACAAATGGGTCAGTTATTTCATTAACAATTCGCGAATCAACGGAAGCATCCAAAGCAAACCAGTTAGGCCTTGCTGCACCACGGATTGAAAAGAGTAATCGCTTCCACCATAAGGGCGATTTCATTTTTTTAAAAGGGCGTCGAAGCGCGTGTAACACAACCACGCTATGCCCACGTTCTGCAAACCGATTAGCATACTCATACATAATACGTGCACCTCCTACCGGTTTTGTTACAGGGAATGGAAGTATGATGGTGATTCGCATTTTTTATGCGGGCATTTGTATAGATGGATTAAAAAATATTGCAGCAAGGGTAGCTTTCCAATTGATCAATATAAATTTCCAACGATGATCGCGACGTTTGCGAATAATTCTAATTGGGAAAACAAACAAATGTTTAAGAATGTTTCTCCAAAACGAGAACTCACCTTTCCATTTTCTTCGGCAATACAGTTTATTACGAATACCATAAAAATGCTTGATCGCTTCGGATGGTTTTGCTTGGTACAAATTAGCACTATAATTGAAAGCGGTCTTATGTAAAACAACACTTTCCGGAACATAAATTCCGGCTAATCCTGCACGAGTGATACGCGTTGTGTACTCCGTATCATCTGCCCAAATAAAAAATTCACGAATGGGTAAGCCACAAGTAGCTACGGATTGTCTTGCAATTAATAAAGAAACAAAACTGGCAGATTGCACTTCCCGGATATTCATTGCTGAAAGAGGCAATAAACTTGAAAGAGAAGTGGTTTTGAAATCAGGGATATTCATCAAATGCGAATTCCCATCGATCCAATTTGCTTGACTCACTAAAAAACCGACCTGAGTTGAGGTTTGTTGACATTTTTCCGCAACACGCAATAATTTTTCAACTGCGGTGGGTGAAGGAATTGTATCGTCATCCATAGCCCAAATCCAGTCTGCGCCCTGCAAATAGGCTTGATTGATTCCTGTAAAAAATCCACCGGATGCACCTTCATTTTGCTGGGTAATTACTTGTACGGACTGTGTAGATAACCATTGTGCAGTTTGATCCGTAGACCCATTATTGACAACTAAAATTTCAACCGGCAAGGTTTGTTGTTGCAACGCAGTAATAGCCTCTTGCAGCAACGGCAGCCGATTATGCGTAACAATCAGTGCAATAATTTTCATCGCTGATAATTTTTTTGCAAAAACTTCCGCGCATGCACTTGCGCTGCTGCAATAACCTGGTGCATGTCATAGTACTTATAATCAGCTAATCGACCGCCAAACTCAATATTTTTTTCCTGTTCTGCTAGCGACTTGTATTTTTTGTACAACGCATTGTTTACTTCATCATTTACAGGATAATAAGGTTCTAATCCTTTTTCCCAAGAAAGTGGATATTCTCTTGTAATGATAGTAACGGGCTGACGACCAAATGCAAAATGCTTGTGCTCCAAAATTCGTGTAAAGGGAACTTCTCGCTCTGTATAGTTGACAACCGCCACTCCTTGGTAATTATCAATAGGCAATAACTCTTCTTCAAAACGCAAACTACGATAGGCCAATGTTCCTAACTGATAATTATAAAATGCATCAATAGGCCCAGTATACAACACATGCGTAGCAAGTCCATTGAAATAATCACGATTTTGGAGGTAGTCTTTATTTAATTCAATAACTGACCCTGCCAGCAATCCTTCTGTAAGCTTGTTATATCCTCCTTCAGGAATGCCTTGATAGCGATCATCAAAGTAATTGTTATCAAAAGTAAATCGAACGGGTAAACGACGAATGATAAAAGAAGGGAGTTCATAACAAGGGCGTCCCCATTGTTTTTCGGTATAGCCTTTGATCAATACTTCATAAACATCTTTACCAACCAAGCTGATTGCTTGCTCTTCGAGATTACGAGGTTGTGTAATACCAGCCTGTTGAATTTGCTGTTGAATTTTTTCTTTTACTTGTTGTGGATCACTAAGCCCCCACAATTGATAAAAAGTATTCATATTAAAGGGAAGATTATAATACTTCCCCTTGTGCACCGCTAATGGCGAATTGGTAAATCGATTAAAAGGAACAAAAGAGTTAACAAAATCCCAAATACCCTGATCGTTGGTGTGAAAAATATGTGCGCCGTAGGAATGCACATCAATTCCTTCTTTGTGGGCACAATAGGTGTTGCCCCCAAAATGCGCTCGCTTGTCAATGACTAAACAACGTAACCCTTGTTGATGAAGGGCATGTGCAAAAACGCCACCATACAATCCAGCTCCAACAATCAAAAGGTCGTATTGCGCCATGTTATCGTTTAAATAATTCTATGGACTGTGCGTTCAATTGTTGTTGTAAGTGAGAAAAAAGGGCAGGAACAGTATTCAACTTTTCAGTCAGCTGCAAATTGCGCAAATTCCTTCGACTTTGTCGAATAGCTGGAATCAATTTTAAAAAATCAACAAATGATTGAAGAGGTTGCCAGCGAAAGGTGAGCAATCGAAAAAGCAACTCTAATTTCAGCTGAACCATCCAGCTAAAAAGATAAATACCATCCAAATGAATCGCATGCAGCAAGTATTTATTTCTGTTGTACACACGCTGCACTTCTTTTTTACGACTC
>JBJOGP010000075.1:0-4539 GCA_046048175.1 Bacteroidota bacterium
AAATTTTTAAAATTTCCCAGACAATGTTGTCTTATCAATTGGTGCTGCGTGTACATCCAATTTCCATTGCCCACATCAGTGGCTTCATTTCCAAAATGATCAGTCCAAAACAAAATCATCTTTTCACAGATGCTTCTGTCTTGGTTTATCATATTTCCGGTTAGCCATTTTTTGTAAGAGGCTCTACGTAAGCCCTGTATAGTTCCATCATTGTTGATATCATTTACCCAGGTGGTTCCTTGCATTACCCCGGTATCAACCATAACGCCCACTGTTGTGGGATTTGCATATTCTTTGATAGGAGGCACTGGAGAAGGTGCTGTAGGATTCAATAATGCATCTACAACTTGATCTACTGTTCGTCCACGAAAGAAAGTTAGATCGCTGCGCTTAGCTCCAAACATAGTGCGTCGAAGAAGATGCAACAATTCTTCGTCACCCCATGCACCTGTGTAGGGATTCAAACCAGATTGTGTTCGTGTAAAACCCTGGTGGCTTGTTTGTTTTTCCGGAACAGTTACGAATTCGCGTATAAAACCTCTACGATCCATTCATACAAGGTAGAAAAAAACTTAATTGTAGTAAGGCTTTCTGTTGATTTTATAAAAAAAATAACATATCACTTATAGACGCTCTATAATCCCAGCAATTCCCTGCCCTCCACCTACACAGGCTGTAACCATGCCATATTTTTTATTAAGTCGCAGTAAATCATGAAGATTTTGAATGGTCAACTTACAACCGGTGCATCCTAGCGGATGGCCCAATGCAATCGCGCCCCCATTAATATTTACCTTTTGAGGATCCAATCCGGCCTCTTTGATCACCGCAACAGCCTGTGACGCAAAGGCTTCATTTAATTCAATGAGATCAATATCCGATAACTTTAAACCAGCCAATTTTAGCGCCTTTGGAATGGCCGCAACGGGGCCAATTCCCATTATACGCGGATGAACACCAGCAACAGCAGAGGTCACCAGTCTTCCGATTGGTTTTAAATTAAGTTGTTTCATCAATCGCTCACTCATTACTAAAACAAATGCAGCTCCATCAGAAGTCTGTGAAGAATTACCTGCAGTAATCACTCCTTTTGCTGCAAAGGCGGGTTTTAATTTAGCCAATGTTTCCAGCGAGGTATCAGCACGAGGCCCCTCATCCGTATCAACGATGAAGGAACGTTTCTGCTTTTTCTTTTTCTCATCTAAATAAACTTCCTCAATAGAAATGGGTAATATGCCAGACTTGAAGAATCCACTTTCTATAGCTCGTATTGCCTTTTGATGTGAGTGAAAAGAAAATTCATCCTGCGTTTCTCTACTAACCTTGTATTCTGTTGCGACTGCCTCTGCTGTAAGTCCCATATTGAGGTAATAATCGGGCTCGTCGGAGGCAATTGAATAAGCGGGAGCAGTTTTCCATCCAGCAGCAGGCACCATACTCATACTTTCTACGCCACCGGCAACAATACACTCAGCAAATCCCGCTCTGATTTTTGCTGTTGCCATAGCAATAGACTCCAAACCAGATGCACAATAGCGATTGATGGTAATACCTGGCACTTCAATACCCAGTGAACGAGCCGCAATGATTCTGCCAACCTGTAAGCCTTGCTCCGCCTCCGGAACAGCATTACCGACAATTACATCATCTACTTGTTTGGGATCGAGCACGGGGACATCTTTCATCAAACCTTTAATCACTTCAATGGCCAGGTCATCAGGGCGTGTAAAACGAAATCCACCCTTTTTTGCTTTGGTAACCGCGGTTCTATAACCGGCTACGATATAGGCTTCTTGCATAGAATAAACGAATAGTTGTTTATGCAACTTTCTCTATTTCAAATTTACGATGCGGTTTCTTCTCCGCAAACACTTTAGCCCGAACCTTTCTTGAATTATATTTGCTCGCACCATGTATAAACTGATTAGAAAAATTCTTTTCCTGCTCCCTCCCGAAGAGGCCCATCAGTTTTCACTTTTTCTATTGCAGCTCCTTTGCAGCACGCCACTTACAAGAAAACTTTTGCGAAAATTATTTGAACCTACCCATGCACAGCCTGTAAAAGTTGCAGGACTCCATTTTAAAAATCAGGTTGGGCTTGCTGCTGGATTTGACAAAAACGCCTTACACCTTCGTGAGCTAAGTTGTTTGGGATTTGGACACGTTGAAATTGGAACAGTGACACCACAACCACAACGCGGTAATGATAAACCAAGATTATTTAGACTACCGGAAGATCGCGCTTTGATCAATCGAATGGGATTTAATAACGATGGAGTTGTTACTATTGCGCGCAGACTAAAACACTGGAGAGAAGAAATTCAACCTCGTGTAGATGGTCATCCAGCACTTATCATTGGAGGGAATATTGGTAAAAACAAATCAACCTCCAATGAAGAAGCCTGGAAAGACTATGAATTTTGTTTTGACCGCTTACATCCATGGGTAGACTATTTTGTAGTGAATGTTAGTTCGCCCAACACACCGGGCCTGCGCGCATTACAGGATAAAAACTTTCTTCATAAAATATTAACCTTACTGCAAGAAAAAAATAAATCGAAACCTCAACCCCGTCCTATCTTTTTAAAAATTGCGCCAGATTTAAGTAAGGAACAAGTAGACGATGTGATTGACCTTGTACTGGCCATAGGCTTAGATGGTTTAGTAGTTAGCAACACCACAATTAGCCGAGAAGGATTAATCACCAATGAAAATACAGTAAGCAGAATGGGAGCCGGTGGTTTGAGTGGCGCTCCATTAAAAGAAAAAAATACCTCCCTGCTTCGCTATATCCACCAAAAAACTGCTGGTAAAATTCCAATGATTGCATCGGGCGGAATTTTCAATGCCGCGGACGCAAAAGAAAAAGTTGAAGCCGGGGCTTCATTGGTTCAGGTCTGGACCGGATTTATTTATGAAGGACCGGGCATTGCAAAAAATATAGTAGAAACAGGACATCCAAACTGATTGTTGCAATTACAAATTAACAAGACAGTAAACTGACTGCTACAATACCTGCTGTTTCGGTGCGTAGACGAGTAGATCCCAAACTGACAGAGACAAAATTATTTTCCGCAGCAATTTTTAATTCATGATCGGTAAAATCGCCCTCAGGTCCAATAGTGATTAAAACATTTTTATTAGAAGTCGCTGCTAACGTTGAAAGGGGTTGCTTGGCTACATCACTACAAGTTGCGATGTAATGATCCCCATCTTGTAGCTTCCATCTTTCAATTTCACCAAACTCTTGCGGTGCAGCTAACGCAGGTAACCACACCTGTTTACTTTGCAATAGCGCACTTTGTAAAATGGATTGCATGCGATCCAATCGCGCTGATTCTTTCTCCGTTCGTTCACATAAAAGAGGAATGATGTTGGCAACTCCTAGTTCAGTAACTTTTTCCAATAGCCATTCAAATCGATTTCGATTCTTGAGTAAAGAAATGGCCAGTGTAATTTGCCGAGAAGGTCTTGGGATAGACTGAATATGCTGCACTTGAACCTGGCAATGCTTACGATGATCATCAATGATACTGGCCGTTGCCAGTTGTCCTTTCCCATCTGTTAATTCAATGCTGTTCCCATTTTTGAGGCGTAATACTTGTATCGCGTGCTTACTATTTTCTTCATTGAGCGTTACCGCAGTTAAGCTAGTAAGGGGTTCCGTAATAAAAAATAGAGGAAGAGACATGATTAAATAGGTAAGTCATCCAAATCGTTCTCCAATTGATTCATCTTGCTGCCCGTTTGAACAAAAACGCGTGCACCCCCTGCCCCATCTTCATCCCGCACAGGCTTCCAATTACCCGGTAAACCAGAAACACCCATTCCGCCACCATCTTCAACAAATTTTTGAATATTGAGTAGCGCACGTAGTTTGATTGTTTCCAACG
This sequence comes from Bacteroidota bacterium, assembly GCA_046048175.1. GTDB lineage: Bacteria > Bacteroidota > Bacteroidia > Chitinophagales > Chitinophagaceae > JJ008. The sequence goes on from JBJOGP010000075.1 coordinate 3,894, forward strand.
AACCATTACGGTGCTTGGCTATGCGCACATGCGTTTCTCCTCGATTATTTTCACCCATCTCATTAGAGGTGATATCATAATACTCCGGACGATACAAGAACATTACCATGTCAGCATCCTGTTCGATAGCTCCAGATTCACGGAGGTCACTTAACTGGGGCATCTTTGTTCCATCCTTTCCAGCACCGCGCGTCTCTACTGCACGACTCAATTGAGAGAGCGCAATAATTGGAATTCCTAATTCCTTAGCCAATGCTTTTAAGTTTCTTGAGATATTGCTGATTTCCTGCTCTCGATTACTATTACGCCCATCTCCAGTACCACTCATCAACTGTAAATAGTCGATAATGACCATTCCAATATCATGCTTGTTTTTTAGTCGACGACATTTGGCACGTAATTCAAAAATATTCAATGCTGGTGTGTCATCTATAAAAAGGGGTGCTTGTGAAAGTCGCTGTACCCCTCGAGCATAAAGTTGTTTCATTTCATGCTCTTCCATTTTTCCCCGACTAATTTTTTCAAGCCAGATTTCGCTTTCTGCTGCCAAAATACGTTGCACTAATTGGCTTGCACTCATCTCTAATGAAAAGAAAGCTACAGGCGTGGGCTTCCCTGCCAGCATGGCTGCATTTCTTGCCAGGTT
>JBJOGP010000076.1:0-4473 GCA_046048175.1 Bacteroidota bacterium
TATGAACCAGCTCATTCAATGGATTGAAAAATTACCTGGTTTTATATGGACACAATTATACTGGACAGTCCCTGAAACAATTTTACTGACTTTTCTACTTCTTGCAGCTGGGCATTGGCTGATCAACCAATCAAAAACAGGTTTTTATTACACAACATTCCTTCTTTGCTTACTCAGTTCTTTGCAACGGTATGAACTCCAAAAAAGGGATAAACAATCACAGCTGATTATTTATAATACTTCTCGCATTACTGCATTTACTTGGATACGAGGAAAAACCGCAATCAGCTTTACAACTGCAAAGGATGAGGAAGATTCAATTCACCTACGCTATCTCACAAAACCCTGCGAAGCTGTCTTCCAAGTTCGACAACATCAATTGAATGCACTAGCACCCATTGTAGCGCTGCCAGACTTTAATTTGATGATGCCAGACCGTAGCCGCGTTCCCCCCGCCTCATCGGCAGAACCAGTCCATTTCTTATTGATTTCGAGGAGGGCGCCTTTTGAAGGATTGGGTTGGACAAAAGTGAGACCTGTTCAATTGGCAGTACTCGATGCAACACTGGGAACGAAAACCAGAAATGAATGGAAGAAACTACTGGAGAAAGAAAAGATTCCATTTTATGATATTCGGGTTTCAGGTGCTTTTGTACACTCCCTTCGATAAAGTACCTTTGAGCCTCTTTTATAATTTCCCTTATGAACAAAACTATTCACACGGCACTGCTATCTGTATTTTATAAAGATGGCCTCGAACCTCTTGTTCGATTGTTACATCAACAAGGCGTAACCCTTTACTCTACTGGCGGTACACAAACTTTTATTGAATCGCTGGGCATTCCTGTAATTCCGGTTGAAAATTTAACGAGCTATCCGTCCATTTTAGGTGGAAGAGTAAAAACACTTCACCCCTCAGTATTTGGAGGCATACTTGGTAAAAGAGAAGATGCTACGCATGTGCAGGAAATGGAGCAATATAAAATTCCAACATTAGATTTGGTAATTGTAGACCTATACCCTTTTGAAGAAACTGTTGCCTCCACGACAGATGAAAAAGCAATCATCGAAAAAATAGATATCGGCGGACCTTCTATGATCAGGGCGGCGGCAAAAAATTTTAGAGATGTGACTGTGGTAGCAGCCAAAACAGAGTATTCTTATCTCGAAACTATTTTGACGGAGCAAAACGGAGCCATTACCATTGAGCAACGTAAAGAGCTGGCTGCAAAAGCATTTCAGGTAGTAGCGCGTTACGATGTTGCTATTGCTTCTTACTTTGATCCAACTGCCTCTTTACAATTTGTAAATGCAACAGCAAATCCACGCTCCTTGCGTTATGGCGAAAATCCTCACCAGTCCGCCACCTATTACGGAGCGCTATCCAATCTATTTACTCAACTGAATGGGAAAGAACTTTCTTATAATAATCTGGTAGATGTAGATGCAGCTGTACAATTGATGAGTGAGTTTTCTGCAACTACGTTTGCCATCATCAAACACACGAATGTTTGTGGAATTGCACAACGCCCTACTGTAAAAGAAAGCTGGGAGGCTGCACTAGCAGGAGATCCGGAAAGTGCATTTGGTGGCGTATTAGTATGTAACCAACAAATTGATGCCGCTACAGCAGAAGCCATCTCTTCTATTTTCTTTGAGGTATTGATTGCTCCTTCCTATTCGGCAGAAGCGCTCTCAATTTTACAGGCTAAGAAAAATCGCATTTTACTACAGCAATTACAACCTATATCCTCATCAAACCAATTCAAATCAGTTCTTAATGGTGTGCTTACGCAGCAAAATGATGCAGGTAATTATGCAGAATGGAAAGAGTCCGGTGGAAGAACTTGTACAGATGCCGAAAAGGAAAATCTGGTTTTTGCCAATATAGTTTGTAAACATCTCAAATCAAATGCGATTGCTTTAGTTCAAAATAAACAGTTGATAGGTAAAGGATGCGGACAAACCAGTCGGATTGATTCACTTCGTCAGGCATTGGAAAAAGCAAAACAGTTTAATGCCGATCTACAGGGAGCTGTACTGGCAAGTGATGCATTTTTCCCCTTTGATGATTGTGTCCGAATGGCGCATGCTGCAGGTATCACTGCATTCATCCAACCAGGAGGATCTATTCGCGATCAAGACTCAGTAGATTATTGTAAACAAAATAACCTAGCATTAGTGATTACAGGATTAAGACACTTTAAACACTAATGGGGTCTTTTGATTTTAATCGACTTTTAGTTCAACCCTCTGTTGAAACGCTGAAAAGGTTATCGGTATTCAATCCGTTTACACTGCATAAAAAAGGAACCCGCACTAAAGCATTCATGGCAGTTGCAGCTGTTTGCGTTCTGTGGGGAACCACCTGGGTTGCCTCAAAAGAAGGAGTGCGTCATATTCCAGCCTTACAACTAGCGGGACTCCGCCAATTAAGCGCTGGTATTTTATATGTAAGCTATTTTATAATTACAGGCGCGAGATTTCCAAAGGGAAAGGAATGGAGACCTTTATTATTATTGAGTTTACTCAATTTCATCTTGAGCAACGGCCTCAGCACCTGGGGTGTTAAATATATCTCCGCCGGGCTGGCCGCTATCATGGGAGCTATTTTCCCTATTTGGTTAGTGGTAATAGGACTATTTACTTCCAAAGAAAAATTACCGCGTCAAGCAATCACCGGTTTACTGCTGGGCTTTGGCGGTGTTTGTATTATTTTTTACGACCACCTGCAAGACTTTTTGAACCCAGACTTCCGATTTGGGATTATGCTTTCATTATTGGCTACTTGGAGTTGGGCATTTGCAACTATAACTACTAAACAACAAGCCGCAAATTTTAATCCCTACTTCAGCATGGGGATTCAAATGTTGATTTCCGGTTCCATCCTTACCATAGGCACGAATGTGAGTGGATATGCAATTCCCCTGCAAGCAATTCCTTGGCAATCGTGGGCCGTGATCAGCTATATGGTTTTAATGGGTTCCGTGTTTTCTTTTCTGTGCTATCTATATGCACTACAACATTTACCTACCGAACAGGTTTCCATTTATGCATATGTAAATCCGGTAGTGGCCTTATTACTAGGGGTGTGGTTATTTAATGAAAAAATTTCGCTCTTCATCATTACAGGAGGAGCTGTTGCGCTTTTGGGCGTATGGCAAGTAAACATGGCATTTAAAAATGCAACTACACCTGAACAGCCAGAAACAGAAGGGATGTAAAAATTAAGTGTCTCCGTACTTATCTCGCCAGCGTTGATTAAAGGTGCGATCAGGAAACTGAAGAGGTCCTCGTTGTGCAGTCCAGCTTTTGAATACCTTATTCACAAACCAGTTTTTCATTTTCCCACTCGCCATATTGAGAGAAGGCCTAAACAACATCGCTTGCTTCCAACCTTGCCAAGCCATTTTTTCTTTCCAGTCACTCTTTTTTTCGCGTACGGATTGGTATCGATTCTCTAATAACAGTTCGTGTAAGTTGATCTTGACCGCACAAACTGCAGTACAATTACCACAAAGAGAAGATGCATAGCTAAGATGTTTATATTCATCCATGCCTTGCAGATGCGGTGTAATCACAGACCCAATAGGACCACTGTACGTAACTCCATAGGCATGACCACCGATATTTTTATAAATCGGACAGGCATTTAAACAAGCTCCACACCGTATACAATACAAACTCTCACGTTGTCTTTCATCTGCCAATATAGTAGTGCGACCATTATCCAATAAAATCACAATCATTTCTTCGGGTCCATCTGTTTCACCAGGTTGGCGTGGGCCCGTGACGAGTGAATTATAAACAGTAACCCGTTGGCCAGTTCCATACGTGGCAAGCAGCGGCCAAAAAAGTCCCAGCTCATTGATAGAGCTAATCACCTTTTCAATACCTACAATAACAATATGCGTAGAAGGCCAAGCGCAGCTTAATCTTGCATTCCCTTCATTTTCGGTAACAGCAATACCACCCACATCTGCAACAATAAAGTTGGCTCCGGTAACACCTACTTCTGCCTGAACATATTTTTTACGTAAAACTTCTCTTGCCTTTAGCGTCAGTTGCTCGGGTGTAGCCTTTGGATCTGTTCCTAATTTTTCAGCAAATAGCTTGGCCACATCTTCCTTACTCTTGTGCATGGCCGGTGTCACAATATGATAAGGCGCTTCACCATCTAACTGCTGAATATATTCACCCAAGTCTGTTTCAACACTTTCAACTCCAATGGATGACAGATAATCATTCAAATGAATTTCTTCTGTCACCATGCTCTTACTCTTGACTAATGTCTTACACTTTTTCTCCTTGCATATTTTACCAATTGCTTCCTGCGCTTGTGTAACATCTTCGGCCCAAATCACTTTTGCCCCGCGAGCAGTAATAACAGATTCAAACAATTCAAGTTGCTTATCCAACGTAGCGATGGCCTTCCATTTTGCATTCTTTGCTTTTTCACGCGCCAACTCTACA
>JBJOGP010000077.1:0-4330 GCA_046048175.1 Bacteroidota bacterium
ATGTTCTGAAAGGGTCGCTGTAAGATCATAGCCCACAATTGCATACGTAGCAGCAGTACAAGTCTGCAGCAAAAATTGAGCGGCTTGCTCAAAGGCGTTTCTACCATAAAAATCATCAGCATTAATCACTGCAAAGGGCTCTTTAACAACCTCCTTTGCACATAACACAGCATGCGCCGTCCCCCATGGTTTAGTGCGTTCTACTGGATATGAATACCCATTTATTTGAGAATCCAACTCTTGAAATACATATTCAGTTTGAATGCGCCCTTTAAGTTTTGGCTCAAATAAAGATTGAAACTGTTCTGCAAACTGACTTCTGATAATAAACACTACTTTCCCAAACCCAGCACGTATCGCATCGTAAATAGAATAGTCCATAATGGTTTCCCCAGCGGGACCAAATGATTGAACTTGCTTCATGCTTCCATAGCGAGAGGCCATGCCAGCCGCCAGAATTACCAGGGTGGGTTTCATAGGATAAATTTTGCCGGACAAATTTACACGTAATTTCGACAATCACTTCGCATGCAACTTATTCAACAAAATTTAGCCACCATTGATCCAATTGTACTGGATGTCCTGTCCGCACAGGGACTTATTGCCGAAGTTTTGAGATTAGACAAAGTACATCCTGTGATTTCTGGAAACAAATGGTTCAAATTGCAATTTTATTTACAAGAAGCAGTACAGTCTAATAAGAAACATATTCTCACCTACGGGGGGCCTTGGTCTAATCACCTGGTTGCAACGGCAGCGGCTTGCAAAGAATTAGGATTACAATGCACCGGTGTTGTGAGAGGGGAATCGCCTAAACAATTCACCCCAACTCTACAAGAGGCAGCATCAAGGGGTATGAAACTTGAATTCATTTCAAGAGCAGAGTATTCTATTCAAAAAATAAAATACAGCAGTACGCAGTCTGATCAGTTTATTATTCCAGAAGGCGGGTACGGTAAACTTGGGGTGATGGGAGCAGCCACTATTTATTCTTTACTAAAAGGAAATTCATATACACATATTCTTTGTGCCGTAGGAACAGGTACTATGTTAGCAGGCCTACTTTCTATGGCACCTAAAAGTTGTCAATGCGTAGGCATCCCTATACTCAATGGAGCAAAAGCGCTTGAAGAGGCTATTCAGTTACAGACCGCCTCCGATAAAGAAAACTGGAAACTGGAAACAGGATTTGAATGGGGCGGCTATGCGAAACATCCTCCGCAATTAATAGAGTTCATGAATTCTTTTTTTAATAAAACAAATATTCCAACTGACATTGTATACACGGGCAAACTTTTTTATGCCTTCACCCAATTAGTTGAGAAAAATTATTTTGAAAAAAATAGCCGTATTTTATTAATACATAGCGGAGGATTACAGGGAAACCGATCGCTTTCTGCAAGTCAACTTGAATTTAGCTGACAGCTGCTCTTCCGTTGTATCTTTGTATAGTACTGTTTTACCAATTATGCCAGCAAATCGATTATTCAACATTGCTTTTTTAATAATTAGTCAGCTTTTTAATCAATTGCTTGCGCAAAACCCTCTTCCTGATTTTACAGTAAAAGATATTGGGAAAGATCGTTATGTGGTCAGCTGGATCAATAATTATCCTTATACCGCACAAATTACTATTCAACGCTCTTTTGACAGCACCAGAGGTTTCAAGAGTATTTTAACTGTGCCGGATCCAACGACTAAACAAAACGGATATGCAGATACCAAGGCTATTAATGACCACATGTATTACCGGCTGTACATATTATTGGATAATGGACACTATTTATTCTCTGCTGCAAAAAAACCTATAAAGGATCTCACTACTGAGGAACCATCTGAAAATAAGAAGCCAGTGGTCTCCCTGACTACCCTGGAAACGGAAGTTAAAAAATCAAACCTCGAGAATAATCCAAAAAAAGAACCTATACAAAAAGAAAGGGAGGAACCCATTTCTATACAAACACAAACAACTTTAGTTACCCCACCTACACGCATTGAAACATCAATAAAACAAGATAGTGCTAGCACAAGTAGCAACCCACTCCCAGAAGTAAAAAGAATTGAACCTGTAGTGCATAAAATCATTCCTGATCGAGCAGGAGACTCTGCTAAAACGCCCACTGCTGTTACAACAAAGGAGGAGCCCAATGCATTTGCACCCTCGCTCTATGTCTTTTCACACCCCGATGGAAATATTAGGATTCAAGTTCCTAACCGTGCGCGATTAGCGCGTTATAGAATCAAATTTTATGAATCAGACCAGCGATTTCTCTTTGAATTAAAAAATCTACCCGCACCCAGCTTTCAGCTAGATAAAATAAATTTTCTACATGCTGGATGGTTCTTATTCGAATTGTATGAGGATAGTCGGCTTATTGAAAAACACAAAGTTTATCTCGATAAACCCTAATTAAGTATAGCTGATTTCCACTCCAAATACCTGCTCAAATTTCTTTAGCACTTTTTCTTTTACTTCAGCAACTGTTAAGGTTACGCCAAGTTCTTTTTGCAATGAGGTTACAGACTTGTCTGGTATTCCACAAGGGATTATATGATTGAAATAAGAAAGGTCATTTGAAATATTTAAGGCAAATCCGTGCATGGTAATCCACCGACTACAACGCACGCCCATTGCGCAGATTTTTCTTGCACGACCGGGAATCCCCGGATCTAACCACACTCCTGTCTCCCCTGAGGAACGCTCCCCTTTTAAACCATATTCTTGCAGCGTAAGTATTATGACTTCTTCCAACTCACGTAAATAACGTCCGATATCTCTATAAAACTGCTCCAAGTCAAAAATGGGATACCCAACTAGTTGTCCTGGCCCATGATAGGTAATATCACCTCCACGATTAGTTTGAAAAAAGGCAATTTGACGCTCCTGCATTTCTTTTTCATCAATCAACACATGCTCGCGCTTTCCACTCTTACCTAGCGTGTAAACAGGAGGATGCTCAACAAACAATAAATGATGCGCAGGAACCAAACCTTGCGCTTTTTGGGCAATACTCTGTTGAAGTATGTTTTCCTGCAGATCCCAGGCCTGCTGATATTCAAGTAAACCGAGATCTCTATATAACACTTGAGGAGTCATGAATTGCAAATTTACCTACAAAGTTTGAAGCTTTACCTTTGCGAGTATGAACAACGAAACGCTCGATCAAAAATTGGATAGTTCAGATGAACTATTTGAGCGCTTTTCCTTACAAGTGGACAAAGGGCAAGAAGCCCTCCGTATTGATAAGTTTTTAGCTAGCCGCATCGAAGGAGCCAGTCGTAACAAACTCCAGCAAGCCATGAACCTGGGAATGGTCCAGGTAAATGGGTTACCCGTCAAAGCCAATTACAAGATAAAACCACAGGATCAAATTGTAATTTATTCTGATATAAGCCCAGAGCAAACGGAGGTCACTCCCGAAAAGATGGACCTCAATATAGTGTATGAGGATACTGCACTGATGGTCCTAAACAAACCTGCTGGAATGGTAGTTCATCCAGGCAGTGGCAACTATCATGGAACATTATTAAATGGCGTAGCCTGGTATTTGCAGCAAAACAACCCGGCCCTCTCGGAAGAAACATTGCCTCGCTTTGGCATGGTTCATCGAATCGATAAAAACACAAGCGGTTTGCTAGTACTAGCAAAAACAGATGTTGCAATGCGACAGTTAGCCAAACAATTTTTTGACCACACGGTGAAAAGAGAATATGTCGCATTGGTGTGGGGAAATGTAGAAAATGATAGCGGAACTATTCGCGCGCACGTTGGAAGACATCAACGATTTAGAAAACTATTTGAAGCATACCCAGATGGAGAACACGGCAAAGAAGCAATTACCCATTATGAAGTGCTGGAAAGATTTGGGTATGTAACGCTTATTCGATGCAAACTGGAAACTGGTCGTACGCACCAGATACGCGTGCATATGAAATATCTGGGCCACCCCTTATTCAGTGATGACTTTTATGGGGGTGACAAGATCGTAAAAGGAACAATTTATGCGCGCTATAAACAATTTGTAGAAAACTGCTTTGCAATTTGCAATCGCCAAGCACTTCATGCAAGAACATTAGGATTCATACATCCCGTTACAGAAGCGGTTTTAGACTTTGAATGCCCCGTTCCTTCTGATATGGAAGAGGTAATTGAAAAGTGGAGAAAGTATGCCACTACCCTTCCCCGCTAAAACAGTTAATTATTAAAATCGTAGAGCGTTGCAGTAAACACTCCTCGTTCTCTTTCTTTAAAAGGCACATCCCAATTGCCGACATAACGAAGCACAGAAGGAACCACCCAATTTTTATACCGCATCAGCTCCGCTTCAAT
>JBJOGP010000078.1:0-4313 GCA_046048175.1 Bacteroidota bacterium
TCACATGCTTCTCCTTCTTTGGTTGGCTTGCTGCAATTGATCGTTTTTGCCAGAATACGCGCACAGGTTGTTTTTCCAACACCACGGGGCCCACAAAATAGAAAGGCGTGAGCTAGTTGCTGGTTGCGAATGGCATTTTTTAATGTTGTGGTAATATGTTCTTGTCCAACAACAGTATCAAAGTGCTGGGGTCTGTATTTACGGGCAGAAACAACGAACCGATCCATGGTTGCAAGATAAGAAACCCTTCACTCAAAATAGTAGGCTTATAAAATGGGGTGACGCTCAAAATGAAGACTACGGTCAAACTGATAGCGCCAAGTGATTAGGCGGCGTGTTAGATAGGTGTCACCCAGCCCTTCTGCCACATTGATCATTTTTGGGTTAAAATCTCCTATCCATTGTAGTTCGTAGTAATTGTATTTGTGTAGCGCTTGCACCACAAACTTTGCTTCATTGATCATAAAAGCATCTACTCCTTTCCCTTGATGCTCAGGCACAATACCAAATATGATTCCAGTAAATCGTCGGTTCGGCTTTGTCCATTTGACCCATAGAAATTTCAATTTGTGGAACAAATCAAATTTTCCATTTAGGTATTTAAACCATTGATTGAGGTCTGGAATATTCAAAAAAATTGCAATGGGTTCTTCTTTGTAATAGGTGAACCAGACTATTTTTTCATCCATCACCGGTTTCATTTTTCGAAACATCGCAATGGCCAGTTCTTTGCTGATTTCTTTTAACCCACCATGTCCAGCCCACGCTTTATTGTAAACAATGGAAAAGTCAACAGCAAACTTCTCTAAGTCTTTTTTGGTGGCATGAACGGCTTTAAAATGGGGATCGTTTTTTAGTTCTGCATGTCGATCCAGAATTTTTTTGTTGAGTTCGCGGGTCGGATCCAAACCGTAACAAACCTGGTTAAAAAAAATGTCAAACCCGTATTGTTCAAAAAGAGTCCGATAATAAGGTTTGCTATAACTCATGCAATAGAGTGGGGGTTGAAAACCCTCCACAATGAGTCCCCACCAACGATCCCTTTCGCCAAAATTGATGGGGCCGTCCATTGCCCCCATGCCTTTTTGCAATAACCATTCTTTGGCGGTATCAAACAATAAATTGGCCGCCTGTTGGTCATTGATACAGTCAAAAAAGCCAACCCCGCCCACCGGAAAACGGTCTCCTTTTGTTCTATACTTTTTATTTACAAAAGCCGCAATGCGTCCAATTAGCTTCCCTTGTTCGTCTTTTAGCACCCAGCGAATGGCTTCCCCAAATCGAAAAGCTTTATTTTTCTGGGGGTCAAAAACTTCCTCTACATCCTTATCTAAAGGGCGAATATAGTTGGGCTCTCCGTTGAAAAGCTCCACATTTACACGCAGAAATTCACGTTGCCCTTTCCGATCTTTTACCTCCACAATTTGCATGGGGCAAATGTAGGAAAGCCAGACTTCCCAGCACGTTTTCCACCTTCTGCAAACAGTCAATTTTTCTTTTCATTTTTTGCCCTACCGCCCCTACCTTTGCGGCCTGAAAAAGCAGGTCGGTCTAGACCTGTTCAAAAACCTTAAAAAATGGCTACTACCGGTAAAGTAAAACAAGTCATCGGCGCGGTAATTGATGTGCAGTTTGATGGCAAACTCCCTGAGATTTACAACGCGTTGGAATTGAAAAAAGAAAATGGCGACACGCTTGTGTTAGAAGTGCAGCAGCATTTGGGTGAAGACAGCGTGCGCACTATTGCAATGGATGGTACAGAGGGTTTAGTGCGCGGAATGACCGTTACTGATACAGGCAAAGCGATTGCAATGCCTACAGGAGAGGGCATCAAAGGAAGATTGTTTAATGTGACTGGAGATCCCATTGATGGGCTTCCTGTAGTTTCTAAAGAAAACGGACGTCCTATTCACAGTCAGCCTCCAACATTTGAAAATTTAAGTACTGCTAGTGAGGTTCTTTATACAGGTATCAAGGTTATCGATTTGATTGAACCTTACGCAAAGGGTGGTAAAATTGGATTGTTCGGTGGTGCCGGAGTTGGTAAAACCGTATTGATTCAGGAATTGATCAATAACATCGCTAAAGCCTATTCTGGTTTGTCTGTATTTGCAGGAGTGGGAGAGCGTACGCGTGAGGGAAATGACTTGATGCGTGAGATGATTGAAGCAGGAATCATGAAATATGGTGATGCTTTCAAACACAGTATGGAAGAAGGTGGTTGGGATCTCAGCAAAGTGGATATGAAAGAATTGGCTGACTCCAAAGCAACGTTTGTGTTCGGACAAATGAATGAGCCTCCTGGAGCACGTGCCCGTGTTGCCCTTTCTGGTTTGACCATTGCAGAATATTATCGTGATGGAGATGGACAAGGAAAAGGACGTGATATCCTTTTCTTCGTAGACAATATCTTCCGCTTCACACAGGCTGGTTCTGAGGTGTCTGCCCTATTGGGACGTATGCCTTCAGCGGTAGGATACCAACCTACGCTTGCGACGGAAATGGGAATCATGCAGGAGCGTATCACTTCTACTAAAAACGGATCAATCACATCTGTGCAGGCGGTATATGTACCTGCGGATGACTTGACTGACCCTGCACCTGCAACTACTTTCGCACACTTAGATGCGACTACTGTATTGTCTCGTAAGATTGCTGACTTAGGAATCTATCCTGCGGTTGACCCGTTGGATTCTACATCTCGTATCCTGACTCCGCAGGTTGTGGGAGATGCACACTACAATTGTGCAAACCGAGTTAAGTCCATGTTGCAGCGTTATAAAGAATTACAAGATATCATTGCGATTTTGGGTATGGATGAGTTAAGTGATGAAGATAAAATGGTGGTGTTCCGTGCTCGTAAAGTACAACGTTTCTTATCACAGCCTTTCCACGTTGCGGAAGCCTTCACTGGATTGAAAGGGGTATTGGTTCCAATTGAGGAAACAATCCGCGGTTTCAACATGATCATGGATGGTGAAGTGGATGAATATCCAGAGGCTGCGTTCAACCTAGTTGGTACCATTGATGATGCCATTGAAAAAGGTAAGAAGTTGTTGGCTCAAGCTAACGCATAAAATGTGATCATGATTATTGAGATTCTTACTCCAGAAAAGAAGTTATTCAGCGGTGATGCCTATGGTGTGCAAATGCCAGGCCTAACTGGATCTTTTGAGGTTTTAGAAAAACACGCTCCCCTGATTAGTGCTCTAAAACAAGGAACCATTAAAGTTTTGCGTGACAAGCAAAATGAATTGGCCCGTTTTTCTATTCAAGGCGGTTTTGTTGAGGTCTTGAATAACCGTGTGACTGTGTTGGTAGAAGGCGGAACGGTAGCCTAATCTATTTTAAATCGATTTTTAAATCCCCTGTCTCAAAGCAGGGGATTTTTTTGCGTTAAAAATATGTGAATGCAAGCCTCTCTTTTTTTACGCTTACCTGCTAGGTTGTATTTTTATCTACTGTGAAAAAAGTTTTTGCACCCATAACTGTATTGATCTGTCTTTCATTGATTGGCATCATTTTTATACAGGTGTCCTGGATCAGAAATATGGTACAGTTACGCGAAGAGCAGATTAAGCATCGATTGGGGGAGGTTACTAAAGTAGTTACAGATGAATTGATGGAACAGTCTGGTGCCTATTTGCCACAAGGATATCAACGTAGAAAGTTGTTAGATGGACTTGGATGGGATCTTTTTACAACCCCTACTGTGGCTAGCCGGCACAGTGCTGAAGATCTACGTAAGCGCATTGCAAAAGCCTTTAAAGAGAATGACCTTAATACCATTCCATTTGAATTTGGTCTCTATACGTTTGATCGATTTAGTGGGAATACACTTCAGAAATCTTCTTCACGATTTTTGCAGGCACAACAGGACACAGCGCATAATTTTTATGCAGGCCGAGCCCTTACAGCGCCCAATGCTACAGGAATAGGTGCAATTGGTGTGAGTGAAGCATTGTTTATTGTGGTGCCCGATGTTAAAACTGTCGTACTGCGTTCATTGCGGTTGAATATTGCTGTTTCTATCCTATTTACCTTGTTGATTATTTCTGCGTTTTATCTCACGGTACGAACCATGTTACAGCAAAAGAAAATTGGTGAGATGAAAAATGACTTTATCAATAACATGACGCATGAATTTAAAACGCCCCTCGCAACAATATCACTGGCTGTTGATGCTATGCGTAACGATAAAGTTATACAAGACCGGGACAAGCTAGGGTACTTTAGCTCAATTATCAAAGAGGAAAACCAGCGCATGAATCGACAAGTGGAGACGATACTGAAGGCTTCTCAATTTGAGCGTA
>JBJOGP010000079.1:0-4294 GCA_046048175.1 Bacteroidota bacterium
CCTCATATTCACATATTGTAGAGGCACCCCAATATTGGCTCCCCTGCATTGCTGAATGACTGCCTGCAAATCGTCAATTTTTTTACCAGTTACCCTTACTAGATCTTCATGGATGGAAGCCTGCACTTTCAATCCCCCGTCTTTAATGAGTTTGACAATTTTCTTAGCCTCCTCCTGGGCCAATCCGTTTCGTACTTTAACCTCTTTGCGCCAGATTTTACCGCTCTGGGATCCCTCTTTAGACATGTCGAAGGCTTCCGGTGCAATACCCTGTTTATGTGCCCTATTAACTAGTACATCGAGTAACTGGCCCATTTTCATATCATCTTCGGTTTCCAACTTGAGCTGAAAGGTCTTTTTATCCAACTCAATTAACAAATGAGAACCCCTAAAATCAAACCGATTAGCGAGCTCCCGACTTGTTACATTCACCGCATTATCCAGTGCCTGAACATCTACTTTACTAACAATATCAAATGAAGGCATATACTATATTTTATCAACAAAGATAACCCGGCTATTGCTAAATTGCAGACATGAATAACGCAGTAATTGATTTTCGTTCTGACACAGTTACTAAACCAACTGCGGGCATGCGCGAAGCAATGTTTGTCGCACCAGTAGGTGATGATGTATTTGGCGAAGACCCCTCTATCAATTTACTAGAGGAAAAAACCGCAGCCCTTTTTGGAATGCAGGCTGGCCTATTCTGCCCCTCTGGAACCATGACTAACCAGATTGCAATTAAATGTCATACGCAACCTGGCGATGAAATTATATGTGAGGAAAATTCGCATATATACCAATATGAAGGAGGAGGAATTGCCTTCAACTCACTTTGCTCAGTAAAATTATTACAAGGAAATACGGGGAGAATTACGGCTAATCAAATTGAACAAGCCATCCAACCAGACGACGTTCACCGACCCATTAGTCGATTAGTGTCCTTAGAGAACACTAGCAACCGTGGCGGGGGAAGTTGTTATGATTTCGCCGCTATTGAAGCAATCAGAAAAACCTGTACGCATCATAAACTGGCGCTTCATTTAGATGGTGCTCGCGTCTGGAACGCAATGATTGCAAAGAATGAATCGCCACTTCAATATGGACAAACCTTTGACAGCATCTCAGTTTGCTTAAGTAAAAGCCTTGGTTGCCCAGTTGGAAGTGTACTAATCGGCAACAAAGATTTTATCAAAAAGGCACGCAGAATCCGCAAAGTTTTTGGTGGGGGTATGCGACAAGCTGGATTTATGGCAGCTGCAGGAGTGTACGCGTTGGATCATCATATTGAACGGCTTAAAATTGACCATGACCACGCAGCTGCATTAGCATTAGCCTTTCAAGAAAAACCATTTGTAAAAATGGTACTGCCAGTAGAAACAAATATTGTGATTTTTGAATTGAAAGATCATCTACCCGCTCGGGATCTGGTGGTGCAACTAAAAGAAAATAACATTCTTGCATACGCCATTGCCCCCAATAGAGTACGACTGGTTACCCATCTTGATATAAGTTCTGACATGATTGACAGAACAATTGAGGTGGTTAAAAAAATGTAATATGCTCCCTGCTGTAAATCCTACTAAGACTGCCGCCTGGAAGGCACTTCAAGTACATCATCGTCAACTTAAGAAAATTAGCATTCAGCAACTTTTCGAAAAGGATCCTCATCGCTTTGAACAATTTTCACTTTGCGCAAAAGATATCGTACTAGATTATTCTAAAAATAGAATAACAAGCGAAACAATGGATCTCTTAGTTGCACTTGCTAAAGAGTGTGAAATTGAAAAATCCATCCAACAGTTTTTTAGCGGAGCCATAATTAATGAAACTGAAAACAGAGCCGTTCTCCATACGGCGCTTCGAGATTTTTCAGGCGACCCCGTAACAGTGAATGGAAAAAATGTGAAGCCTGCTATTCAAAAGGTCCTCAAGCAGATGAAAACCTTTTGCGATCGTGTGCATCAAGGCAAGCACAAAGGATACACCGGAAAAAAAATAAAATATATCGTCAATATTGGGATTGGAGGAAGCGACCTTGGGCCTCTAATGGTCACTGAAGCACTTAAACCGTATTGGATTAATGGAATCCAGACCTACTTTGTTTCAAATGTTGACGGTAGCCATATCGCAGAAACATTAAAAAAAGTTAATGCTGAAGAAACGCTGTTTCTAGTGGCTTCCAAAACTTTTACCACACAGGAGACCATGACCAACGCCTTTACAGCCCGCGACTGGTTTTTAAAAAAAGCAAAGAACGAAAAACATATTGCCAAACACTTTGTAGCACTAAGTACAAATGAGAAGGAAGTCTTACGTTTCGGAATTGACCGAAATAACATGTTTGAATTTTGGGATTGGGTGGGCGGAAGATATTCTCTTTGGAGTGCAATTGGTCTTTCTATTGCACTTACGATTGGCTTTGCCCAGTTTATTCAATTATTAAAAGGAGCATCCCACATAGACGCACATTTTAGAAAAACTAAATTGGACGAGAATATCCCTGTGATATTAGCACTGCTCGGCATTTGGTATACTAATTTTTTTGGCGCACAAACTGAGGCAATCCTACCCTACGACCAATATCTTCATCGTTTTCCAGCCTATTTTCAACAAGGAAATATGGAAAGCAATGGAAAGGAGATTGATCGCAATGGCAAAAAAGTAACATATGCCACCGGACCTGTTATTTGGGGAGAGCCTGGCACAAATGGTCAGCATGCTTTCTACCAATTAATTCACCAGGGCACTTCACTGATTCCTTGTGACTTTATTGCCGCTGCACAATCGCACAATCCAATAGGCGATCATCACCTCAAACTCCTCAGTAATTTTTTTGCTCAAACAGAGGCCTTGATGAAGGGAAAGACTGAAAAGGAAGTAAAAGCTGAATTTAAAAAACAAGGGCTCTCTCCTTCTGCTATCAAGAAGTTACTTCCCTACAAAGTTTTTACTGGAAATAAACCCACTAATTCAATACTGCTTAAAAAACTCACCCCATTCACATTAGGCGAGTTAATAGCAATCTACGAACACAAAATTTTTGTTCAAGGCATCCTCTGGAACATTTACAGCTTTGATCAATGGGGTGTTGAATTAGGTAAGCAATTAGCCAATCAAATCCTTCCTGAGCTTACTACCTCCTCAAAAGTCACATCACACGACTCCTCTACGAATGGCCTGATCAATTGCTTTAAAAAGATGCGCTAGTGGTGCGTAGCTGAAACTGGAATAACCCTTGAGGCATCTAGCATTTAGGATATCCCCTCACGTTGTTTAGCATTTTGAACCAAATAAAAAAGTCCCTGGAATTCCAGGGACTTTATGTTTTAGTTTATTAAGGTAAGCTTACTGTACAAGTACCAGACCAGAAACGATCTTACCACTGTATTCGTGCGCAACCTTCACTACATAAGTACCGCGAGCAGCACCGCTTAGATCCACATCCATACGTAAGTAAGGTGCAGATGTATAGCTGAGGTTAAAGGTCTTAGTTGCTACCAACTGTCCAGCAGTATTGTAGATTGAAATGATACGCTTTTCATTCATATCACCAGCATGGTAGTAACGGATTTGGAATGCGCCAGATGTTGGGTTAGGATAAATCCACAACTTATCTGAAGCTTCAGCACCGATAGCAAGAACATTAGATGTGTTCACACAACCATTCACGTCACGTACAGTTGCGGCATAGTTACCTAAACCGTCAATATTAACGGTCTGAGTGCTGCTTGTGCCACCTATTGTATTTCCGTTCAATGACCAAGTCCAGGTAGCAGCAGCAGGAGAGCTTGTACCAGTTATGGTAGTTGTACGACCAGGTGTCAATGAAACTGTTGGAGCAGCCAACGTGATAACTGGCAATGCATTAACTGTAAGGGTTGTACTACCAGAAGTTGCAATCGCGCAAGATCCAGATCTTGAAAGGAGGCGATAACGAGTACCATTCATTGACTGAGTAGTAGAAGCAACAGTCAAAGTTGGTGTAGTAGCACTTGGAGAAGTTAAGCTAACCCAAGTTACACCACCATCAGTACTAGATTGCCATTGATAGATTGGTGCAGTATTAGTAGATGGAACCGCATCATGTGTAGCAGTGATAGCGAACCCGTTTCCAACACAAGTTGCAACAGTTGCAGGTACAGACAGATTTGTAATTGGTAAGCCTACAGATACAGGCACTTGAGCAGGAGCTGAAGTACATGGAGAAATAGTTGAGTTGAAGAACACAGAGTAAACAGTGTTTACAGTAGGTCTAATATAGATAGTGTCTTCGCGTGTACCATTATAA
>JBJOGP010000080.1:0-4210 GCA_046048175.1 Bacteroidota bacterium
CCGCAATCAGAAATTTACCAAGCAGCAAAAAATAAACAAATCACTTGTGGAATTCCTTATCTTACTGACAAAATTGTAGCCGTATGTCAACCCCTTCTTTCAAACCTACCTTGGGCCTATTAGATGGCACTATGATTGTAGCTGGCTCCATGATTGGCTCTGGTATTTTTATCGTAAGTGCAGATATCACTAGAAATACAGGAAGTGCCGGATGGCTAATTGCTGTCTGGCTGTTGACAGGATTTATGACACTCACTGCTGCTGTCAGCTATGGTGAGTTAAGCGGAATGTACCCAAAAGCAGGTGGTCAATATGTTTATTTAAAAGAGGCTTATAGTCCACTCATGGGATTTTTATATGGATGGAGTTTTTTTGCTGTGATTCAAACTGCTACTATTGCTGCAGTTGGAGTTGCTTTTTCAAAGTTCTTAGCGTATCTGGTCCCGGAGCTTGGAAATAATTATTTTTTATTTGATGCTGGCATTATAAAAGTTTATTCCGGGCAATTAGTGGCCATCTTCATCATTATCCTTTTAACAGTCATAAACTCGCGCGGTGTAAAAGAAGGAAAATTGATTCAAACTGTTTTCACTAGTGCCAAATTACTGGCACTATTTGGTTTGATTGTATTTGGATTTTTACTAGTGAAAGAAAGTTATTGGGCACAAAATTGGCAAACCGGATTTCAAGCGGCTCAAAATAATGGATTGAAAGATGCGCAGGGCGCACTTTCGCCTGGAAACTGGACTCCGATTGGCGGTGCAGCATTATTAGGTGCGATTGCAGCCTCTATGGTAGGATCAATCTTTAGTAGTGATGCATGGAATAATGTGACTTTCATTGCAGGGGAAATGAAAAATCCGCAACGCAATATTGGACTGAGCTTGTTCTTAGGTACATTGATTGTTACTATTATTTATGTTTCTGCTAATCTTATGTACTTGCATGTACTTCCTTTGAATGAATTAGCATTTCCTGCTGATGACCGAGTAGCGGTAGCTGCAGCGAATGTGATTTTCCCCTCCTTTGGAACTACCCTCATTGCTGTTTTGATAATGGTTTCCACATTTGGCTGCAACAATGGTTTAATCATGGCAGGTGCACGGGTCTATTACACCATGGCTAAGGACGGTCTCTTTTTCAAACAAGCTGGAACATTAAATAATAAGTCTGTACCACAAGCTGCCCTTTGGGTACAATGCATTGTAGCAGCGATTTGGAGTTTGAGTGGAAAATATGGTCAACTTTTGGATATGATTTCCTTTGTGGTTGTTCTATTTTACATGTTGACTATTGCAGGTATTTTCATTCTTCGAAAAAAGCAACCCCACGTGGAGAGGCCCTACAAAGCCTTTGGATACCCTTTTTTACCAGCACTCTATATTCTAATGGGGGCCGCTTTTTGCATTCTTCTCATAATCTATAAGCCTGAATTTACCTGGCCAGGCCTGATTATCGTGTTATTGGGTATCCCTCTCTACTACCTAGCTTTGGCCCAACAAAAAAAATAAGCTGTTAATAATCCATTACTTATCTTAGAACTCCTAAAAAACCAACGCATGAGCTTGTTTGCAAAAAAGTCATTAGATGTAATTCTGGCGCAGGCCGCCGATAGTGAAAAAGGACTCAAAAGAACCTTGGGGGCCGGCAATCTGATTGCCCTTGGAATTGGTGCCATAATCGGTGCAGGTTTGTTTGTACGAACCGCTGCTGCCGCTGGTCAAGCAGCCGGACCTGCAGTTACTCTTTCATTTATTGTTGCTGCAATTGGTTGTGCCTTTGCAGGACTTTGCTACGCTGAGTTTGCATCGATGATTCCCATTGCAGGAAGTGCGTATGCTTACTCCTATGTAACTATGGGAGAATTGGTGGCTTGGATCATTGGATGGGCATTAATTATGGAATATGCATTGGGTGCTGCTACTGTTTCTATTGCCTGGAGCGAATACTTAAATAAATTGCTTGGTGGCTCAATACCCTATGAATGGTGCCACTCCCCCTTTGAAAGTTTCACTGATTCGGCTGGTGTATTTCACCAAGGAATCATGAATGCTCCTGCTTTAATCATCTTGTTAGCGCTTACACTTTTATTGATTAAAGGCACGCAAGAGTCCGCTTTTGTAAATGCTATTATTGTTTTTATCAAGGTTGCTATCGTTATTTTATTCATTGCAATTGGTTGGCAATTCATCAAACCAGAAAACCACACTCCTTATTTGATTCCAGAGGGAACTGCAGCAATTACAGACCAAGCAGGTAAGGTGATAGCAGATTATAGTGGCTGGAACAAGCATGGCTGGGGTGGTGTTTTAGGTGGAGCAGCCATTGTGTTTTTTGCCTTTATCGGATTTGATGCTGTTAGTACTGCTGCTCAGGAAGCAAAGAATCCAAAAAGAGATATGCCGATTGGAATTCTAGGTTCATTAGTGGTGTGCACAATCCTATATATCCTATTTGGACATGTATTAACCGGGGTAGCTCCATGGACAGATTTCGTGGATCCAGAAAAAGGACGTGAAGCATCAGTAGCCTACGCGATTAGCACATACATGACCAATTATCAATGGTTGGCTAATGCCGTAACTATTGCCATTCTGGCTGGTTTCTCATCTGTGATTCTAGTGATGCTAATGGGACAAAGTCGGATTTTCTATACCATGAGTAATGACGGGTTGATTCCAAAAGCATTTGGCGACTTACATCCAAAATTCAAAACGCCCTATAAAGCCAATTGGATTTTATTTGTTTTTGTGGGTGCCTTTGCCGCTTTTGTTCCAGGACATGTTGCTGGAGATTTAACCAGTTTTGGAACGCTATTCGCCTTTGTACTAGTAAGTATCGGCGTATGGATTTTACGTGTTAAATCGCCTCAAATAGAGCGCCCATTTAAGACTCCACTTGTACCGGTTGTATGTAGCCTTGGAGCAATTATATGTACAGCTATGATTGTTGGCCTAGACATGCAAACCTTAAAAGTAGCCTTGATCTGGATGCTAATAGGCTTGGTTGTCTATTTTACATATAGCCGCCATCATAGTAAGCTAAAAAGCTAAAGATGTAGTAGCTTGCAGCCCTGAATGAATTTTCATGGGACGTATTTTTGAAGTTCGCAAATCAACCATGTTCGCCCGCTGGGACCGCATGGCCAAGCAGTTTACCAGAATTGGTAAAGAGATTGTTATTGCCGTAAAAGCCGGTGGAACAGACCCCAACACCAACCCTGCCCTTCGTAGGTGTATGCAAAACGCCAAGAGCGTTAACATGCCTAAAGACCGCGTAGAAGCTGCTATCAAGCGGGCGCTGGGTAAAGAAATGGCTAATTATGACGAGATCCTTTACGAGGGATATGCCCCTCATGGAGTAGCCATTTTAGTAGAGACCGCCACCGACAACCACGTTCGTACGGTAGCGAATGTAAAATCGCATTTCAACAAAGGAGGAGGAAGTCTTGGCAACAGCGGAAGCGTTGCATTCCAATTTAAAAAAATGGGGGTCTTCAAATTAAAACCTGAAGGTGTGAATACAGAAGACCTGGAATTGGAGCTAATTGATTTTGGCCTTGAGGAACTAGGTGAAAGTACTGGTGAAAATGGCGAAGAACTTGTCGTGATTCGCTGCGGATTCACTGATTTTGGAAATATGCAAAAGGCACTGGAAGATCGCTCAATAACTCCTTTGAGTGCTGAAGTTGAATGGATACCAACAGTAACAGTTCCTGTATCTGATACACAAGCAGAAGAAGTAAGTAAGCTGATTGAAAAACTAGAACAGGATGATGATGTGCAAAAGGTTTTTCACAACATGGCCTAAGCATTAACTCACTCACGCATCATTTCACGAACTACTTCCTCTATTTCTTCGGCATTGGGTTTACTGAAATAATCCCCATCACTTCCATAAGCTGGACGATGTGCTTTTGCAGTGAGCGTACGTGGAGCAACATCCAGATAACGATATCCGCCTTGCTCTTCCATTACTTTATTGAATAAATAAGCCGCTGCTCCACCCGGAACATCTTCATCAACAAACAAAATGCGATTTGTTTTTTGCAACGATTGGACTGTAAGCTGAGGAAGATCGAAGGGAACTAAAGTTTGCACATCCACAATCTCACAACTGATACCAGAAAGTTCAAGTGATTGAGCTGCCTCTTGAATGATACGAAGGGTAGATCCATAGGAGACTATTGTAATGTCTGTTCCCTCTCTTA
>JBJOGP010000081.1:0-4093 GCA_046048175.1 Bacteroidota bacterium
ATTATCACAATTGCACCAATTAAGGGGTCGAGTGGGGAGAGGTGCAGAAAAAAGTTATTGTATACTGCTTACTTCTCCAGGTATTGGAAGGGATGCGAGTGAGCGAATGAAGATCATGACTCAAACTACCAGCGGTTTTGAAATTGCTGAAAAAGACTTGTTATTGAGAGGTCCAGGCGAAATAGAAGGAACCCGGCAAAGTGGCGCGCTTCAATTTAGGCTGGCCAGTATTGTTGAAGACCGACTCTTGCTCGAAAAGGCTAGGGATCAGGCGGCTCAATTAATTGAAAAGGATCCTACTCTTACGGAGCCCGGAAACCGTCCTCTCCTTCATTTTCTTCAACAACGTAAAGGAATGGTGAATTGGGGCAAAATATCCTAAGAATTTAGACGTTTCTTAAACGGATCAGTCAGGAATTTGTCATAATCAGGGGGTAGGTGTGGTATTAACAGTTTTTTCAAAACCTGACCCGGTTAAATTCGTTATTTTAAAGTAATTCAGAATAAACAACGGTGCAACGTAAACTGCTCATATTCTTTTACATTCTATTTTCTCTACATAGCTATGCGCAGCAGGCTATTCAATTTGTAGAGAATAAGGGACAATGGGACGAGCGTGTACTTTTTAAAGGTGAGGTTACAAACGGTGCTTTTTTTATTCAGGAAAATGGGTATACCGTTTTGCAACAAGATCCTGTTAGTGCATATAAATTACAAGAAGCAAAGCATCACACTATTGATTCTTTTTTGATTCGCTCACATGCATGGCGGGTAGAATTTGTGAATGCAGCTGGCAAAGTAATTCCAGAAAAGGAATTACCGACTTACAATAATTATTTTTTAGGGAATGATCCAGGCAAATGGGCGACCGCTTGTAAAATATATCAGGCCGTTGTCATAAAAGATATATATCCCAGTATTGATCTGCGTTATTATACTGATCAAGGACTATTGAAGTATGATTTTATTGTAAGACCTGGAGGATTGATCAGTGATATAGCCCTGCGTTATACCGGTGTTGAAGCGCTGGCAACTAAAAAAGGAGAACTGCACTATGAAACATCCGTTGGTTCTTTTAAAGAATCAGCCCCTTTCACCTATCAACCGAATGATAACGGAAGACAGCAGGTGTCTTGCAGATATGTTGTAAAAAATAATACGGTGAAGTTTGAAGTAGGAAAGTATGATCCTTCACAAATTTTAGTCATCGATCCTTCTATTATTTTTTGTTCTTTCTCTGGAAGTACTGCCGATAATTGGGGATTTACCGCAACCTATGGTCCTGATGGTAGCATGTATGCTGGCGGGATTGTTTTTAACGACGGGGGACGCTTTCCAACAACAACTGGAGCTATTCAATCTTCTTTTCAAGGAGGAGAAACAGATATTTGTTTAATTAAATTGAGTCCTGACGGACGTAATCGGATATGGGCAACTTATTTAGGCGGATCAGGTAATGAACAGCCTCATAGTTTAGTAGTAGATGCTCAAGAAAATCTTTATCTCACGGGCCGAACCAATTCCCCAAATTCAACAACAGGATTCCCTGTAATTGGCAATGGTACATTAGCAGGGGATGGTTTTGATATTGTTGTTGCTAAAATAAATTCTACGGGTACTACATTATTGGGATCTAGAAAAATTGGAGGAACCGCAGCTGATGGAGTAAACATTGCAACTTCGCGCGCCTTGAATTCCTTGCAACGAAATTATGGGGATGATGGTCGTGGTGAAATAATTCTAGATCCTTCTGGAAATATTTTTGTTGTTTCACATACACAATCCAGCGGAGGTGTTAGTGGAAATGGTGCTTTCCCTGTAACGGCGGGCGCTTTTCAAACAAATTTTGGAGGAGGGCTACAAGATGCTGTTCTATTAAAACTATCGAATAATCTGAGTGCGCTTCAATTTGCGAGTTTCTTTGGAGGAACCGGTAATGATGCAGGTTATGTAATCTCTGTGAATCCCAGCAATGGTAATATTTACATGGGGGGAGGAACCGAAAGTCCTAATCTAATCCCATCATCTCAGTCAGGTACAGTAATAAGCTCTTCATTGAGCGGAACCATTGATGGATATTTAACTATTATCAAGCCTGATGGAACACAACGCATCAAAACTACTTACCTGGGCACCTCAGGAATTGATCAGGTGTTTGGAGTGCAGTTTGATGTTAATGGGTTTCCCTATGTAATGGGTCAAACCACCGGCAATTGGCCTATACAGAATGCGGTCTTTAATAATCCCTCTGGGAAGCAGTTTATTGCGAAACTTCAGCCTGATCTTTCAGCATTTGTTTACTCCACTGCATTTGGCTCTGGTTCTACTATTCCAAATATTTCGCCAGTTGCATTTCTGGTAGATCGATGTGAAAATGTGTATATGTCCGGTTGGGGTGGGACTGGTTTTGGTTCAGGATTTACTAGTGCAGGTACAGCAGGCTTGCCAGTAACGCCTGATGCTTTTAAATCTAATACGGATGGCAAAGACTTTTATTTTTTCGTTTTGAAAAAAGATGCGTCTGGTCAATTATTTGGTAGCTTTTTTGGAGAAGATAATTCTGTCAACAATGGCAATGACCACGTTGATGGCGGAACCAGTCGCTTTGACCGTAGTGGGGCTATTTACCAGGCTATTTGCGGTAACTGCTCAATTGGTAATTCTCCTCGCCCTAATTACCCTGTTACAGCTGGTGCCTGGGCTACTACTAACAATTCAAGCGGAGCAGGTTGCAGTTTGACGATGGTTAAAATAGCTATGAATTTAGCAGGCGTGCAAAGTGCCATTCGTTCAAGTATTAATAATGTAGTAGGAGATACCTTAGGATGTGTTCCCTTAACAGTGGCTTTTCGAGACACAGTTGGTAATGCCCAGAGTTATGAGTGGGATTTTGGCGATGGTTCTCCAAGAGTCACTACAGCTGTGGCTACTAATTCGCACACCTATGCAGCTGTAGGAACTTATCGCGTGATGCTAATTGCTATTGATCCCAGTTCATGTAATGGGCGTGATACTTCGTTTGTTCAAATTCGTGTAGGAAATATAGAAGCTGCACTCGATTTCAATCCTGTTAAATTATTGCCTTGCACTTCGCTCAATTATCGCTTTGATAATTTGTCTACAACATTGGCAGCGTATCCTTTTCGGAATACTTCATTCAGATGGAATTTTGGTGATGGCAGTGCGCCTGTCACCGCAGGAACAAATTCAGTATTTCATACCTATAGTGCTCCGGGCACCTATCAGGTAACGCTTTATCTTGTTGATACCACTTATTGTAATGCACCAGATTCTTTAAAAATCCCATTAACTATTGCTGAAAATGTAAAAGCAGGTTTTACAACCAATTCCATTGGCTGTGCTCCATATGACGCTATATTTTCCAATACTTCAGTGGCAGGACAGACCTATAATTGGATTTTTGGGGATGGAAATACTTCCACGCAATCTTCGCCTACTCATACGTATACGCAGCCAGGTACCTATACAGTTACCTTAATTGCCAATAATCCTAATACTTGTAATTTGAGTGATACTGTGCGCTTCACCATCCAAGTATTAGATGCCCCGTTGTCAAACTTTAGTTTTACACCGGTGGCCATTCAGCCAAATACCCCACACACATTTACTAACCTGTCCAGTTCTGATGCGATTCGCTTCAAATGGAATTTTGGTGATGGCGATAGCATACTAACTACATCAAGGGTACCTCTTGTTCATCAATACAAATCATCTGGTACATTTCAAGTGTGTTTGACGGCCTATAATCAACTCGATTGTCCGCGCACTATTTGTAAAACAGTGGAGGCAAGCATTAATCCATTGGTGGATGTTCCAAATGCCTTTACGCCGCAGAGTGGAGATGTAAATAGTGTGATACAGGTAAAGGGATTTGGAATTGTAAAGTTGAAATGGGAGATATGGAACAGGTGGGGTCAAAAAGTTTTTGAAACTACTGATGCAAAGTTTGGGTGGGATGGAAATTTTAAAGGTGTATTGCAACCGATGGATGTTTACATGTATACGCTAGCTGTTGAATTTTTTGATGGACGTACGTTGACTAAAAAGGGAGACATTACGTTGATACGATAAG
>JBJOGP010000082.1:0-3985 GCA_046048175.1 Bacteroidota bacterium
AATCGTTGCGCGGGTGCCTGTAGGTTACCACCCCCCGCTTTAAAAGCTAATTGTTCAACGGATTGTTGAAAACGCATAAGCGATAGCGCATCTTTTCCAAATCTTTTGTCGAGGTCATTCATTTCTACAGAAACAACAATACCGCTATTGGCATATGGATTATTTCGCTTGGAGGGACTCCAGCCATTGACTACTAATTCGCCGGGTGAGGTGGCAGCAGGCGCAATAATACCTCCAGGACACATGCAAAAAGAAAATACGCCTTTTTCATATACCTGTTCTACCCAACTGTAAGCTGCAGGAGGTAAATAAGGGTCTCTGGTTGTGCAATGGTATTGTACCTGGTCAATGATAGCCTGCGGATGTTCAATACGAACACCTAACGCAAAAGGCTTTGCTTCAATTTTAATTTTTTTTGAATGCAGTAATTCAAAAATATCCCGGGCTGAATGACCGGTGGCCAATATAAAGGCATGGGCAGAAAATTGCTGTCCTGTTTTTGTTCGAACAGCTGTTAGTGAGTTGTTTTCAATAATTAGGTCACAAACACATTGCTCAAAATGAATCTCTCCACCTGCTGCCATGATTTGTTCCCGCATGGCCGTAATGATATGCGGTAACTTGTTCGTTCCAATGTGTGGGTGGGATTCGTATAAAATTCTTTCATCTGCACCAAAATGTACAAACAGTTGTAAAATTCGCTCCAGGTTTCCTCTTTTGCCGCTTCGGGTATATAGTTTACCATCGCTGTAGGTGCCTGCGCCTCCTTCTCCAAAACAGTAATTACTTTCTGGATTTACCAGGCCAGATCGATTAAGAAGCGCGAGGTCTCTTCTTCTGGCTCTTACATCTTTCCCCCTTTCCAATATTACTGGCCTCACGCCTGCCTCCAGCAGCTTCAACGCAGCAAAAAGCCCCGCAGGGCCCGCACCAATAATGACCACTTGTTTGGTCGATTTCCCTACTTCTTTAAATTCAAATGAAGCAAGGGGTCTGTTTTGCGGAGTTTCCCCGATAAAGGCCTGAACAGTCAAGTTGATCCAGGGCGACTTACTTCTGGCGTCAATAGACTGCTTACTAACGTAATAGCCGTTCACTTGGTGAGGAGATACCCCTTTAGCACTGGCAATTGCCAGTTTAACTTGTGAAGCACTGGAGGCTTCTTGAGGGGTAAGACGAAGCTGAATTTGTTGAGGCATCGGTCAGGGATTTATCCTGAAACAAGAACACAAAGATGGCATTTTTTTCGAAGGGGTAGAAAAGGATATTTCCAAATTTTTTGACCAGAAATTTTCAAAATGAAAAAAAAACAGACTTTCTTTAAAAACAATGCCAGAAATTTTTTTTGTTTGATGTGGATTAATGATATTCGTCCCCCTGCGCAAGTTTTTTTATTGACAATTGTGGAAAAGACGGCCAACCTGCGTGGGAAATGTGAACAACTACTGTTTAATCGACATAAACTTGCTTGAAGAACGATGGATAAGAACGCGGAAAAAGTTTGGGGGAATTGCTTAAAGATCATCAAGGACATTGTAGAATGGCAGCATTTTAAAACTTGGTTTGAGCCGATACAACCCGTTTCGCTAAAACAAAACGTTTTAGTCATCCAGGTGCCAAGCCAGTTCTTTTTTGAATACCTCGAAGAGCATTACGTTAATTTATTGGCCAAGACACTGAAGCGTGAATTGGGGAAGGAAGCCAGATTGGAATATCGAATCATGGTGGATAGCGGAAGCAGTCGTACTAAGCCTATGACTGTGGACGTAAGTGGTCAGGGATTTAAATCTTTTTCTAATAATGAAATGGATTTTCCACTGATTATTAATAATCCTGTCAAGAATCCATTTGTCATTCCTGGCCTAAAAAAGATGCAGATCGATCCGCAGTTAAATCCGATCTACACATTTGATTCCTTTATTGAAGGTGATTGTAATCGTGTAGCGCGTAGGGCGGGTAAAACGGTAGCAGAAAAGCCAGGAGCAAATTCGTTCAATCCATTGGTTATTTACGGAGGAACTGGATTAGGAAAAACCCACTTGGCACAAGCCATCGGCAATGAAGTAAAAAGGTCACATCCTAATAAGGTTGTTTTATATGTGAGTTCAGAAAAGTTCATCAACCAATTCATGGACCACAGTAGAAACAATGCCATCAATGACTTTATTCATTTTTATCAGTTAATTGATGTATTGATTCTAGATGACGTTCAGTTTTTTGCTAAGGCTGAGCGTTCACAAGATGCATTTTTTGCAATCTTCAATCACTTACATCAATCACAGAAGCAACTGGTACTAACATCTGATAAATCTCCAAAAGATTTAGAGGGTGTGCAAGATCGTTTGCTCAGCCGATTCCGTTGGGGATTGAGTGCGGACTTGCAAGTACCCGATTACGAAACGCGTATTGAGATTTTAGAGAAGAAGATGCGTAACGATGGGTTGGAAATGCCCAAAGAGGTTGTCAAATACATTGCTTACAATATCAATAACAATGTTCGTGAGTTGGAAGGCGCATTAATCTCCTTGCTGGCGCAATCTTCATTGAATAGAAAAGAGATTGATCTGGAATTAGCAAAGAAAGTGCTTCGCAATTTTGTTAAGTCATCCAGTAAAGAGATTACAATCGATACCATTCAAAAAATGGTTTGCGAATATTTTGATGTATCCTACGACAAGTTGTTGCAAAAAACACGTAAGCGTGAAATTGTACAAGCTCGTCAAATCACGATGTATCTAGCCAAGGCCTTTACCAAGAATTCTCTCAAGACAATTGGTGAACATTTTGGTGGCCGGGATCATACTACGGTAATCCATTCTTGCCAAACGGTTAAAGATTTAATGGATACTGATGGAATTTTCCGTGAGAATGTACTGGAACTTCAACAGAAAGTCCAGTTGGCAGCCATGTAATTTCTCTTTAATTTTGTCCCCCCGCTACGGTAGGAATACAATAGGAGAGGTGCCTGAGTGGCCGAAAGGGCCGGTTTGCTAAACCGTTGTACGGACTTAAATCTGTACCGAGGGTTCGAATCCCTCCCTCTCCGCAACTATTTTAGAGCCTCGCACAAAGTGCGGGGTTTTTTATTTTCAAGGCGAACCAAGCTTGCTTAGGTGAGCCATGAAAATAAAAACTACCAGCTGCGCAGCAGCTGAGGCTCTAAAATAGTTGCAGGCCCCCACTTTGGGCTCAGTGAAACTAATCCCGTCTATTACTTAGCTTTTTTAATCTCCTTCATCAAATCTTCCAGATAGTCCGTTTGTACTTCCTGAATTTCTAGGAGTTTCCTGTTTTGATGCACCAGCAAATGATCAATTTTTTCACTCAGGAGTTTTATTTCTAACTCTGCTTTGAGGTTGACCTTATAATCATGTTCACCCCTTTTTCTATCTTTTTGCTCCTGTCTGTTTTGACTCATCATGATAATAGGAGCCTGTATTGCAGCCAAGCAAGATAGAATGAGATTGAGAAGTATAAAAGGAAAGGGGTCAAATTTCTGCGTAATCAATAACCAGGTATTAATGATCATCCAACCTAGTATGAATAAGAAGAAAAAAATGATAAAGGTCCAGCTACCTCCAAAGGTGGCAACTTTATCTGCTACTCGTTGTCCCATTGTCAGACTATCCTCCTGTTCTTCTTGAAAGCTTTCCGATAAAATCGAATTGTTTTTAATCGCATCCATTACCTCGCGGTCTAGCGCTGCTAGTTCACCTCTCTCCTTTTCTATCAGTGAGGAGAGATATAGCCGTCTAAATTGATTCAGTTCGGAGATGGAAATAAACTTTGAGCGATCAAAGCCAGCGTGGTGAGATTGTATCAGCTTAAATACACCCTCACGAATGTCTGCCCCAATTACCTCTTCCCCAGTTGGGATGGGCTGTTTGCTGAGATAGCTTGTTTCCATTTTTTGCGTTATAAATATACAACGCAAAAAAGGTGGATGCGAAGTGAAATGTTAAAGTACCTCTAAGCTTCTATTGAC
>JBJOGP010000083.1:0-3642 GCA_046048175.1 Bacteroidota bacterium
CCCCAAAACCCCAAAACCCCAGCCTTGAGGAAATAATATTATATGAATATTTCTAATCTGATGGACGTGGCACAATGCGAGGGCCCGTCTAAAGTTTAAAATAATTATAAATGACAAAATATTATAATGCAGGCGGCCAGTCCATTTGCTTTAGTTATTATAATTTAATTATTTATGATGATTATAGCATTAATGGGTTGTCGATATTTGTTTAAGTTCGACCGAGGCACAATTATAGTGGTCTACTACGGGGTCTATTTAATTGAAAGAGACCATCTTTACCTATTGGTTTCGATTTTTTGTGGCTCGCATTTCTTTAGAAAAATTGGATTATTTTTATTTATTTAGTTCCTCCTAAATTAGTGGTTTCTGACCTGATAATTTTTCCAGAACGGGTATCTTTCCTGCCCTTCCTTTCAGAAATACTCTTTGTGGGCACAGCACCATAATAGTCATTAAAATATGGACCTTTTTTGAGGTATACCTGGTTATGTTGACATAATTTTCAATTCTCATTTCAATTATGTAGGTCTGCTGACTATGGATTGAAGCATTAGAGCCAAAAAATATAGAAAATTCTTACCTTGATTTTACGATTGATCGATTATAGAATCAAAAGTTTTATTCTTGAATCAAAAGAATGCTTACGCATTTGTGGGGTAAGGTACCTTGATTTACTCCCTAACAGTTCTTGAAACTTCAGATCTGCCCCTTCTAATTATCCAAATGTCCAGTTAGAATCCCCGCGTCTCCGACATGGATGTACATAAACAGTTTTGAGAAAGTTGACCCCATGTTTCCAAATGCTCCGCTTGTTGTATTGCGATTATCATTATTAATTTTGGGAGATTTAATCTCCGTGTCATTAAAATGGAGACCCAAAAGGTGAGATACCTAGCGCTCCTGGGTCAAGCTGATGGGCACTTACCTTCCTATCTATTGCCTTGGTCTGCTCATATTTGGCCACAGGTCTGCATTGAGGCCAGGTCTCCCGCTAAATTTCATGCCTCAGCCGCAGCAAACTACCCCGCCGGTCGTCTCCCGTAAGGAGGAACTTGCCCGGGGTGATTGCCAGCACAATCCTGGATGACTTCGCTACATTCTATATTGGAAGGTCACAGATGGCTTACCTCCACCTGAGAGACCTGAGCGTAAAAAACCCCTGGGAGTGCCGAAAATTGAGGAAATCGAGAAAAAAGCTGGGATTTTTTCGTAGTGTTAAAGCCATTAGATGATCAAAGGTTGCCGAAAGGATTGTTGTTTCTATTGCTCTATTATGGTTACTGCTGCTAAAACTGCTCTCCAGCCATTTCGCTGTCCATTTGCTGCTGGGCTATCAGGCTTGCCAGCTGTTGTTGGATCAAAAATTGGGCCTACTGGTTCATTAAGTGTTGGTGGTTAATAAATTCCTGAAGCTCATCGTTGCTAAGGAGCAGAATTTTATTCTATTGGATTAGTTATTAAATCTTCAAGAGGTAGCCCATGTTCAAAGCTTGTTGATTACGTAAGAATTCCACCTGATCAATTGAAAGTTGGTTTTCGTTGCTCAAAAGTTTTGAGCTATGGCTGCTCATCACATGCAAATTGTTCGAGTCCATAGGCCGTTCGTCGGGAATCTCCAGATCATTCTCGTTTTCTTAGTCGCCTCCGAAACCCTCGTTTACTTGGGCCACAGCCATTAATTAGTTTTGACATAGCTGGAATATCTAATGGTTTTGCTGGGCCGATATGCCTATCATCAACTCGAAGTTTTGCAGCTGCCCATTTGAACTCTGGTTTATTAAATATTGGGAGTTTTCGATTATAGATTTTGAGAGGAGGGAGCAGGGCCCATCAAAAAAGTTGGTTACCCCTTAAATGTAATACTCAAGCTGGCTCAAAGGATAGGTGATTCGCCAGTTGACCATGTCTAAGTATTCAACCTCTAAGGCATTCATCTCTTGGCCTTGGCTGAGACCACCCACGATGCTTGCATACTTATTGCTATAAAAGAAATCACTGTAGTACTTCTGGCACACGAGGACTGTCGTTAAAATGAGCCTATAAAACAAAGTTGTTAAATCTAGTTTTTTATCTTAAAAACGCCCCATCAGCAAAAGATATATTTTAAAAACATCCTTAAACTCCAAAATCGGTGGGGAGGGCACATTTAGTTTTATTATAAGAAATAAAGTTATGGAAATAGGGATGAAATCAATGAATCAATGCGGCGTGTTAAGGAGAACAGTAAAAATAAATTGCTTGGCAGAAAGATATATGGCGTAATATTTATATAAACACTTCGCTCTTTGCTTTAAAGTGGAATTTAATTTGTAGAAAGTATTTGAACTTACCTTTTGGCTATGAGAGTTGAAAGCCTAACTTTTCCAGTCCAAAACACTTGAGGGTTTTCGAACATGCGGCATTGTACACTCGCGATTTCGATCTACGTCTGGCTTCCAAACGCTACCTGTCCGGCAAAGGGGTTCATGAAGTCGTAGTACTAGTGCAGCTCCTTGTAGCTCTTCGAGCGGAAGTATCTCTCAACCATCGCCAGTATTACCACTGTGAGTTCATCTGGCACGTTGAGACGCTGGCATAAAATGTCGAAGTAAAGGGATACCGGAAGATTGTTTTCCTCCAGGGTTAAAAAAGGGGAGTAATCAAAACAATCATTTGATTGCACGGGTATCCCGGACAATATAATCGATTTACGGATATACAAGATATCCTGGCGGTGCTTATGGGCCAAATCACTCAGTAGCAATCTGTACATCTCTAACGAATTTTAGTTCAGAGCTTCAAATTTTTCTAGCTCGTCTTGCAGGTTCACGGAAAATTGCAGATCGTTGCCGTGCTGGGGTGCTTGAGATTTTGTTCTATCTCTCTTATTGGAGGAGGACATTTGGCAAGGTTATTTCTCCTCCTCGGCATCATTTTGTCCGAAGCAGGTTTGTCTCATTTGTGCAATGGACTCCGAATGGCCATCTCCGAGGTACATCTCAAGAGACTGTATGTCAGAAGGCACCTCGAGGAGCACTTGGGCACAGAATTTACAGCCATTTATGAGACCCATACAGGGGCACATGCTTTGCAGTTGGCCTAGGTTCTGTACGTGATCGGTGATCTTGCAAATGTTCTCGAGAACTATGCCCACTCTGATCCTCATGCTGCTTATATTATGCTAAGGGTTATTCTATTGCGCACCATTTTGCACTCCGTTGGGTAACATATTCTGACTCAAATAATGGCTCGCTTCTCTCAGGCTAAGCTAAGACAAATTCATCATGTGTAGTTACATTTTCTTTTTTATCTTTTTGTTATTAATAAGTATAAAAGACTCCCAATTATTATCAAAAGTCTGAATATCGGAAATAGCTGAAAATGAAATTGAATTTAAACTTTAATAAATTCTATTTCCCCCTCTTAAAGTCATGGAGACCTGCGAAAAGGAAAACATTTGGGATTTATGCCGATAAGTTTTGTTAGATACTAGGCCATTACACATTTGTATTACAATAGTGTCCAAGTAAATAATAGTACCGCAAAAACGAATTTCATGGACCATTATGCCACCTTCTCACAGGTTGCTTGTTCAGGATAACCGAATTTCTTTTATTCATAAATAATATTCTTGTCCAAGGGGGTTTTGGGGTTTTGGGG
>JBJOGP010000084.1:0-3503 GCA_046048175.1 Bacteroidota bacterium
TTTCATGCAACTTATACTTGGGGGTAATGATACCAGGCGTGTCTGAAAATACAAGTTGATAATCGGCCGAAGTTAAAATCCCTTTGATACGATGACGTGTCGTTTGCACTTTAGAAGAGACAATAGCTAGCTTTTCACCAATCAATGCATTTAAAAGGGTGCTTTTGCCGGCGTTGGGATGCCCGAATATATTTACAAAACCCACTTGCATAGGTTGTTCTTTAACTAAAAAGTCCGCCAGTGGCGGACCTTCTGTTGCGAAGGGGAGGATCGAACTCCCGACCTTTGGGTTATGAGCCCAACGAGCTACCGCTGCTCTACTTCGCGATCTGGACCGCAAATATACCATTTTTTGGGCGCCGTTCCAAACAAACTAGATAATTGATTGTTTTATATAATTTTGTGACGCTCAACTGAATCAAAACTGATCCAGTTGATCCAAGTTTTCGGGGTGTTTTCGATTGTAAATCGAAATCTGAGATTAAACCCGTTGAACCTGGTCAGGGTAATGCCTGCGAAGGGAAAAATTGATCGTATTTTTCTACTGCCCGCATTGCCTCCGCATTTTTTAATGGTAAAACAAAAAAAGATGAAGAGGATTTTTTTAGCACTACTGTTTTTGAACGCTCTTTCTGTTTTTAGCCAATCGAAGCTAAGCAAGAATGACTCCTTGCCTACTGATAGTTTTTACACTTTAGCCCCGGCATCTGTTCGAGCCGTTCGTGCAGACGAGAACGCGCCGTTCTCCAAATCAAACTTGACTAAAAAAGATATCAAGCTACTTAATCAAGGAGTAGATCTACCATTTGTGTTGGGGAATACCCCCTCGGTAGTGATTCATTCCGATGCAGGAAATGGAATTGGATATACAGGTATTCGAATCAGAGGCACCGATGCTACTCGCATCAATATCACCTTGAACGGAATACCATTCAATGACGCAGAAAGTCAGGGTACATTTTTTGTTAATCTACCAGACTTTGTCTCCTCGGCCAGTAGCATACAAGTTCAAAGAGGAGTAGGAACTTCATCCAATGGCACAGGCGCATTTGGAGCGAGCGTAAACATTAGCACATTAGAAACTGAAAAAGAGAAATACCTTGAATTAAACAATAGCATTGGCTCATTTAACACTCGAAAACACACTTTAAAATTTAGTACCGGCACACGCAAAGGCTTTTTTCTCTCGGGAAGACTTTCCTCCATACAAAGCGATGGATTTATTGATCGAGCCAGTAGCGACTTAAAAGCTTTCTACGTATCAACTGGCTATAGTAAAGACAGTAAATCAATTATTCGATTGAATATATTTTCAGGAAAAGAGAAAACCTACCAGGCATGGTATGGAATCAGTGAAAAAGATTTGCTAGCAGGGAACCGTCGTGTAAATTATGCAGGCACAGAAAAGTCTGGCTCTCCTTACGAGAATGAAACGGATAACTATCAACAAACACATTATCAATTTTTTTGGGAAAAGGCGCTACGATCTTGCTCACGCCTAAGCACTGCCTTTTTTATGACAAGAGGAAAAGGCTATTACGAACAATACAAAGCAGATGAAAAATATTCTACCTATGGACTTACTCCACCCGTCCAAAACGGAATTCCCATTACGACTGCTGATTTTATAAGACAGCTTTGGCTCGATAATTATTTTTATGGTAACACAACCACATTAAGCTTAAAGAAAAATAAAACCGACTGGACTCTAGGAGGCAGCTTTTCACACTATTTGGGAAATCATTTTGGAAAATTGATCTGGTCTTCAAAGAGCTCACTGACTCCACATACTTGGTACCAAAACAAGGCTACAAAAAACGATGGAGCGATTTTTGTAAAACAACAATCAAAAATCAATTCGAATTGGGTATTATTTTATGATTTCCAAATCAGAACCGTCAACTATACAATTGATGGATTTAGAAACAACCCGACGCTGAAAGTTAATTCATCGTATTTCTTTTTTAATCCAAAAGTTGGTATCACTTACAGAAAACAAAGTTGGAAATCTTTTCTTTCATATAGTCGAGGCGCAAAAGAGCCCAATCGCGACGATTTTGAAGCGGGGGCAGCCCAATTACCAAGACCTGAAAAATTAGGAGACCTAGAAATTGGCATTGAAAAAAAGACGAAGCGTTATCAAGCCGGATTTACTTTTTATTACATGCACTACAAAGATCAATTAGTTTTAACCGGCAAGATTAATGATGTGGGCGCTTACACGCGTACTAATATCCCAAACAGTAGCAGAGCAGGACTGGAAGCAGAAGGCGAACTAACTATCACAAACTGGTTAAATACGGGTGGAAATTTCACCTGGAGTCGTAACAGGATTAAAAATTTAGAGGAATACATTGATGATTATGATAATGGAGGTCAAGTCGTAAAAAAATACACACGTTCGACCCTCGCGTTTTCTCCTTCCTTTGTAGCTAATCATTTTATCCGAATAACTCCTATCAAAAATCTTGAAACAAATTTCAGTAGCAGATACGTGAGTTCACAGTTCTTAGACAATACAAGCAATAGTGCCAGAATGTTAAAAGCATTTTTAGTAAATGATCTTCGCGCAAGTTATAGCTGGTCATTCAAGCGAATTAAAGAAGTGCTCCTCATTGGACAAATAAATAATCTTTTCAATAAGAAATATGAGCCTAACGGCTACACGTTCAGTTATATTTACGGTGGATCGCTTGTTACAGAAAATTATTATTTCCCAATGGCAAAGAGGAACTTCATGCTAACCCTGAATTTTAAATTCTAATTCGGGTTACGTAACGTATCAATTTTGGGACGGCTTCCCTGCAACCAGATATCAATAAGTTGCCCTGGTCGAATGGAAATGGGTTGACTATCCTCATCGACAGGAGTTGGACTTTGTCGATAGATCCAGGCTGATAAGGTGTCCTGAACAGTGGGATCTAACACAATTGCTCCAAATCCAATTCCAGCACTATCTAATAGCGCCTTAGCAGCTTGATAATTCAAACCAACCAGCATAGGAACGGGAACAGGATGATCACCTATTCCATCACCTAGCACCAACGTAATCAGACTACCTTTTTTGATTTTTGTTCCGGGAGAAATAACCTGCCCATTTAATCGCTGCTCCAATACAGCGTTTCTTGCAAAATCAGGCCTAAACAAAGTATCTCCCACTTTAAGATCCATGGTACGAAGTACAACTTCGGCATTTCTAAAACTATAACCAATCAAATTAGGCATTTCAACTAAGGGCGGTTCTACACTTCTTACAATTAGAAAAATGGTACGGTTGGCTTTAACCACTTCGTCCGCATCCGGAAACTGCTTCACCACTTGCATAGGAGGAATAGAATCCACGTAAATAGAATCTTGAATCTCCCATTCAAAATCAGCGCTATCTAAAATTCTTTTTACCTCTTCAAGACTTTTACCCGTCAAGGAGGGAACAGCTGCTGCTTTTCCATGATCAGTTAACCATCCCAGCGAAAAAAGAAAAACGCCAAAGAGGATTACACTTA
>JBJOGP010000085.1:0-3387 GCA_046048175.1 Bacteroidota bacterium
ATCGATCTATTGCTTTATCTCCATAAAAAACAGCGTTTCGCGCAGTAGAAGTTGGATTGATTACACTACCTGTCCATAAAATATGGCTGCATCCATTAATTGTGGCATCCAGGGGATGTGCCACCTTTACTAATTCATTAATCTGTTGACGTAAACCTCTTGAATAAGCAACCAGCTGCTCAGCCTTGTAATATTCAAGCCCTTTAAAGTTTTTCTGTGGATCGACAATTGCATAAAAATTACCACCAAATGAAATGTCAACAGTCAACAAGCCTAAACCAGGACAATCCACCTCAAGATCCTTGGTGTGTAAAAAAGAAGGGACGTTAGTAAGCTCTACCCAATCCACCTTCAGTTTATCCCCCTTGTAAGTGCTACCGTACTTAATTTGTATTAAGCCAGCAGGTGCTTCCATTCGTAATGTACCAGGAATTCGAGGCTTAACAAGTCCCTCCTCTATTGCTATCGTAATGGTACCTATAGTTCCATGACCGCACATAGGCAAACAGCCACTTGTTTCTATAAAAAGAACGGCTACATCATTTTGAGGATCATGCGGCGGATATAGAATACTTCCACTCATCATATCATGTCCTCTAGGCTCAAACATCAACCCCTTACGAATCCAATCAAATTCTCGCATGAAATGAAGACGTTTTTCACTCATTGTTTGACCCTCTAATGCAGGTCCGCCTTGCCGCACTAAGCGAACAGGATTCCCACAAGTATGCGCATCAATACAATAAAAAACAGCGTTCATGGCAAAGAGGATTAGGTAGTAAAGATATCAACTAATCAAAGTAAATTCGTACAGAATTATACCATGGAGACCTACGGAAAAATATTATTAATCGCGATGCCTGCTTTTTTGGCATTAGTTCTTTTTGAAAAACTTTATGGTCGATTAAAAGGCTTTGACACCGTACGACAGATGGATATGATTTCTTCATTGAGCTCAGGTGTTACCAATGTAACAAAAAGCGTTTTGGAATTAACCATCGTAATTGCAATCTATCCTTTTTTACTAAAGCATTTTGCTGTTACTTCTATTGAAAACACCTGGATTGTTTACCTGATCACTTTTATCATTTTGGACTTCAATGGCTACTGGATTCATCGATGGAGCCACCAGATTAATCTGTTTTGGAATCTCCACGTTATTCATCATAGCAGTGAAGAATTCAATTTAGCCTGTGCATTACGCCAAAGTATTTCAGCGTTTTTCAATTTATTCACTATTCTTTTGTTACCGGCAGCAATACTTGGAATTCCTCAACAAGTCATTAGTACCATTGCTCCGTTACACTTGTTTGCACAATTTTGGTATCACACCCGCCACATTGATAAAATGGGTTGGTTAGAAAAAATTATTGTAACCCCCTCCCATCACCGGGTACACCATGCAATCAATCCAGAGTACATGGATAAAAATCTTTCCCAGATATTTATCATTTGGGATAAGCTTTTTGGAACTTTTGCAGAAGAAAAAAAAGAGATTCCTCCTGTGTATGGAATTACGCGTCCAGCACGAACCTGGAATCCAATCCGTATCAACTTTCAACATCTTTGGCTACTGATAACCGATAGCTGGCGTACCCGCAACTGGAGCGATAAACTAACGCTTTGGTTTAAAAAAACAGGATATAGACCTGCAGATGTTCAAGAAAAATTTCCAGTCCAAAAAATTGATAACGTCTATCAATTTGAAAAATACGATACGAGAACGTCGTTATTATTTACCAGCTGGGCATGGACACAGCTCGTTTTTTTACTGCTTTTTATTTCTTATCTGTTTGGTTCTATTGCTGCTATTAATGAGTTGAACACCACCTACATCTATTACTATGGGGCCTTCATTTTTATCTATGTTTACGCGCTAACTGAATTTATGGACCGTAAGCCATTTGCACTTTTTTGGGAACTTCTAAAAACAGTGGGCGGTTTTACTATTCTATATTTTCAACAAGATTGGTTTGGGCTATCC
Organism: Bacteroidota bacterium; assembly: GCA_046048175.1. Lineage (GTDB taxonomy): Bacteria > Bacteroidota > Bacteroidia > Chitinophagales > Chitinophagaceae > JJ008. The sequence continues at coordinate 1,985 of JBJOGP010000085.1, forward strand.
ACTCACTTTGCAGGCGCCACTATAGCAGTAAAGAGTTATCTGCTCTTTTCCTTAGGAAGTAGCGTTTGGTTTTGGTATACGCACCAGCAAGAAGATCGTGTGTTGGTAAAAGCCTGATTACTCTATAACACCGTTTCGATAACGGGGTACACTTGTTAGCGAATTATCTTGTAAATAATCGGGCAGTAATTCCTCTGGCCAATTTTGATAAGCAAGCGGACGAATAAACCGCTTGATTGCATCTGCGCCAACAGCGCCAAATCTAGAGTCGGTTGTAGCTGGAAAGGGTCCGCCATGATGCATGCTTTTACAAACCTCCACCCCGGTTGGAACTCCATTAAAAATTAAACGACCACAACGTTGTTCCAATAATCTGATTAATTCTTGACTAGCCTTTGCTTCAGAAACCGTGGCCATTAAAGTGCATGTCAATTGACCTTCTAATGCTTGTGCAACCAAAAGTAGTTCGGCATAATTTTTACATACAATGATTTGTGTGTAAGGGCCAAAATTCTCTAGATGTAGTAATTTATTTTCCAGCCAATCTGATGCAGTAACGCGCGTGAGCAATGGCTGTCCCTCTCCCACTCCAGCCTGCTGCTCAGATTGAGCAATTAGTTCAACACCTTTTTGAGCAATTAGCTGCTCACTTTTTGTTCGGTATAAATGTTCAATTCCCGCGTGCAATAATTGGGATGGTTGAATTTGTTTGGTCAACTTAATCATCTCATCGCAAAACAAATTGAGTGCTTCACTCTCCATACCTATAAGCAACCCAGGCTTAGTACAAAACTGCCCAACTCCTAATGTATAAGAAGCAGACAATTGAGTAGCTAATAGTGTAGGCTCCTTCTCTAATTTTTCAGACAGTAAAAAAACGGGATTAACACTCCCCATTTCAGCAAATACAGGCACTGGAATAGTCCTTTGTGCTGCCCAATCAAATAATTGCTTTCCTCCCGTAAAAGATCCCGTAAAGGCAACTGCACTAATTAAGGGGTGCTTTACTAGCCACTCACCCACTTGAAAAGAAGCTCCATAGACATGCGCAAAAATTCCAGATTGCAATTGGCAGCTGGCGATTGCTTTTTCAATGCAAGTAGCGGCAATAGAAGAAGTTTTAGGATGTGCGGGGTGCGCTTTTACGATGACAGTACAACCCGCCGCTAGTGCACTTGCAGTGTCCCCGCCCGCAGTTGAATACGCAAATGGAAAATTACTGGAACCATATACTACAACAGGCCCTAGAGGAATCATGTGCTTTTTAATAACCGGATTTACCGGCTGCGCACTGGCATCCTGATCAATAGAAGCATCTAACCAATAGCCTCTTTCACAGGCATCCCCATAACTTTCCAATTGAAAAATAGTGCGATTTAACTCGTTATTTAACCGCGCCTCTG
>JBJOGP010000086.1:0-3381 GCA_046048175.1 Bacteroidota bacterium
TACCAATAATTTTAATACCCGCTCGCGAAAAGCACCCATCACTTTATCGCGTTGGGCTTGTGTTAAGTCACCATGAATTGCATCAATATCGTACCCCTCACGTGTTAACTTTTCTGCAATCTCTTGGGCATCCGCTTTGGTTCTAGCGAAAACGATGCCAAACATTCCGGGATTAAAATCAATAATACGCTTCAACACTTCATATCGGTTGTGATGTTGCGTTTGATAAAACTGATGGTCAATGGCCGCATTACCCTCGTTCACTTTACCAATCGTCACCTCAACAGGTGATTGCATATATTTTTTACTAACCTTACGAATTTCTGGAGGCATTGTTGCGCTAAACAGCCAAGTGCTTTCTCGTTTAGGGGTATTCTGAAGTATAAACTCAATATCCTCCTGAAAACCCATATTCAACATTTCATCTGCTTCGTCTAATACCACATATTCAATATTCTCCAAATTGATGGCACGACGTTCGATCAAATCAATTAATCTACCGGGCGTAGCTACAACCACTTGCGTACCTCTTTTCAGATCTTTAATCTGGCCCACAATGGAAGCACCCCCATAAACCGCAGTCACCTGAACGGTTTCGTTTCCTTGTTGAAATTTCTTTAAATCGCCAGTTATTTGTAAACAGAGTTCTCTTGTTGGGCATATTATCAATGCACTAGGCTGTCTAAACTGAGGGTCGACCAGTTGCAATAAAGGGAGGCCAAAAGCCGCCGTTTTTCCAGTTCCTGTTTGTGCTAATCCAATAAAGTCTTTAGTTCCTTGTAGTAAAACAGGAATTGCCTTTTCTTGTATGGGAGTTGGGGTGGTAAATCCCAGTTGTGTTACTGATTTTACGAGTTGGGCGTTTAATCCGAGCGTTTCAAATGTATGCATGTGTAGTATTAGAAGGAAAAAAAGAAAGCCGTTCCCGGGGGAACGGCCTTCGGCAATTACTTGCGCAATAATTACTTAGCTGTAGTGTCAGCAGCAGCTGTAGTATCAGCAGCAGCAGTTGTGTCAACAGCAGCAGCAGTTGTGTCAACAGTTGCAGCAGTTGTGTCAGCAGCAGGAGTAGCTTCTCCACCACCATTGCAAGCTACCAAAGTAGCAGCGATGAAGGCAATTGCAAAAAACTTCTTCATTTGGTTTAGTTTTTGTGTTTTGTGAAATATTTCGCGAATTTATACCCTTTTTTGGAAAAGGTAACCCGTTATGGCTGATTTTTTTTTAGAATCCGCCCCGGGTTACTATTTTTAAAAACTTGTATTAAAAAAAGATTGGATTGTGAAACCTGAATTGATAGACAACGACCTACTTAAAGGGCTGGCGGAGGGAGATCGGAAGAGTATTGAATTGATTTACAAGAGTCATTTCAATATGATCCAGACCCTGGTCATCAATAATAGTGGGTCAATAGATGACGCAAGAGATATATTTCAGGAGGCACTAGTAGTTCTTTATGAGAAAGTTCGGATGGGTTCTTTTGAATTGAACTGTCAGCTCAAAACCTACCTATACTCTGTATGCAAGAGATTGTGGCTCAAACGTCTACAACAAAGTAGCCGATATGTAGCCGCAGACATGGAAGTGGAATCAACAGTGAGCGTGGAAGAAGATATTACTGTGCATGAAAAAAGAGACGCCGATTACGAACTGATGAATAAGGCCATCGGAAGTCTGGGAGAACCCTGCAAAAGTTTGTTGGAGGCCTACTATATCAACAAAATGAACATGCAGGATATTGCCTCGCAATTTGGGTACACCAATGCAGACAATGCTAAGAACCAGAAATACAAATGCCTTATGCGTTTGAAAAAGATATTTTTTACGCAGTATAAAAATGGAAATGAAAATGGATGAGTTGCGGTTATTGGATTCGGTAGAACGTTACATCAGAGGAGAAATGAATCCTGATGAGCGCGTGCAATTTGAGCAATTGCGTAAAAGCAATGCCGAGGTTGATCAATTGGTGGTTGAACATACTTTTTTTCTACAGCAAATGAACCGCCTAGGAGAAAGAAAGCGTTTCCGTACTTTACTTAATGACATACATCTTCATTTAGCGGAGGAAGGAGAAATCAATTCTGCCCGCTTGCAGGGAAAAGCCAGAGTAATTTACCTATGGAACCGCTACAAACGTGTCAGTACCATTGCTGCATCTATTGCAGTGATTACTACAGTTGCGCTTACTTCTCTGGTTTGGATTATTTCACCAAACTCTCCGCACACAAAATTTGAAGAACTCAATAAAAAGTTTTCACTTCTAGAAGACAAAACTCGCAAACAGGCTTCCGAAATCGATCGCATCAAGAAGAAAACAAGTTCTGTGCCTCAAAACATTCCATTTACTACTGGAGGAACTGGATTTATGATCGATACTAAAGGATACCTTGTTACCAATGCCCACGTTATTGAAGATGCGAAACAAATCGCTATTCAAAACAATAGAGGCGAATACCTTGTAAAAGTTGTATATCAAGATTCGGAAAGAGATCTTGCTATCTTAAAAGTAGATGACGAAAACTTCAAATCCTATAGCAACCTGCCCTATGGATTTAGCAAACAAGCCGGGAAACTAGCTGAACCCATTTTTACTTTAGGATACCCCCGCAATGAAGTAGTGTATAGTCAGGGTTATTTGAGTGCCCGTACCGGATACAATGGCGACACCTTGAGTTGCCAAATTGAAATCGCTGCAAACCGAGGAAATAGCGGCAGTCCAATTTTAAATAAGAGAGGTGAAGTAATCGGAATTCTCAACGGAAGACAAACCGACGCACAAGGATTTGCATTTGCTGTTCAGAGCAAGTACATCATCGACGTAATTGAAACCATGAAAAAGGAAACAGAAATTACTTCTGTACGTATACCTTCCCGTTCTTTAATTAATGGTCTGGATAGAACAGAACAGGTAAAAAGAGTGCAGGACTACATTTACATGGTTAAAGTAAACTAAGCCCAAATTGATTGCGGATACTCCCCTGCATCAATTAATTGCTGTAAACTATTTTGAACAAAAGGCGCATCCTCCTTATAGGTGACACCAAACCAATTTGAGGTAGTAGATACCACTTTCACGGTACCACCCTCCTTTATAAATTGGTCTGCAACTAAGGGAATAAAGAATTCTGACTTCAATTCTTGTCCATTCTCTTTCAAAAAAGAAGCGAACTGATTTTCAGTATGTGAAAAGAAAGTAGGATCAAAACACCAAAAATTCATGGAGACTTTTGTGTCTTCGCCAAGTGTTGATGGTGCTAAACCATCCTCACAAGTGATTGCATGATTAACCCGAGCAATGTTGATTCGCTCAGTAATTCCAGCCAAATCTCCCTTTTTGTCAAGCATACATACGCCTCTATTGACTGTGCCATGTTCTGAAAG
>JBJOGP010000087.1:0-3369 GCA_046048175.1 Bacteroidota bacterium
AAGGGGATGATGCCACTACGAAAATGTCAAACCCTTCTGGTATCTCCTGTATCTATGCGGCAGCGTATCGAGCAGCTTATAGAATTTGAAATTAAAACGGCAAAAAACGGAAAAAAAGCGTCTATAGTTATTAAGCTCAACTCACTTAGTGATACTAAATTAATCAAGCTATTGTACCGTGCTGTTGCTGCAGGAGTAGAAGTTAAATTGATCATTCGTGGAATATACTGCGCGCACTTCCCGGTTTCAAAAAAGGGACTAACCCCTAAGGCTATTAGCATTGTTGACGAATACCTTGAACATGCACGTGTCCTTATTTTTCATCACCAAGGCAAAGAGAAAATTTATATCTCCTCGGCCGATTGGATGGTTCGCAATTTAGATTATCGTGTTGAGGCTGCTGTCGAGGTACAGCATCCGGCTTTGCGAAAAGAGTTGAAAGACATTTTGGAGATTCAATTGGCTGACACAGTTAAAGCCAGAATTTTAGACGCTGAGTTGAAAAATGAATATGTAACACATTCAAAAAAGAATCCAGTTCGTTCGCAATTGAAAATTTATCAGTACTTATCTCGAAAAAAAACCTACTAGATTAGCGAATAGGTAGTGTAAAGCCGATTGTTGTTCCAATTTGTTCTGTGCTTCTCACATGTATCGTTTCGCCGTGCGCTTCAATAATATGTTTGCAAATAGCTAAACCTAATCCACTTCCTGCAATATCACGAGATCGACCTGTTTCAGTGCGGTAAAACCGTTCAAAAATTCGGCTTAATTCTTTTTCAGGAATACCGATACCATCATCTGTGATCTCTATTAAGATGTGGTTTTCATCGGTTTTATACATGCTTGCTGTGATTCTTCCGCTCTGCTTGCCATATTTCACAGAGTTTTCAACCAAATTAGTTAGTACTTGTCTTATTTTCTCTTTGTCAGCAAAAACAGAAAGGGGGCTTTCGCATTCTTTTTTTATTTCGCAGGTAATATTAACTACTTCTGCGCGGGTAGCCACCTCTTCAAAAACTTCTTTGACTAATTCCTGGATTACAAAATTCTGTTTAATCAAGGGGAGTTCACCTCTTTCCAATTTTGAAATTTGTTCCAGATCGCTCAATAAGTTCGAAAGCCTTTCAACATTTCGTCCGGCTTTTTCGAGATATTTTTTATTTACGTTTGGATTGTCCAATGCACCATTTAATAAGGTTTCGACATATCCTTGTATTGCAAAAATCGGTGTGCGGAACTCATGCGATAAATTTTGTAGAAACTCACGACGAAACTGTTCATTTTGTCGAAGAACCTCCATTTCTTTTTCATTCTCATTTGCCCATTCTTCCACTTCACGACTTACCTCATCTAGCGTTTTAGCAGGCAAAACATATTTGTAATAAGTCTCTTCTTTTTTAGTCGCCTTTGTTTTGTGAATGAACTTGTAGATCAACCTTATTTTACGATTGATGAATTGTTCTAGTAAAGTCGATATCACTAGATAGCTAGCTAAAAAGATAATCGAAAAGGAAAGAAAACCTAGCGCCCATTTACCAGAGGCCCAAATAACCAATATGCTCTCTGGGATGGAAAGTATAAGTGCTGCTAGTAATGAGATTTGGCGAGGGGTAATATTACTTTCTTTGCTCGGCATGTTTACAGGTGTGTAAAAGTACAGCCGAATTGATCAGTTAGACTGAAAATTTATACCCAACTCCTTTAACTGTTTTGATACAGTCTATCCCAAGTTTTTGTCTGATTTTTCGAATGTGAACGTCAATGGTGCGATCGCCCACAATTACATCATTTCCCCAGATCTGGTTGAGAATTTCGTTACGTAAAAAAACCCGTCCGGGTTTGTGTGCTAACAGTTGCAATAATTCAAATTCCTTTTTGGCTAGTACAATTGATTTGCCTTCCACTAATACCAAAAATTTTTCTGCATCAATTGTGATTGGCCCATTTGATAGAGTAGTGCTGGTAGATTTTATCTGTCTTCTAAACAGCGCATTGAGTCGGGTGATCAATACTTTGGGGCTAACGGGTTTCGCAATGTAGTCATCCGCTCCTGTTTCTAGCCCCTTAATTACGGAGCCGTCATCACCCAATGCTGTCAGCATAACGATTAAGGTCTCCGAAAAGGCGGGCTGCAAACGAAGTAGACGGCACACTTCAACGCCAGATTTTTTGGGCATCATCACGTCCAATAAAATCAAATCTGGTTTTGACTTTTTGGCTTTGTCTAGTGCATCATCCCCATCTTTTGCAACCACAACTTCAAATCCTTCTGCAGCTAAATTATACTCGAGTATCTCGCGGATATCGGGCTCGTCGTCTGCAATCAGTACTTTACGGGCCTTGTTTTCCATGGAGGGGTTGTTTGTACAAATTTATCTTAATATTTCTGGCAATTGAGCATGGGAAGAATGACTGTTTTAAGACTTAATGATAACTTAATATTAACGGCTGAACAGTAACTTCGCTTATTGATGTATAGGCCCTTTTCTATATTGATTGTTTTGTTTGTTTCCTTTCTTTTTGATACAAAAGGAATGGCGCAAAATTTGATTGATTCGTTTTCAACCCCCCTAGGATATAAGCCTGAATTTAGAAGAGAACGAAATCATGACCTGATTTTTACAGAGCGCCGTTTGATTGTAGAGGGAGATGGTGCAAAGGATACCCGGTTCACGCCCAGTGATAATAAAATGCTCAACGAAGCTTTAACCAGAACGTTGCTGGTTGATGTACCACGTATTTGTTTCACGATTGAAACGGATACGGAACTAGACCACCGTTTAAAGGTTAATTATTTATCTGGTTTAGAGGGCGTGCTAAAGTATTTCAGGGAAAATTGGAAAAGGCCTGGTGCAGAGGGCGTGAAACCTCAATACTTATCGATGCTCGTTGCCAATTATGAGGCCTGTATGCTAGCCGATTGTAAGGGTGAAAGTATAGCGCCATTTGTTGTTGCACTTCCTTATGATGCAGGAACGGCCTTGATGGCGGCGGGGATTTTTGAAAGAAATAGTGGATACCGCGTTTGTAGAGAGAATTTGTTACTGAAATACTGTGCGCTATTTCCCGAAAAAACATTTACTGTTTTGCAACGCAACCCAGATGTTTCATACGCCGACAGTTTAATCAAAGCTGTGGCGCGTTTATTCCCTCGGCAATTGTACGACTATGCTGCATCTGGTGATCGCCTGGGTAATCGGATACGGTCGATTGACGATGATCCTTTTGTTGCGATTGTCTCTAAAATGGCGCTTAGTAAAAGTGGGCAACAGTATTTTCCCTTTGTTGACAATATTCTACAAGGAAGAACTTCTATAGAGCAGATCGATGCAGTCAAAGAAGATACATTGGGTTATTACCGTTTAT
>JBJOGP010000088.1:0-3324 GCA_046048175.1 Bacteroidota bacterium
AACCACTGCAATGGGAGACTATGCAAAACCGGTTATAAAGGCCTTAGATGCTGTGTCGCATATCATTCTTAAAATGGTAGGCTATGTGATGCAATTTGCACCTTATGGCGTGTTTGGTTCACTAGCAGCCGTTGTGGCATCAAAGGGTCTAGGCATTTTTCAGTTTTATATTATCTACTTCCTTTATTTCTTGTTGGGAATAGCGTTATTGTGGATTTTATTATTGATCGTTGGGTATCTAATTATTGGTTCTCGTATGAAAGGCTTGCTTCGTCATATTGGGACTCCGTTGTTAATTGCATTTAGTACAACGAGTAGTGAAGCCGTGTTTCCAAAGTTGACAGAAGAACTTGAGCGTTTTGGTTGCAAGAATAAAATCGTTTCGTTTGTATTGCCACTGGGGTATTCCTTTAATCTGGACGGCAGCATGATGTATATGACTTTTGCTAGTTTAGCCATTGCACAGGCCTATGGTGTTCCCCTTGATTTGGGAACACAATTAACTATGTTGCTTGTATTGATGTTGACAAGTAAGGGTATAGCTGGTGTTCCTCGTGCTTCATTGGTGATTGTGCTGGCTACCTGCTCTATGTTCGGCATTCCTCCGGAGGGCGTAGCACTTATTCTTCCAATTGATCATTTTTGTGATATGTTCCGCTCCGCAACAAATGTAGTAGGGAATGCGTTGGCCACTACGGTAGTGAGTAAATGGGAGGGTGAATTAGAAGGATAAATTTAAATTAACGTTTATCAGATGGTATTTGATTATTTAATAGAAATGTTTCATTGGACAAATTTGTTGCAGCCACAATTTTATGTGGAAAACGGAGGGCTCTGGTTACTACTTTTTGTTGTGTTTGCTGAAACTGGACTTTTTGTAGGTTTCTTTTTACCGGGAGACTCTTTATTGTTTGTTGCAGGAATCTATGCGCATACGATTACTACAAAGGCTGGCGAAGTTATTCCCGGCTTGGCATATCAGTTTTTAGACTTGATAGGGTTGGGTGCAATTAGAAATGAGTGGGTAGATCTATTTGTGTTAGCTGGTTTGATTGCAATGGCTGGTATTGCTGGAAACAGTGTCGGGTATTGGACGGGTAAACAGGTTGGCCCTGCTATGTATCAGTGGAGAGATCGTCTATTGTTTAAAAAGAAGTATTTATTTCAGGCCCGTGATTTTTATGAAAAACACGGGGGCCTCGCAGTTATTGGTGCTCGTTTTCTGCCCTTAATAAGAACCTTTGCACCTATTGTGGCAGGGATAGTTCAAATGGACAAAAAGAAGTTTCATTTCTTCAACGTGGTTGGATCTGTGTCTTGGGTGGTATCAATGATATTTGCGGGGTACTTTTTACAAAAATGGATTTTATCTCAATTTGGTTTTGATTTAAAGGAGCATTTAGAGGTGATTGTGTTAGGAATTGTATTGGTGACAACGGCTCCGGTGCTTGTAAAAATGATATTTGGTTCGGTCAGTGAAAAAAAATGATTTAGTGCAATGAACAAAAAGCATTCCATTTTTAATGTTGCTGTAGTAGTAGCGGCGCTTGGTTACTTTGTAGACATTTATGACTTGCTTTTGTTTGGAATTATTCGCGTTCCTAGTCTTGAGTCATTAGGTCTCTCTCCCGAAGAGGTGAAGGCTAGCGGCGAGCTGATTCTTCAATGGCAAATGTGGGGTCTATTGCTCGGTGGAATTATTTCTGGCGTTATAGGGGATAAGCGAGGAAGATTAAGCGTATTATTTGGATCTATCGTTTTGTATTCGTTAGCTAACATTGCGAATGGCTTTGTAGAAACTGTAGACCAGTACAAGTGGATTCGTTTTATCGCTGGTCTTGGATTGGCAGGAGAATTGGGTGCCGGTATCACGTTGGTTTCAGAGATAGTTCCAAAGGAAAGAAGAGGAGTTGCTACTTCATTAGTTGCTGGAATTGGTTTAACAGGCGCGGTGCTTGCTTATTTCATGAAACAGCAATTTGATTGGCGTATTTGTTATTTTATTGGAGGCGGCTTGGGAATTGTATTGTTAGTGTTACGAATTTCTGTTTTTGAATCGGGTTTATACAATCAAGTAAAAGATAAAAAGGTACAGCGAGGTAACTTTCTTTCCTTTTTTACCAGTGCTGATCGATTAAAGCGTTACATTTTTGGAATTTTGATTGGATTGCCTACCTGGTTTGTAATTGGCGTTTTAATTACCTTTTCTAATGATTTTGCTCGTGAGTTTGGCATTAAAGAAAAAATTGATCCCGGAAAAGCAATTATGTATGCTTATGCCGCCATTTCAATTGGAGATATATTAATTGGGTTGCTTAGTCAATATTTAAGAAGTCGGAAAAAGGCACTTTTTGTTTTTTATGGCATTACGATTCTTTTCATGGTTGCATTTTTCACCTTATTGTGGGATGGAACTGCTACCCGTTTGTATTGGATTTGTGCAGGGCTAGGATTTGGAACAGGTTTCTGGGCCATATTTGTCACAATGGGTGCAGAACAATTTGGCACTAATCTGCGTGCAACGGCGGCTACTACAATTCCTAACATGGTTCGCGGAATGCTGGCTATTTTCATTTTACCATTATTTAAGTGGTTTGAAAAGCAGCCTACTATCGGAACTATTGATGCAGGTATTTACACAGGAATAATTATTATGTCCATTACGCTTTTAGCGGCAGCGCTAACTCGCGAAACATTCCACAAAGACTTGGATTACCTGGAAGAGTAATTAATTTATTTTCTCACTCAGTTCTAGCCATCTGAGTTCTTTTTCATCAAGCAACTGGATCGTTTTCTCTAGCTCTATTGCAATTTTTTGCAATTCATCAAAAGCCAAATTGCCATTATTTAGCTGGGTTGAGTACGATTCTTTTGCAGAAGTCAGTGTTTCGATTTCTGTACCTAATTGCTCAAATTCTCTTTTTTCTTTATAGCTTATTTTTGATGCGGCAATGGGTTTTGTTTCTGTACTTTTTGCTATCTCCTCTTTTTTCTCAATTTGATTTTCTTCTTTTACTTGGGCTTCAGTGCGGTATTGCGAATAATTTCCTGGATAATCCTGAATAATTCCCTCTCCTTTAAATACAAAAAGATGATCAACCAGTCGATCCATAAAATAGCGATCATGGGAGACGATCAACAAGCATCCGGAAAATTCTAGCAAGAAATTTTCTAATACAGTAAGGGTAGGGAGGTCCAGGTCATTGGTAGGCTCATCCAGAATTAGAAAATTGGGGTTTCTAAATAGTATCGAAAGAAGATGTAGTCTTCTTTTTTCACCGCCGCTTAATTTACTTACATACGTATACTGCTTATCCGGTTCAA
>JBJOGP010000089.1:0-3206 GCA_046048175.1 Bacteroidota bacterium
ATTCTTTTTTGTCAATATTGAATTGCTGTTGTACAATTCTGGTCAGCAAATAAGATTCAAGGGAGGGAACAGTGAGTACCAATGTTCCATTTTTTTTGATACACTTCTTGAGGTTATTAAAAAATACGAGCCTGTCTTTTGCGTGGGGTGTAAGTATAGCGTTGATACAAATTCCAAATTCAACTTTGGGGACGCGCAATGTCGGACTACTCATGTCAGCTCTTTTGTAGTCGACATTTTTAAGACCTGGATGTAGCTGTTGCGCAATTTTTAAATTATTGATTGAAATATCAAGCGCAATTACTTTTTTAAATAATGGAGAAAGAACAGGAAGCCATTTGCCTACTGCGCAGCCAATATCAATAACTTGCTGATTTGGATTTGAGTATTTCCGAATGGCACGTACTAATAGTTTCTTTTTGTCTTGTTGAAGGACATCGAAAATTTCCTCTTGATAGGAGGCGGCCATATTTTCCCAATAATTGCGCTTCATGGATTATTTCTTTTTAGCCGCTTTCTTCTTTGTCGGTTTGCTAGCTGACTTTTTGGAAGCGGCTGCTTTCTTTTTAGAAAATGATCCTGGGAATTGAGTTTCTATAATTTCTTTAATATTCTCCAATGTCATTGCAGATGCTTCTGTAACCGTTACTCTGCTTCCATCTTCTTTTTTGGGTAAGTAAATCATTTTTTTGCCAAACCGGATCATTGGGCCCCATCTACCGTTTTCGAGAGCAATTTTTTCCTCCGGCCATCTGTGGATGTATCGATTGGCTTCTTTTTTGATCTTAGCCTCGATGAGTTCTTTCATATCTGAATCGCTCAGATTGGCAAAATCATATTTACGTGGGACATTAATAAATATTCCATCCCACTTTATGAATGGACCGAATCTTCCACTCCCTTTCGTGATTGGTTTGTCTTGGAACGTGCCTACAGGTGCATCCGCTTTTTGTTTGGCTTTAATATATTCTACCGCTTTTGTAAAATCGACTGTGCCTAAGTCTGTTCCTTTTGGTAGAGAGATAAAATCGTCTCCCCATTTTACATAAGGGCCGAATCTTCCAACATTTACCGACACATCTTTTTCTTCAAATTGTCCCATTGGCCCTTGCGCGCCAAACAATGAAAGGGCCTCTTCGTAAGTGATAGTCTCTATACTTTGACCAGTAGGAATTTTAGCAAATCTTGGTTTTTCGTTTTCGTCTGCTTTTCCAATTTGAATCATTGCACCATATCTTCCCATCCGTGCTATAACAGGTTTGCCTGTTTCTGGATCCGTGCCAAGTTCCCTTTCGCCTTTAATTCGTTCTGCCGTTTCTATCGTTTTATCTACATCTTTTTTAAAAGGCTTGTAAAAGTCTTTTATCATTCGATTCCACTTCAGTTTTCCTGTGGCCACTTCGTCAAACTCACTTTCTATTTTAGCAGTGAAACCGTAGTCCATTACGTCGTCAAAATATTGTAACAGAAAATCAGTAACGACCAGTCCTAAATCCGATGGAAACAACTTTGATTTTTCAGCACCGGTATTTTCTTGTTCAATTAATTTACTGATTTGGTCTTTTTTTAAAACCAGTACTTGATAATTTCTTTGAGTTCCTTCCTTGTCTCTTTTCTCAACATACCCTCTTTTGAGAATGGTGGAGATAGTAGGAGCATAGGTAGAAGGTCTTCCAATTCCAAGCTCTTCCAGCTTTTTTACTAAAGAGGCTTCGGTATAGCGAGGTGCAGGGCGATCAAAACGCTCAATCGCCTTCATTTCTTTTAAAGGTAATTCCTGGCCCACTTTTAGGGGTGGTAACATTCCTTCTTCTTGTTCATTTTCGTCATCATCCTTTCCTTCGCGATACACTTTTAAGAATCCATCAAATTTCAAAACCTCACCTGACGCCACTAATTCTTCTTGTTGTCCGGAGATACTGATGCGTGCAGTTGTTTTCTCAAGTTCTGCATCGGCCATTTGACTGGCCATTGTCCTTTTCCAAATCAATTCATATAAACGGGCCCATTCCGTCTCTTTAATGGAGGTGTTGCTCATGTACGTGGGACGAATCGCTTCGTGTGCCTCCTGAGCTGACTCATTCTTATTTTTAAATTTTCTGAATTGGTGGTATTTCTTGCCGTATTGCGAGTGTACTGTTTGTGTGATATCAGCTAGCGCAGTGTCACTTAAGTTAACGCTATCTGTACGCATATAGGTGATGTACCCGTTCTCATATAATTTTTGTGCGATCAACATGGTTCTTGATACGCCGTATCCCAATTTCCTTGATGCTTCTTGTTGTAATGTCGAGGTCGTAAATGGCGGGGCAGGGGAGCGTTTACCAGGTTTAACTTGAATGGAAGAAACGTTGTAAGTAGCACCCACACATTTTTCCAAAAAGCTGTTTGCGTCGTTGGCAGAGTTTTGTTTTTTGCCTTCTGCAACAAAAGTCACCCCTCTGTTCTCTTCATCCTTTGCAGTGAAAGTGGCTTCAATTTTAAATTGACTAGCAGGCTTGAAACTATTAATTTCTCTTTCTCTTTCAACAATCAATCGCACCGCTACACTTTGCACGCGACCTGCGCTCAAATTATTGCGCATGCTCATTTTCCGCCATAATACGGGGCTTAATTCAAAACCTACGATTCTGTCTAAAACCCTTCTTGCTTGTTGTGCCATCACTAAATGCATGTCAACCTTTCGAGGTTTTTTTACAGCAGATTCAATGGCAGGTTTCGTGATCTCGTGAAAAACAATACGTTTTGCCTTTTTAGGATCCAATCCCAATACCTCACACAAATGCCAACTGATTGCTTCTCCTTCGCGGTCCTCATCCGTTGCGAGCCAAACTTCTTTTGATTTGTTTGCAAGGGAAGACAATTCTTTAACTACTTTCTCTTTATCGGCAGAAACAATGTACCGGGGCTCAAATTCTTTTTCTAAATCAATGCCCATTCCCGCTTTTTCCAAATCGCGAATATGGCCAAAGCAACTTTTCACCTGAAAATCTTTTCCCAGGATTTTCTCAATCGTTTTAGCTTTCGCTGGGCTCTCAACAATCAGTAAATTCTTAGCCATGTGTGCAAATAATTATCGTATAAAGTGGGCGCAAGTTAGGCAAGAATAGGAAAAATTAATTTAAACCCAACATCTTGTCCTCTTCTTTGTTTTAGTTTTACCTTTGCACCGCTATGTATAAGATCCATTTTAATTTTGAACAAAC
>JBJOGP010000090.1:0-3152 GCA_046048175.1 Bacteroidota bacterium
AACATGTTTCTGTTGCACAAGTGGCGGGTCAGTTAACGAAAGAACGCATTCTAAATAAGCTACAAGTCCTCAATCAAAGTCTGCAAAAAGATTTTGGGATTGACAAGCCGCGTATTGCAGTATTAGCACTCAACCCGCATGCGGGAGATGAAGGATTAATTGGAAAAGAAGAGGAAACAATCATTCGCCCAGCGATTAAAGAAGCAAAAAATAATAATATACTAGCACTAGGGCCTTACTCGGCGGATGCATTTTTTGCAAGAGGTAGCTACGAACAATTTGATGCTGTACTAGCGATGTATCATGATCAAGGATTGATTCCATTCAAAACTATAGCGGCGGGCGAAGGAGTGAATTTTACTGCAGGCCTCCCCGCGGTTCGTACGTCACCCGATCATGGTGTAGCTTTTGATATTGCAGGAAAAAATCTAGCCGACCACCAGTCTTTTATTACATCTATTTTTGAATGTGTTGATATAATCAACCGACGTAATGGCTTTGCAGAAATGCGTAGCAACCCACTTCGAAAAGCCTCTAAGGCTATGCTCGCAAATGCAAAAGATGAAGCGCTGGAAGATTAATTACTGTAACTGCGCGTCAGTTACTCCTTTGTTGATCAAATAGGATTTATACAAAATCTCAACTTTCCCTTTTTGAGGGCCTTTAGGAGTGTTTTTTGTACTCCCATTATCGTAATCTAGTGTCGTTCCTTTGGGTAATTTAAAATCACGCGTATTAAATTCAACTACGACTTTATCTGGCAATCCCCAATTTGTATAGGCGCCATAACGCATTTGAATTTCGTAGGTGCCATTTTCACGTGTACTGATTAAGGAACGAAGCACTACCAGCTTTGCAGGATCGATATACAAGGTTGCACGCGTAATCTCTTCTGCATCATTGATGGGGAATACTTTCACAATCTGACAATTGATTCCATCAATACTAGTAGTCCCTGCGTCAATGGCTTCAAAATTTTGTAAACCCAAAACGTTATTCAAATTAATATTCACCGTTCCCTTAGGAACAAAAGAAACGCCTTTTTGATTTTTTATTTTGAGCTGATCTGGCTTACGATAATAAATGGTAACCAACGAGACTGGTGCTTTTATAAAAAGTACATTCGTTTTTAATTGAGCAACTGCACTGTAATTATTCACTAGGTCGTATTTCTTTTTTACACCAGCCAATAAAGTGGCTGGATCAATAGTTGCCTGTACAGGAATTAATCCAGCAAACAATAGCAGAGCGGTAAAAATTGCTCTCAACATAAAATATCTTTTTTTCTATAGCCAATCACAGATAGACTGACAAAAAATAGCGTGTAGCCTACTAATATGATTCCACTCTTTAATAGCGCCATTGGGTTTTCAATCGATCCATTGATGGTAACACCCTCTGCATTTTTCTCCACATAAAAAAACCCCTTCCATCCTAACATATGCGTAGTAAAAGACCAAGGGTTGATGGTTTGTTCAAAGACAGGGACTTTTAATTGCTGAATGATCGTAAACACTATCACTATGCATACCGTTGCCACAATGGGACCCAAGGCATTCTCAGCATAAACAGAAAGAAATAGCGCCATGGATGCAATCATGGTAAGGGCTAATGCAGCATAAATAAAGGCTCCGATAAACCGCCAAAGCACATCGTGTTGACTAATGATATGTAAATCAGTTTCTCTAAAAACTACCAAGTCTTCTTGCCCAAATAAAAGCAAGCTGCCAAACAATGCAAAAAGGGCCATCCACAATAACAATAAGAGTACATACACGGTGCTCGCAGAAAATTTAGCAAGTAATAAAGTAGTACGCGAGGTGGGCTGTGCTGCCAACATTCGTAATGTGCCCGTTTGCGCTTCACCCGCAATCATATCACCTGCAATGAGTGCAACTAGTAAAGGAACATGGATCAAAATCAAATGTAAAATAGCAACACAAACAAAATACCCATTCAGGATCTGTTGCTCAGGAATTTCAAATGTGTCAGCCTGGCTATCTGTGAAGAAGCGGATAAATTCTGTACCATTTACGCGTAATGCAAATTGGACTAACAACACAATGAGTGCAATAGCGCCAAATGCAATGTATGTACGTGGTCTACGAAATATTTTAAATAACTCGATATATAAAATGGATGCAAACATTAATGACCGGTTAACGATAAAAAATAAGCCTCCAGCACGTATCGCTTTTCTGGTACAGCCTGCAACTTTAACTGACTAGCTTTTTGGGTCAGCGATTGCATAGACTCTTCAGCAACTTTTTTTCCTTTGTGAATAATCAGCACCCGATCTGCAATCATTTCAATTTCACTTAAAAGATGGGAAGACACAATTACCGTTTTTCCCTGCTCTTTACACAACGAACGAATCAATTGTCGCATATCCGCAATTCCTTGTGGATCTAATCCGTTAGTAGGCTCATCTAATATGAGCAATTTTGGATCATTGACTAATGCACATGCCAGAGCCAACCGTTGACGCATCCCTTGGGAATAGGTGCCTACACGACTGGAGGCTCTTTCCAAAAGTCCCACTTGTTGCAGCAGGTCGTTATTTCGTTTTTGATCAGGGCGACGACCTCCAAATCGAGCAAATAAATTTAAATGCTCTTGGGCAGTAAGATATTTATAGAGATCTGGCTTTTCAACAATCGCGCCAATTTGTGAGAGTATGGCAGAGCGATTCTTCTCAAGTGAATTTCCAAAAAAAGTGATTTCTCCAGCTGAAGGTTTAATCAAGGTCAACAACATTCGGATCGTTGTTGACTTGCCCGCTCCATTTTGACCGAGAAAACCATACACCTGTCCCTGCTCCACAGTGAATGATAAGTCATCCACTGCAGTGAATTCGCCAAACCGTTTCGTGAGTCCGCGTACGGTTAACAATGGAGGTGTTTACTTTTTATATTGAGGAATCAATCCGTTGGCTAATTCAACCATTTTCTTGATTCCATCTTCAGGCAGATTTCCTTTTTTGAACTCAGCCATTACCTCAGGAAGTTTGCTGTCCATTTCCATCAGGAAGTGTTCTTCAAATTCCTTCACTCGGTTCACTGCAACTTCTTTTAGTAGTCCGTTTGTTCCGAGATAAATAATTGCCACTTGTTTTTCAACCGTGAAAGGAGAATATTGAGCCTGCTTTAGAA
>JBJOGP010000091.1:0-3069 GCA_046048175.1 Bacteroidota bacterium
CATGTCCGCTGAAGAAATAAAGCTTACCTCCTTTTCACACGGTGCAGGTTGCGGTTGTAAAATCGCACCAAAAATTTTGGAAGAGATTCTACACAGCAATCTTTCACTGCCAGATAATAAAAATTTATTAGTAGGAAACCATAGCAATGACGATGCAGCTGTCTATGATTTAGGAAATGGAATGGCGCTCATTTCTACAACCGACTTTTTTACGCCCATCGTTAATGATCCTCATTTATTTGGAAGAGTCGCCGCAGCCAATGCCATAAGCGATGTGTATGCAATGGGAGGAAAGCCCCTGCTCGCTATTGCGATTTTGGGCTGGCCTGTCGAAAAACTATCTGCCACCATTGCGCAACAAGTAATAGAAGGCGGAAGAACAATTTGTGCAGAAGCCGGAATTCCATTGGCAGGTGGACATAGCATTGACTCGCCGGAACCTATTTTCGGTTTAGCGGTGAGCGGCATCGTTCCCATTGCTCAACTAAAGAAAAATAATACCGCGCAAGAAGGTGATGTATTATTATTAACTAAACCATTGGGGGTTGGCATTTTGTCTACGGCCGAAAAAAGAGGACTACTTCAACCCGAACATCGTACGGTTTTAGAAAAACAACTAACCACACTCAATTCGATTGGTGAAAAACTAGGAGCTATAGCTGGCGTGCACTCCATGACAGATGTAACTGGTTTTGGATTGATGGGACACACGTTAGAAATGGCAACAGGAAGTGGACTAAGTGCACAAATCAGCTATGGAAAAGTTCCATTAATGGAGGGGGCTCGTGATTACATTGCGCAACGCATTACCCCTGATGCGACACCAAGAAACTGGAACAGCTATAGCAGCAAGGTCAAATTTGAAAAAGGCGTGAACGTGATGGAAGCGTTTACGGTATTACCAGATCCTCAAACCAATGGAGGTTTACTAATCAGTGTAAGCGAAGCGGCCTTGCAAGAAGTTCAAGCACTTTTTAGTGCAAACGGTCTTGAGGCTTGTTGTGAGCCTATTGGAAAAATGATTGCGGCGGGTGAGCACGCACTAACCATTTTGTAAAACTAAAACACGAGATTTTCTTTATTCTTGATTTGTTCAATCGGTAGTTCAGCAACTAGCTGAACCGGAGGTATACTTCGAATAACTTGAATTGTTTGTTGAATCGACGTATCACTCACCTCGTCTTCTTTCATCAACCATAAAAAATCAAGGTGCTTGAATTCGGGCAATAAGAACTCGCCATCAAATTTGTTAGAGTAGATGTAGTGCTCTAAAGAACCCGTTGGTTCACGATACTCATACACCGAGAATAAGTATTGTCTTTTTTTATAAATACGCTTAATCTCTAACTCATTGATACGAAAATCCAAACCGATTGAATTATTCAGGTGCCAACAAAACTGATAACCGCGAATAGGGGCTACAATACCCAGCAAACGAGTGCCTTCAAAAAAAGCCTCCGTTATAAGAGAGTTATCAAGAACTAATTTATTGACGCGGTCTGCCATACATTAACAAACCTAAGTTACAACGGAACCGAATTAAAATTGAATTTCAACCTTGAATTGCTCTGTTCCTCGTTGGTAAACAACAGTGGCCCTGTCTCCTTTTTTAAATTTACCCAACGTTTGCATGTACGACTCCATGGAGTTTACTTTATAGTCTCCAATTTGTAACACAATGTCCCCCGCCTTCAGTCCCGCCTTTTGAGCAGGCTTACCCTCACTTACTCCATCTGCACGAACACCGTTGCCGCTATAGGTATAATCGGGCATAATTCCCATTGAAACACTAAAGCGAGCCGTTGTAGTAGTTTGTGCTTCTCGTGTTTTTAAAAAGGCCAAACGACCCTGTGCATTAGCTCCTTCAATTACATTTTTAGCATGTTGCAAAATATTGATCATGCCTTTATAGTTGATACGGTCAGCATCGTCAGACGGCTTGTGATAATCGGTGTGTAGTCCGGTAAAATAAAATAAAACAGGAATGTCTTTTCTATAAAAGGATGTGTGATCACTGGGACCCGAACCGCTGGAATCAATTTTGATTTGCAAATTGCCTGCGCTACGCAGAATGTTCTGCGCATTTACTAAAGAGGCCCAAGCAGGAGAAGTTCCGTATCCACCAATTGTAATTGTTCTAGCACTGTCATTTAATCGTCCCACCATATCCATATTGATCATATAGTTGATGCTCTTCAAATCGATGGTTGGGTGGTCTGTAAAATATTTGGAGCCATATAAACCTAACTCCTCTCCGGAAAAAGCAATGAATAAATAATTAGTAGCAGCGCCTTTTGTTTTTTTGAGTGTACGCGCCAGTTCAATCAGTGTAGCAGTTCCACTTGCATTATCATCCGCACCATTGTGAATAGCGGGTTCCTTTTTTTCATAGCGAGAATTTCCGTCTTCGCCGTATCCCAAATGATCAAAATGCGCTCCCACCACTACCGTTGTGGCAGCTTTATTATCTATATAGCCGATTACATTATACCCATTGCGGAACTTTTCTCCTATTTGTATAGTTGCATTAAAACTCAATTCTCCTTCATCCTCTGCAGCACTAACTCCGTCGAGTGGTTTTTTTGTAAGATAGATGACTGGAATTTCTAAAACAGGGGAACGGTCTTTTCCGTTAAAACTAAGTTTGTCATCTTGCTTGCCCGAGTTGTACCATAATACTGCAGTTGCGCCTTTTGCTTTTGCGTTTTTGCTGAATTCATAAATGTAGCCGGGTAAATCAAAATGAGGATTGCTGCTGTTGTCTTCTAATACCAATGCAATATCAATAAGCCAAGGAGAGCCGATTTCCTGTAGCCCCGAAGTTGCTGTTCCCGTAATAGTTCCATTAGCGCTGTAAGGAAAAACAAAATACTCTGTGCCGGGTGTTAACACCTTGGTGGCTGTTGCACCCTGCGAAAAAGATTTGGTGACAGAAAAAACAGTCGCAGGTTTCATTTCTTTTCCTTCGCTTACCGAAAAAGGCTGGTAATATTTTTCTGTTCCCTTTGCTTCCAGTCCAATGGTTTGAAACTGCAGCGCGATATACTCCATAGCCAATTTTTCACCAGC
>JBJOGP010000092.1:0-3057 GCA_046048175.1 Bacteroidota bacterium
CCATGCAGGAAATAGGAAAAGAAGGTGCTCAACGCGTTTCACTTTCCGAGGTGAAAGTGGGTCAGAATTATTCTTTGGTTATTAATAGTAACGCAGGACTTTGGGGCTATGAAATAGGCGATGTGGTTCGATTTGTATCCGTAGATCCTTATAGAATCATAGTAGTTGGCCGCACCAAACATTTTATATCTGCATTTGGAGAGCATGTAATTGGGGAGGAAGTGGAGTATAGTCTTAACAAGGCCTTGGAGGAGTTTTCAGTAAGTATTCGGGAATTTACAGTGGCACCCTACGTTAGCCAAGATCAAGATAAATCCTGCCACGAATGGTTTATTGAATTTGATAGGGCTCCAGAAAGTCTTGCCGCTTTTTCTAGTTGTATTGATCAGCATCTTCGAAAAAAGAATGTTTACTACGATGATCTTATAAAGGGAAACATATTAAGGCCCTTAAAAATTAACCTAATTCGAAAAGGAGGCTTTGTAGATTATATGCGCTCCATTGGAAAATTAGGTGGTCAAAATAAAGTGCCTAGACTCAGCAATGACAGAAAGATTGCTGATGCGTTAACTTCGTTTATTCAAAATAACACAACACATTCATGAGCCAATCCTCCAGTCCTAAGCGTATTGCAATTTTTGGATCTACCGGTTCAATTGGAACCCAAGCATTGGAGGTGATTGCTTCACATCCCACCTTATTCACTGCGGAAATATTAACGGCTCAGCAAAATGAAAAATTATTAATTGAGCAGGCGCTTCGCTTTGAGCCAAACATTGTAGTAATCGGGGATGAATCAAAATATACTGTTGTTAAGCAGGCCCTTCAGGACAAAGGCATAAAAGTATTTGCGGGAGAAAAAGCATTGGAGGAAGTTGCGGGTTTAGATTGTTATGATCTAATGTTGGCCGCAATCGTTGGCTATGCAGGATTGCGTCCAACACTTGCTGCCATAAAAATTGGAAAAGCCATCGCACTAGCTAATAAAGAAACATTAGTTGTTGCCGGTGATATTGTGATGCGTACGGCTTTGGAAAATAAAGTTCCTATCATCCCTGTTGATTCAGAACATTCTGCAATTTTTCAATGCTTAGTAGGGGAGACTCGTAATAAAATCGAAAAAGTTATTTTGACTGCTTCTGGAGGACCTTTTTTGGGCAGAAAGACGAACTACCTGGTCAATGTAAAACGTGAGCATGCCTTGCAGCACCCTAACTGGTCAATGGGTGCAAAAATCACTATTGATTCTGCAACCTTAATGAACAAGGGATTGGAAATGATTGAGGCAAAGTGGCTTTTCAATTTGCGCCCTCAACAAATTCAAGTAGTGGTTCATCCTCAAAGTATCATACACAGTATGGTTCAGTTTGAAGATGGAAGTATCAAAGCTCAAATGGGGCTACCTGATATGAAATTGCCAATTCAGTATGCTATGGCATTTCCTCTGCGAATTGCGAATCAATTTCCCCGATTTGACTTCAAGTCTGTTCGTAATCTTAGTTTTGAAGATCCAGATGTAAAAACATTCCGAAATCTTGCCCTTGCAGGCGAGGCCTTAGAAAGGGGGGGTAATCTAGCTTGTATAATGAATGCTGCTAATGAGATTGTCGTTTATGCATTTCTAAGAAACAGAATTAATTTCTTGGATATGACAACTATCATTGAAAAGACGATGCAACAGATTCAATTTATACAACATCCAACTTTGGAGGAATATTTTGAGAGCGATGCTGCTGCTCGTAACTTTGCGGCTGATCAAATAAACTTATAACCCGGCTATTTTTCTGCCGGCATCAACTTTTATGTTACTACTTGCAATCAATTGGTCTGCTGTAGGATTACAAGCTGGACAATTATTACTCTCGCTTTCAATCTTGGTTATTCTCCACGAGTTTGGTCATTATATCACCGCTCGCTGGTTTAAATGTAGAGTTGAAAAATTTTACCTCTTTTTCGATCCATGGTTTTCTTTATTCAAAAAGAAAAAAGGAGAAACTGAATATGGGATTGGATGGCTTCCATTAGGCGGTTATGTTAAGATTGCTGGGATGATTGACGAGAGTATGGATAAAGAGGCCCTGAAAAGTCCTGCACAACCCTGGGAATTTAGAAGTAAACCAGCTTGGCAACGACTCATTATCATGGTTGGTGGAGTCGTTATGAATGTGTTGGTGGCTTTTATTATTTATGCTTTTATCTTAATGATTTGGGGCGATAAAAAAATCCCTACTTCTTCTATGAAATATGGTGTGCATGTCGTTGACAGCACGCTGTATAAAATGGGAATTCGTAATGGTGACCGTATCCTTGCCGTGGATGGTGAGCCAGTAAATGATTTTGAAAAATTGCGTCGTAAACTTCTTTTGGGCCAACAAGTACAATTATTAAGAGGCACAGAACAGGTTACCATCATTCTTGACAAAGATCTTATTGGGCAGTTGGTAGAAAATCGAAATAAAAATATTCGTGGGTTTTTGGAAGCTAGAAGGCCGGCTATTGCTTTTTTAGTGCCACATACTACACCTGCTTATAAAGCGGGATTAAGGCCAGGCGATAAAATTGTATCAATTGATAGTTTTCGTCTTTCTTATTATGATGAATTGCAAGAAAGGTTATCTGCTTATAAAGGAAAAAAAGTTTCTTTTGTTGTAGAGCGAAATGGAGCAGAGGTGCCGCTAAGTTTACCGGTGAGTGCTGAGGGAAGATTAGGATTTCTTGCTTATGGGTACAGTTACCAACAAATGGATAGTTTGGGATGGGTTAAACTGGATGTAGAGCGGTTGACTTTTCCTCAGGCCATTCCTGGCGGAGTAAAAAAAGCAGCAGCTGAATTGCAGGATTATATTGATCAATTCAAAAAGATTTTAGATCCGGAAACGGGCGCTTACAAAGGGGTAGGCGGGTTTAAGGCCATGGGTTCCATTTTCCCTGGAACTAGTTGGGATTGGGAGTCTTTTTGGAGAATCACTGCTTTTCTTTCAATCGTTTTAGCCTTTATGAATTTGTTGCCTATCCCTGCATTGGATGGTGGGCATGTATTATTTACACTCTATGAAA